>CAYQOJ010000222.1:0-2756 GCA_964419105.1 uncultured Methylococcus sp.
TGATTTAACCTCTCTGTGATGCCGTCATCGGCATCTGTGGAACTGGTGTTCTCGAATCTCGGTGATTCTGTCGTAGGGCATCCAAGGTGATGCCCTTTTACGATTTCCTAGTGGCTGGCCTCAGCCCGCTCCTGGGCCGCATGAAGTTTTTCGAGGGCCAGACGGTAATCGACCGGCATGACCTTGACGAACTTCGGAAGATACGTTGCCCAAGACTCAAGTATCCGCTTGGCCTTGGCGCTGCCGGTGTACTGACTGTGCCGAGTGATCAGTGTCCAGAGACGCTTCTCATCGTCACGAGTCATGTTGTGAAGCAGATCGACCAGACCATGCGCCTCAAGATCGCCACCCTGATGTGCTCTGCGCTCCAGGGCACTGGCTTCGGCTGGGATCGGCTGAAGTTCGACCATGGAGAGGTTGCAACGGTGGGTGAAATCACCGGATTCATCGAGGACATACGCCACACCACCGGACATGCCGGCGGCAAAGTTTCGGCCGGTTTCGCCGAGGACAACGACGATTCCACCGGTCATGTACTCACAGCCATGGTCACCGACCCCTTCGACGACGGCTATGGCACCAGAATTTCTGACCGCGAATCTCTCGCCCGCAACCCCACGGAAGTAACACTCGCCCTGAATGCCACCATAGAGGACCGTGTTACCGACGATAATGTTCTCATCGGCAACAATAGGCGAGGCTTTGGGGGGGTAGATGACAATGCGGCCACCTGAGAGTCCCTTGCCCACGTAGTCGTTGCCTTCACCGGAAAGCTCGAGTGTGACCCCGCTTGCGAGAAATGCACCAAAGCTCTGACCTGCAGTGCCATTCAGCTTGATGTGAATGGTGTCGTCACTCAGACCGGCATGACCGTAGCGTTTGGCCACCTGACCAGAAAGCATGGCACCCACTGTTCGGTTGAAGTTGCGAATGGGCAGTTCAATCTGTACCGGCGTTTTAGATTCAAGAGCCGGTTTTGATTGGGCGATCAACTGGTGATCGAGAGCCTTCTCCAGTTCATGATCCTGTTTTTCGGTGTTCAGGATAGAAACCCCGTTACCTGGAGTCGGCTTGAACAGGAGGCGCGAAAGGTCAATCTTGGAGGCCTTCCAATGGGCGACCGCCTTGCGCATATCCAGACGATCGGTTTGGCCGATCATTTCATTGAATGAACGGTACCCGAGCTTGGCCATGATTTGCCGCACTTCTTCAGCAATGAAGAAGAAGAAATTCACGACATGTTCCGGCTGGCCCGTGAACCGCTTGCGGAGTTCAGGATCCTGCGTTGCAACGCCTACAGGACAGGTGTTGAGGTGGCATTTACGCATCATGATGCAGCCCTCAACGATCAATGGCGCTGTGGCAAAACCAAACTCGTCTGCACCGAGAAGGGCGGCCATGACAACGTCCCGACCTGTTCTCAGGCCGCCGTCCGCTTGGACGCAGACGCGTCCACGGAGCTTGTTGAGTACGAGCGTCTGATGGGTTTCGGCCAGACCGATTTCCCACGGGAGTCCGGCGTGCTTGATGGAAGTAATCGGACTGGCACCGGTACCGCCATCGTAGCCTGCAATCGTGATGTGGTCGGCGTGGGCCTTGGCAACACCGGCTGCCACAGTTCCTACGCCAACTTCGGAGACCAGCTTAACGCTGATACGTGCTTCCGGGTTGACATTTTTGAGGTCATGGATGAGCTGACCCAGATCCTCGATCGAGTAGATATCATGGTGCGGCGGGGGTGAGATCAGACCGACACCCGGGGTGGAGTGGCGAACGCGGGCAATCGTGGCATCAACCTTATGTCCCGGTAGTTGTCCGCCTTCACCAGGCTTTGCACCCTGACTGATCTTGATCTGAATGTCGTCAGCATTGACGAGATATTCCGTGGTGACACCGAACCGGCCTGAAGCGACCTGCTTGATCGCTGAACGCATGGAATCGCCGTTCGCCAGCGGCTTGAATCGTTCTGCAAGTTCTCCGCCTTCACCGGTGTTGGATTTGCCACCAATCCGGTTCATGGCAATCGCCAGCGTGGTATGTGCCTCATACGAAATAGAGCCAAAGCTCATGGCTCCCGTCGCGAAACGCTTCACAATATCCTTGGCGGGTTCGACCTCATCAAGAGGAACCTCGGGACGACTGTAATCGAAGTCGAGGAGGCCGCGTAGGGTGATCAAACGCTCGTTTTGCTCATTGATGGAGCGGGTATATTCAACGTAAGTCGACCAGTTATTGGTCCGCGTCGCATGCTGCAGTTTCGAGATCGTTTCTGGGGTCCAGACATGATCTTCACCCCGGACGCGATAAGCGTATTCGCCACCGACATCCAGTGCATTGCGATAGATCGGCGCATCGCCATAGGCGGCCCGGTGTCTTTTGACGGTTTCTTCGGCAATTTCCAGAAGACCTGCACCGTCTGTGGTGGCGCTGATTCCCGGGAAATAACGGGAGAGGAAGCTATCGCTCAGGCCCACGGCATTAAAGATCTGGGCACCACAGTAAGACTGGTAGGTTGAGATACCCATCTTCGACATGATCTTGAGTAACGCCTTCCCAACTGCCTTGATGTAGCGCTTATGCGCTTCATCGGGCGAGATCTTTTCCGGGAAGCCCCGAATCAGGGAAGACAGGGAGTCGAATGCCAGATAGGGGTTGATGGCCTCGGCACCAAATCCTGCAAGGAGTGCGAAATGATGGACTTCGCGAGCCTCACCGGTTTCGACGACCAGCCCAACTTCCGTGCGTTGACCCGTCTT
>CAYQOJ010000222.1:2819-5167 GCA_964419105.1 uncultured Methylococcus sp.
AGGGATAGCAACATGCTCTGCATCCATTTTGCGGTCCGAGAGGATCAGGATGTTATTGCCCGCCGCAACCGCGCGCTCAGCTTCTGAACACAGGTTTTCTAATGCACGCTCCATTCCAGGAGCACCTGAATCCGAGGGGTAGCAAATGCTCAGCGTCGTGGTTTTGAAAACACCACTGGTCTTGGCTTCGATCCGACGTATCTTCTCAAGATCCTTGTTGCTGAGGATAGGCTGATGGGCCTCCAGTCGCTTATGCGTGCCCCCGTTCTTGAGATCGAGAAGATTGGGACGTGGACCAATATGCGTCACCAGTGACATGACCAGTTCTTCACGAATCGGATCGATGGCCGGGTTAGTGACCTGAGCGAAGGCCTGCTTGAAGTAGTCATAGAGCATGCGGGACTTGGATGAAAGAACCGCTAAGGTCGCATCTGTTCCCATGGAGCCCACAGGTTCCTGTCCGGTGAGGGCCATCGGCGTCAGGAAGAACTTGATGTCCTCCTGGGTGTAACCGAATGCCTGCTGGCGATCCAACAGGGTCTTGTCATCCGGAGGCATGGCTGAAACTTCTGAAGGAAGCTTTTCCAGCTGGATCTGGGTGTCTGACAGCCACTTCTGGTATGGCGCTTTCGCCGCCAGTTCCGCCTTGATTTCGGCATCATCAATAATGCGGCCCTGTTCCATGTCGATCAGGAACATTTTGCCAGGCTGAAGACGCCATTTTTTGATGATTTTATGCTCTGGGATCGTGAGTACGCCCATTTCGGAAGCCATGACGACATGATCGTCATCGGTGATCAGATACCGCGCTGGACGCAGACCATTACGATCCAGAGTCGCACCAATTTGTCGGCCATCAGTAAAGGCAACGGCAGCAGGGCCATCCCAAGGCTCCATCAGTGCTGAGTGATACTCATAGAACGCGCGACGTTTTTCATCCATCAAGGGGTTGCCGGCCCAGGCTTCAGGGATGAGCAGCATCATGGCGTGAGCGAGCGAGTACCCTCCCATGACCAAGAGTTCAAGGGCATTGTCGAAGCTTGCGGAGTCTGACTTCCCTTCACCGATCAAGGGCCAGATTTTGTCGAGATCAGCGCCCAGGATCTCGGAAGACATCGAATGACGTCGCGCTGCCATCCAATTGATATTGCCACGGACCGTATTGATTTCGCCGTTGTGGGCGATCATCCGGAATGGGTGAGCAAGATCCCACGTCGGGAAGGTGTTGGTGGAGAAGCGTTGGTGAACCAGAGCAAGGGCTGATACGACACGCTCATCACCCAGATCCAGATAGTAGATCCCGACCTGATCGGCGAGGAGCATTCCTTTGTAAACTAGTGTGCTGGAGGAGAAGGAGGGGATGTAGAACATCTTGCCCTCTTCAAGCTTCAGATCGCGGATGCGATTATCGATTTGTTTGCGAATGACGAACAGCTTCCGTTCGAAGGCGGCTTGATCATGACAGTTGTCACCCTGGCCAACGAAAATCTGCCGAATGCGAGGTTCAATCTTTTTTACAGATTCACCGAGCCCCGTACTGTCAACGGGAACATCACGCCAGCCGAGGAGCTTTTGTCCTTCCGCTTTGACGAATTCCTCAATGATGGCTTCGCAAGTTGCATGGTGCTCTGGATTCTGCGGCATAAAAACCATGCCGACCCCATAGGCACCAACATTCGGCAGCGTGATCCCAAGCTTTTGGGTTTCTTCGCGCAGAAAGGCATCAGGAATCTGGATCAGGATGCCGGCACCATCCCCGGCGAGCGGGTCGGCACCCACAGCGCCGCGATGCGTAATGTTGCGGAGGATTTCCAATCCTCGGCTCACGATGTCATGGCTTTTTTTCCCTTTGATATGGGCGATGAAGCCGACACCGCAGGCATCGTGTTCGTTGCGGGGGTCATAAAGACCCTGTTGTTCCGGGATGGCGTTAAAACTCATTAAGTACCTCGGTCAGGAATCTGGAGCCCCTTGAGCTCGGGCTGCGGCGATATTCGGGATGGGTCCGAACCATCGCACCTGGGCGGTGGCTTGGCACCCCCCGGATACCGTCAGCGACACGGGAGCCGGCCATCAGGCGACACGACGAAGTGCCGAGCAAATGGCTCGAAAATATACTGTTTTAGCCCCTTTCTTTCAAGGGATAGCCCAGCCATTCAGGGTGGATGGTCCTGAAAAACAGCTAGTGACATCCCTCGGAGCCTAACTTATGTCCACGCCAAAAGGGTATATCATCGGGGAAGGCTTGGCCGGTCCAGATTATTTCAAATGAGGAAATTAAGGATGCAATTACTGAGCGACATTGTTCGCGATACGGATGAAAACTTCGGTCTCGGGAACAGGGCCGC
>CAYQOJ010000223.1:0-5154 GCA_964419105.1 uncultured Methylococcus sp.
CCTGATCCTGATCGCCCTAAGTCTCTTTTGGTCCATTGCCGCGACCTTGCGCGTTGTCTTGGTCGCGTGGGCGCCTGAGGTTCTGCACGCCGAAACGGCGAGCGCCATTGCAAATCTGACTTTCTTCCTGGCAATTGGCATCGTCGTGGGCGCTGGGATCGTGCCCCGCCTGATCCCTTTAAATCGCGTTCGTCGAGCTCGATTTGCCGCCTATTTGATGGGAATGCTGTTTCTTCTTATGGGCTACGTCACAGAGACCCTGGACGCCGAAATACTCCTTCTGGGCATAGGAATATTCGGCGGTATGATCGTGGTCCCGCTCAATGCGTCCGTTCAAGAGATTGGCCATCACTCCATTGGGAGCGGCCGGGCCGTTGCCGCGCAAAACTTTTTCCAGAACAGCGCCATTCTTCTCGGAATGGGGCTTTATTCTTTTAGTGCAGCCCAGGGCGTCACTTCAGTCCAAGCGATCCTGTTCCTGGGTGGTCTGGTTGTGTTTTCTACGTTTGTCCTGTCACGCTTTCTTCCGCCGCAGCAGGTATCTAAGCCATCCTCACCGTCAAAGGTGTAAGCTTTTTCACCCTTAACCGTAATTTTTTTGCTGTGATTCGACACCTCGCCCTTTTCACCCTTCTTGCACTTCTTTCGTCTTGCTCAACCGTGACCACACGAAAAAGTACAGGCGAAGAGATCACGATGACGCAGGAAGAATTTGCCAAATATGTGGAGCATGTCTTCCGCTATCACAATCAGATCATGGCTGAACTGATTGAAAATGCCTCAGACCAGACAGAACGAGCCAGCAGAACCTACAAGGACCTGACTGCTGCAGAAAAAAACATGGTCACGCTCTGTGAACCTCTCAACGAAGTGGTCACCGAAACCCTTTCCGGCCAGAACATTGGACTTCAACTGAAGATGAAGCTTGTCGAGGCAGCTCCGGCTTGCGAATCGGCAACCCAGGCTGTGGACAAGCTCATCGCAGATTAGTGAATCCAGTCCAAGCGCTACTTCACAGCAATCAGATCCACATCGAAGATCAGAGTCGCGTTGGGCGGAATGACGCCACCAGCGCCGCGCTCGCCATAGGCGAGATCTGGCGGGATAAAGAAACGGGTTTTCCCGCCCTCCTTCATCAATTGAAGCCCTTCAGTCCATCCAGGAATGACCCCATTCAAGGGAAATTCAATGCCCTCTCCCCGGTCAAACTCGCGCCCATCGACAAGACTTCCAGCGTAGTTCACACGAACCATATCGGTGGCTGCAGGCTGACGGCCCTTGCCTTCCTGTAAGACTTGATACTGAAGACCTGAAGCGGTTGTGATAATTCCGGGTTTGGAAGCATTTTCCGCAAGAAAGGCCTTGCCTGCTTCAGCGGCTTTTCCATCATCCTGTTTATGCCCCTGGCAGCCGCTCACAATGAGTGAAATCAGGAGAAAAAGAGAAACCACGAACCAATTCGAACGAGATATTTGCATAAGGGTCAATCGGGTAAAGCTAAAAAGAGACCGCAGTATGCCAAACGGTTATCGTTGAAGAAAACTTTGTATGCGCAACAAGGCTTCATGAATTCTCGGAACCGAGGCTGTGTAAGCAAATCGGATATGTCCTTTAGCGCCATGGATGCCAAAGTCGGTTCCGGGTGTCACAGCGACCCCGGCCTGATCAAGGAGACCTCGCGCAAACGTCTCGCTGTCCGCGGCAAAACGGGATGAGTCCGCATAGACATAAAACGCCCCGTCGGCCTGGGCAGATAGACCAAAACCCAGATCCAGAAGGCCATGGAGCAGAACTTCGCGACGCTTGGCAAATGCCTCCCGCCGCCGCTCCAGCTCTTCGCGATTTTCGATGGAGAAGGCACTCAAGGCGGCGTACTGAGAAAGCGTAGGTGCTGAGATGAAGAGATTCTGAGCCAATCGCTCCGCTGCTTCGACCGCCCACTCTGGAACGACCGCCCAGCCCAAACGCCAGCCTGTCATACCAAAATACTTGGAGAAACTATTGATGACAAAGCTCTGATCGGAGAGTGCCAATGCAGAAATGGCCGCCTCACCGTATTCAAGTCCATGGTAAATCTCATCAGAGATAACGAAGCCATCAAAGCCTTCGACCGTTTCAATCACCTCTTGCAGCGTCCCTCGGGGCATGACCGTACCGGTAGGGTTCGATGGTGAGGCCAGCAACACGCCCCGGGTCTTTGGGCCCCAGGACGCCTTAATCTGTGAAGCGGTCAGATTGAATGAGGTACTGGCATCAACCGGCAAAGATCTTGCGACCCCTCCGGCCAACAGAATGAAATTCGGGTAACAGGGATAGCCAGGATCAGCAATCAGCACTTCATCACCCGGATCGACCATGAGCCCCAAGATCAGTGTGAGTGCGCCAGAGGCTCCCGGTGTCAGGAAAATCCGCCGAGGGTCAGGCGCCATCCCGAAGCGATCTCGGTAATGGTCGGAAATGGCTGCTCTCAAAGCGGGCAATCCGCCTGCAGGGGTATAGCCCAAGCCCCTCCCCGCCTCAAGGTGGTGCTGCGCAGCCTTTATAATTGCCGGAGGCGTTGGGAAATCGGGCTCGCCAATTTCCATGTGAACAATGTCCCTGCCGGCAGCCTCATGCCCACGTGCACGCTCCAGAATTTCCATGACTTTGAACGGAGAAACCCGCTGCGCCCTGAATCCAGGACTTATCCCTCTGTTTTTCAAATGCTTTCCCCTCCCGGGCGCCGGTTCACAAGTAGTTGTGAATGATGATTTCCAAGGACACGATTTACCCCTATACTTGCAGGATTTCTTCGAAAGCGGTAAGGAACTGAAAGCATGTCTGGTAGTAAGACAACTGGGGCCAATTCAAATCCCTTCACCTTCGAGCCGTATCAGCCAAGGGAAGGGGAAGAGTACATGAGCGAGGGTCAGGTGGAGCATTTCCGCCACATTCTCGGGAACTGGAAAAACGAGCTCATGAGCGAAGTGGATCGAACGGTCCACCACATGCAGGATGAAGCAGCCAACTTCCCCGATCCGAATGACCGCGCCACTCAGGAATCAGAATTCAGCCTCGAACTCAGGACGCGTGACCGGGAGCGTAAGCTGATCAAGAAGATCGACGAATCGCTGCAGAACCTTGAGCGGGGCGATTATGGCTTCTGTGAGACCTGCGGCATCGAAATCGGTCTTCGCAGACTTGAGGCTCGCCCCACGGCAACCCAGTGTATCGACTGCAAGACTCTGGACGAAATCAGGGAAAGACAGGTCAGCTGATCCTCCCTGCCCCTCCGGAAGTCACCACACCTGCTGGCGTATCAACCGAGCCGCCAGCCTATAGGGGTCGCTTTGCGCCAACGCCCAGCGGCCCCCTCCATCTTGGCTCCTTGCTTACTGCTCTTGCCAGCTACCTCGATGCGCGTGCTGCTGGAGGCCAATGGCTCGTGCGCATCGATGATCTGGATACTCCCAGGACAAAAGCCGGTGCAACGGATCTAATCCTCAGGACGCTGGAAGCCCTCGCCCTCGAGTGGGATGAAGCCGTCTCTTATCAAAGTCATAACCATGCCGCGTATCAGGAGGCTTTAGATACGCTGCTCGATCAGGGTCGACTTTACGCATGCCAATGCTCACGACGAGAAACAGCTTCACCTTCCCGATCCAAAGACGGCTCATGCCCGGGTCACTGCAGAATGGCAAAGCTACCCTTTGAACCCGGCGAACATGGCCTCCGCATCATGACCCCAAAGCATCCCCTGGTCTTCTGCGATCGGATCAAAGGCTGGACAGAGAGGTCCCTCCATGCACTCACCGGGGACTTCATTCTCTTTCGTCGGGATAAAATCTACGCCTACCATCTGGCCACGGTTGTGGATGACCACCATCTGGGCATCACCCACGTGGTCCGCGGCGAGGATCTTCTCGATTCCACGCCGCAACAGCTTTTTCTGCAGCAGGCCTTGGAATACAAGATTCCTGTGTATGCCCACACCCCGCTTATGATCAGCCCGGATGGCCGCAAGCTGAGCAAATCGGCGGGTGCCCCCCCGGTCGCATCGGAACAGGGGGCTCGCGTCATTCACTATTTGCTTCAGCATCTAGGGCTATTCCCTCCCAAGGCGCTGAAAGGCGCTACCGCCCATGAACTGGTGGCATGGGCAACTCCGCTGTGGAACATCGAACGCCTCAAGGGTACCTCGACTCTAGTCATTAGCGACAATACGATCCCCGCATGAGCCAACTTTTTCTGATTCTGATCAGCGCACTGCTCGTCAATAACGTTGTTCTGACCCAATTTTTAGGCCTGTGCCCACTGATGGGTGCCTCCCGGCGACTGGATACCGCACTGGGACTGGGGCTGGCCACGCTCTTTGTCATGACGCTCGCGACGATGACCACCTTCTTCGTCGATCATGCCGTATTGATGCCGCTGGGCGCAGGGCATTTGAGAACACTGGTTTTCATTGGCCTGATTGCCGCTGTGGTCCAAGCTTCCGAACTGGCCATGAAAGCCTTCAGCCCCCGTCTTTTCGAGGCCTTGGGCCTTTATTTACCCCTCATCACAACGAATTGCGCCGTGCTGGGTGTAACGCTTCTCAGCGCGAGAAAAGATGCCACGCTCATCGAAACGCTATTCTTTAGCCTCGGGGCCTCAATGGGCTTCGTTCTGGTTCTGGCACTCTTCAGTAGCGTTAGGGAGCGTATCGAGGTCGCCGATGTCCCGAAACCCTTCCAGGGAGCCGCTATTGGGCTCATCACGGCAGGTATCGCGGCCATCGCATTTAGCGGATTCCAAGGCTTGATCAGAACCTAAGGCATGACCCTTATCGCCCTTTTGATCATTACGGGACTTTTTGGTCTTCTGGGACTCCTCCTGGAGACCCTGGCCCGACGCATGCCTAAGAACGAGGAAACCCTGGTCCTTAAAATTGAGGCACTCCTTCCCCAAACCCAATGTGCACAATGCGGCTTTCCGGGATGCCGTCCCTATGCAGAAGCCATTGCTCATCATGAGGCCGAAATCAATCAGTGTCCGCCAGGCGGTGACCCTCTGATCCTGGCTCTGGCCGACCTTTTAGGACGGGAGCCGATTCCGGCAGATGAGACGCGGGGACAGCAAAAGGATCCAGCCGTTGCGGTGATTGATGAACCTCGCTGCATAGGTTGTGCACTT
>CAYQOJ010000224.1:0-5151 GCA_964419105.1 uncultured Methylococcus sp.
GGTGCCTCTCGAGTTGCGATTAGGGAAACCGGGCCGACTATAGCAAAATCGCCGAAGATCGTCCGGCTACCCCCCTCAGCCTCCCAGCTTCAAGGCGTTGGCGAGGCTATTGACCTTCCGATCCCGCTCGCCAAGGGGTTTGATTTCGAAACGCTCCTCAATGAGCTTCAGAATCGAGGTCGTGTCATAGACCGTGGAATCGATGCGTCCCCCCTGACTAAACGGCGAAATGATCAACGCAGGGATCCGGCTTCCCGGTCCAAAGCGGTCCCCTTTGGGAGGTGGAACGTGATCCCAGTACCCCCCGTGCTCATCGTAGGTCACGATGACAACCATGTGGCCCCATTGAGGACTCGACTCCAGCCTTTTGAGAAGCCCTGCAATGTGCTCTTCGCCTTCAAGAAGGCTTGTATCCCCCGGGTGCTCATTCAGGCGCCCTAAGGGCTTGTAGAAAGCCACAGAAGGCAAATCACCCTCTGCTATCGCCTTTTCGAAGTCAGCACTGTCCTTGAGGTGCTGCTCCCGCGCATCCGTGCCTTCTGCATAACGCGAAAAATAGACATAGGGCTGGTGATGAAATTGAAATGTGGGATCGGCGCGTCCTGCCAACGCATCCGACCATCCCCCAGCATACCAAGCCCAATCCACCCCTTTTTCACTCAGGCGATCTCCGATAGTGGGCTGACTTTGAGGGATCAGGAGGCGATCCGGATGGTCGGCCTTGGGACTCCGTGGGGCTGATGCTGAAAGGACGTTATTCACCGCATAACCATCCGCCGTGAACGCGCCATCCTTGATGACCTCGCCCCGCGCATCGAGTTCGATCGTATTAGCTACCGGAGGATGGGGCTGATAGGGCGTACAGGCACAGGTCAGCCACATGTGGTTCAGGAAGGAGCCCCCGAAAGCCGCGGCAAAAAAATGATCGGCCAGCGTGTACTTTTGGGCATACGACCAGAGGGGTAATTTCTGGCCATTGTAATAGCCCATGACAAGTCCCTTGGCATTTGAGATTTCGGCAAAACGGTTCATCTTGCCGCCATTGATCTGGAGCTGGTGCTGGTAAAAGCGATGGGTCAGATCCCCCGTGCGTTCCTGAATAGGAACGTAGCGCTCTATCGGAAAGGGGGCATTGGAAAGATCGACCGGAAACCTCAGGTCGGGTTCAGGCGGTTTTTTGAGGGTATCGATAACCCGAGGCAAAAGCGGATAGGGTTCTCCTGCTGCATTCACCTGTAGGACATTTTCTTTGGCTGCCTTGGCGATCCCTTCTGCCCCCGGATAAAACCCGTAAAGATTGTCAAAGCTATGGTTTTCAAGATAGATGACGACAATCGTCTCAATCGCCTTGAGATCTCTCGGGGCTTCGCTAGCACCTGCCATCCCAGATGCCGCAAAAAGGCATATGAGGGCTGCTTTCTTCCAATTTTGCATACCGAGGTTCTTCCAGATTTTAGGGGCTGAAGAGACTACAACGTTTTTCGCCGGGTATAGCGGTGCTTGATCCCGGGAGGAAAGTTCTCTGGGTCGCCAAAGGATCTCAAAACGACGCGGGGGAGCTGCCGATCCTTGGGAACATAGTGGGCAAACTCACTATTCAGCCGCAACAATTCGGCTTGAACCCGCTCAGCAATGGCCTTTTCAAGACCTAAATCAGGATCTTGCCCATCTCGTAATTCGACGGTGATGAGGAGTTCGGGATTCCCCTCAAGATCATCCAGGCTTTCAAGCACAAATTTTCCCGTCAGCCTTCCAATGAATTCGGGTTGCTCGAGGCCCACCGTCACATTTTCAGGGTAGACGTTGGCACCATAAAACGACACCGTGAAATCCGCACGGCCAAAGACGTAAACAAAGGGGAGTTCGCGGATCGGAGCAGCTGGTCCCAGTTGCGCTCGAATCTCATCCCTGACCCCAAGCACCTGAAGGGTTTTCTCCATATCATCAAACGGGATCAGACCACCGCGATCGGCGATATGGTAACGAACCAAAGGAACCCCATTGGCTCCTGAAACCACCAAAGTTCCTTCATGGAGCTCAAAATAACGATCTCGGGGATCGTATTGCACCAGGGTTGGAAGCCGCGATTCCCCAAATAGGGCGCGCGCCGCTTTGGGGTTTTGCGCGAAGGTGGCTCGGATCAGGTTGCTGTAGGGCGTTTCATTCCCCAAAACCCCCCCATCAGCCGTTCCATAGAGTGAGGCAGTTTCAAGATGAGGGGCAGTCCCGCCAGCCCTTCGGACAATATCCGCGCGCCATTCCTCGCTGAACACCTCACCGGCAAAAACCATTCGGGTCTGAAGCGCCCCCCAGTCAATGCCCTCCGCGCGTCCCTGATCCACCGCATCCCGAACAAACGGCGGATAACCCAACAAAACCACCTGCTCATAGGCGGAGCCAAGGGCCCGAATCACGCGGATGATTTCGGCCACATTGTTGCCGGGCGTGGCCACCGTCAGGGGATAGCCCTTTCGCGCCAGGTGCCAGCAGCAGGAGGTCGTGAAGAGGCCGCCGACCCAGTTGCCGAGGGCAAAGCAGACCACCGCCAGGGTTTTTTTCTCATGCGCCCTGAAGCTATCCCGAAAGACCTGCTCAAAGCGAACGGCAATTGAAAATTCATGCGATTCACTGCGGGGCCAAAAGGTCGGCACCCCGGTTGAGCCTGAGGAGACTGCCAGTCGATCTAAGCTTGAAAGATCTCCCGCCTCAACACGGGATTCCAAGGGGTAGCTCTGGATATAGTCTGTCTTGGTCATCAGCGGAAGCCCGCCAAAGGCTTCCAGCGATACCGGTATCCCCCCGGTATAACCTCTGTTTTCAAGATATGACGGGTAGGCCGGAATTCTCTGAAATGCCTTCTCTACGAGATTCTGGAGCGAGGGCCACGGATCCAGAGGGGATACCCCAAGGTGAGCATCGAGATTCAGCGCGAGAAATGTCTCCATGCCGGCATTTTCCTTCAGGCCCTCATGTCCCATGACGGACTAACCTTCTTCAAGGTGCCAAAAGGGGGTTCCCACGACAGGGGTACTGGCTTGGGCCGACTCCCGCTCCGCCATGGCGCCCCCCAAATAGGCGGCCCGGCCCGCCTTTATGGCTCCACTGAATGCCCCCGCCAGGGTAACGGGGTCTCTCGCCTGCGCGACGGCCGTGTTCAAAAGAACCCCGTCACAACCCCACTCCATCACCTGGCACGCGTGGGAGGGAACACCAATCCCGGCATCAACCAAGATCGGCACCGAAACCCGCTCACGAAGAAGTTTAAGGGCATAGGGATTCGTCGGACCTTTGCCGGTTCCAATCGGTGCGGCCCAAGGCATGATCGCCTCACAACCGACGTCAATGAGGCGACGGCAAACCACCAGATCCTCCGTGCAGTAGGGCAAGACCTTGAAACCCTCGCGAAGCAGTTTGTCGGCCGCAGTGACAAGGCCCAAGGTATCTGGCTGAAGGGTATAGTCATCGCCGATCAGTTCAAGCTTGATCCACTCGGTGCCGAATACTTCGCGGGCCATCATGGCGGTGGTAAAGACCTCCTCGATGCTGTGGCATCCTGCCGTATTGGGAAGGAAAGGCACGTTGAGTTCGCCTAAAAGATCCCAAAAGGCCTGCCCGCCGATTTCATTGTGACCCGCCGCTTGGCGCCTCAGCGAGACGGTGAGCATGGCTGGTTCCGCTTCGCGAACGGCGGACTCCAGCACCTTGGGGGAGGGATAGCGTGCCGTCCCGAGCAGGAGGCGACTGGGGAACGAGGTGCCATAAAGCACCAAAGGATCTTTCGCATCAATCTTCGTCATTCCCTATCCCCCGGCCACAGGTTGGACAATTTCTAGGACATCCTGTGCTTTGAGGATGGTATCGCTGTAGCGCTGGCGATGGACAAATTCGAGATTCAAGGCCACGGCAAAAGGGGGCTTTGCGCCAAATTGCGCCAGAGCTTCCTCAACGGTAGTGCCCTCTGGAAGCTCAAATGGGGCTTGATTGATGGTGATCTGCATGTTCAGGCCGCCTGGTTCAGGTGGTAGAGATGGGGGAACGGCGTTGCCTGACGCCAGGATTCGTCTGGAATGGGATTCTTTAGAAGCTGGTCAATCAAAGCCAATGCGGCGTTCATGATCGCCGGCGCCATCAGGTAGCCATGCCGGTACAGGCCGTTAATTTTGATGGTTTTTCGTCCATCCCAGCGAATTTCAGGGGCATTATCAGGCAGCGCAGGACGACATTGGCTGACGATCTCAAGGATACGGGCTTCGCCAAATCCGGGATGGACAGAGTAAAGGGCCGAAAGGAGCTCAAGGGCTGAACGAACACTCGCCGGAGAATAATCCTCGCTCTCGATTTGGGTTGCTCCAATCACGAAAACGCCATGGGGCTTAGGCGCGATATAGAGGGGGTAGCGGGGATGGAGGAGCCGGACCGGCCGCCTCAAGGAAACCTCCGAGGTCTCGACCCGAACGACCTCCCCTCGAACCCCACGAAGACTGGACCATGCGGGTTTACCCCCCATGCCGCGGCAATCGATGACCCAATCGCCCCCAAAAGCCGAAGGGTCGCTCGTCTCACCCCAATGCAACTCTGCGCCCTCGCTTTCTAGGGCCTCGGCCAGAGCACTCAAAAGGGCACGATTATCCAGTTGTCCCTCGGAAGGCAGGAAAAGGCCCTGCTGAAACCGGTCCCCCAGTTGGGGTTCAAGCTGCGCGATTCCGATTCGGTCGAGCGATTGAGGGCGATGCTCTTCGGATAAAGCAACTCGGGGGTGATCAAGACGCTGTCCGAATTGAAGCGCCTGATCCCTATCCGTGCTATGCCAGACGACCAAGGTTCCGTTTTGCTGAAAAAAAACGTCTTTGGGAAGGCTCTTGAGAAGCTCCGGCCAGAGCTTCAAACTTTCCAATCCCAGCGCCACCACCTCAGGCTCCGCCTCCACCGATTCGGCATAGGGCGCGAGCATGGCGGCAGCGACGTGGGCCGCGGCTGTGCGGCCCGAGGGATCACCCTGATCATGAAGTGAAACCCTGTAACCCTGTCGAACCAGACCTAGGGCAACGAGCCGCCCCATCAGTCCACCCCCAATCACCCGGAATACACCCGAACTCACCTAGTACCTCTCGGTCAGGGGGTTGAAAAACCTAAAACGGCTCAGGATCGTGA
>CAYQOJ010000225.1:0-290 GCA_964419105.1 uncultured Methylococcus sp.
GTTTCGCGTCATATTCATGGCTATCCGAGTGGGGTAGGTCGGATGGGCGAATCGCTCAACGGCATTTGCGAATTCTCCGCCGCCGGTCTTGAGTTGTTCCGAATAGTGATAGCGGTAATAAAAACGACACGGCGCCTCTAACTTCAGCATTTCGCGATAAAGCTGATAGGTGTACTGACCGACACCGGAGAGGGGGTGCAGAAGGGGCTGAGCGTTAACCAGAATCTTCATGGGAGGGTTCAATAGTTTTTTCAAAGGATAGCATTGCAAGAAGGCTGTAGCCTTAGGGA
>CAYQOJ010000225.1:300-1403 GCA_964419105.1 uncultured Methylococcus sp.
CCTGCCCGAAGGTTAGGATGCTGACAAGATAAGTCTAGGAGAGATCCACCGCATGAAATATTGGCTGATGAAATCGGAGCCCGAGGCCTTTGGCATTGATGACCTTATCAATCGTCCCGATCAAACCGAGCCGTGGGATGGGGTTCGCAATTATCAGGCCCGCAATATGCTCCGGGATGATATGGCGGTCGGTGATGAAGTTCTCTTTTATCATTCCAACTGCAAGGAACCCGGCGTCGTCGGAATTGCTCGAATCGTCAAGTCGGGTTATCCCGATGATACGGCGCTAAACCCGGACTCCAAATATTTCGACCCTAAAAGCACGCCGGAGCGGCCCATTTGGTATCGCGTGGATGTTGCCCTGGTTCGAAAACTTAAGCGGACCATTGGTTTGGCCGAGATGAAGGAACACCCGGAATTATCGGATCTCGCCTTGGTGCGAAAAGGCAATCGCCTCTCGGTCATGCCGGTGGGTGATGCGGAATACCACTTTATCCTGGAGCTAGAATGAGTTGGCTATACCTTGTGACGGCGGGCCTTTTCGAAATTGGCTGGCCCATCGGCATCAAAATGTCGCTGAACCCCGGTTCAAGGATTATCGGCATCGTGATTGCGGCCCTTTGCATCGGTTTGAGCGGCTTTTTCATGTGGTTGGCCCAGCGTGAAATCCCCATGGGGACGGCTTATGCCGTTTGGACGGGGATCGGTGCGGCCGGCACCTTTCTGGTCGGTGTGATGGTTTACGGGGATCCTGCGAGCCTCGGGCGCTATCTCGGCGTCCTTCTGATTGTTAGCGGGGTAGCAGTTTTAAAGCTCTCGCCTTAGCCTTTGGGATTACGACCACCCGCAAAGAGTTGATAGGCCGGGTTTTGGGTTTCCTCCCGGTAAGCAAACCCCGTCTCGTCTAGAAATTGTCGAAAACCCCGCCGCTCGGACTTAGGTACTTCCAGCCCCATTAGAACGCGTCCGTAGGCGGCGCCATGATTTCTGTAGTGGAAGAGGCTGATGTTCCAGCGCCCTTCAAGGCTTGAAAGAAAAGTCAAAAGGGCGCCGGGGCGCTCAGGAAACTCAAAGCTGTATACGACCTCGTCCGGGAGTTCAGG
>CAYQOJ010000225.1:1413-5089 GCA_964419105.1 uncultured Methylococcus sp.
ACCATATACCGAATATGTTCCACGGCGAGGGCGTTATCGGACATATCGAGTACAGGATAGCCATCGGTTTCCAGAGCTTTGATCAGGTGATTGGAGTCTTCTTGACCTGCATCGATGCCAACAAACACCCGAGCAACATCCCCCTCGAAATAGCGGTAGTTGAATTCGGTAATACCCCTTCTTCCCAGTGCCTTAAGGAAGGCGAGGAAGCTTCCGGGTCGTTCCGGGATGGAGACCGCCATCAGCCTTTCGCGCCTTTCCCCCACTTCCGCCCGTTCCGCTACGTGGCGAAGGCGACTGAAATTGATGTTGGCGCCGCTCAGAATGGAGACGAGGGTCTCACCGCGAATACCGGTTTGTTCCGCATATTTTTTGGCGCCTGCGACCCCAAGCGCCCCTGCAGTTTCAGCGACGGACCGGGTATCGTCGAACACATCTTTGATGGCCGCACAGATCTCATCGGTTGAGACTGTGACAACTTGGTCGACCAGCGCATGGGCCAGATGAAAAGTTTCCTTCCCGATTTGCTTTACGGCAACACCATCCGCAAACAGACCGACCTGACGCAAGGTGACCCTTCGTCCGGCTTTCATGGCTCGGGCAAGGCAATCGGAATCTTCCGGTTCAACCCCGATAATCCGTATTTCGGGGCGAACGAACTTGATGTAGGCGGCGACCCCCGCGATCAGACCGCCGCCGCCGACGGGAACGAACACCGCATGGATTGCGCCGGGGTGCTGGCGAAGAATTTCCATGCCGATCGTCCCCTGACCTGCGATGACGTCGGTGTCATCGTAGGGGTGAATAAATGTCAGCCCTTCTTCATCGGATAGACGAATAGCGTATTGATAGGCATCGTCATAGGCATCACCGATCAGAATGGCTTCGGCGCCCAGGCGGCGGACGGCTTCGACCTTGATGGCCGGGGTGGTTTGTGGCATCACAATACGTGCGCGGGTCTTTAGCTTTTGAGCAGCCAGTGCGACCCCTTGGGCATGATTGCCGGCGGATGCGGCAATGACCCCCCGGGCACGTTGCTCGGGGCTCAGATTCACCATCCGGTTATAGGCGCCCCGGAGCTTGAAGGAAAAGACGGGCTGGAGATCCTCCCGCTTGAGAAGGATCCGATTTTCAAGGCGTTGGCTCAAGATGGGTGCGAGATCCAGGGGACTCTCTATCGCGACGTCATAGACGCGTGCCCTGAGAATGCGCTCAACGGTGCGGGTCAGGATCATGGGTGTCTTTAAAATCTGTATTTGGGGATGATGCCATGGCGGGACCCGAGCGGTCACGCTATCATTCGGCTTCTGATTTAAGAGCCGAATTTCCAGGTATTCACCATGACACAAGACGAACTCAAGCAAAAAGTCGCTGAAGCGGCGATCGAATACGTAAAAGGTACATCGATCATCGGCATTGGCACAGGTTCGACAACCCGCCTTTTCATCAATTGTCTGGCCGATCTCAAGAGCTCCATTGAGGGGACGGTTTCAAGCTCCAATGCCAGTACCGAGCAGCTTAAAAGCCTCGGTATCCCCGTGCTCGAGCTGAATGACGTCGGCACGCTCGATGTTTACGTGGATGGGGCAGATGAAATTAACCCTCACAAGCAGCTCATCAAAGGGGGTGGCGCTGCTTTGACCCGCGAAAAGATCATTGCAGGCGCCAGCCGCAAGTTCATTTGCATCGCCGATGATACGAAGTGCGTTGATGTTCTGGGTAAATTCCCGCTGCCTGTTGAAGTCATTCCCATGGCGCGGAGTTTTGTTGCCCGCGAAATCGTGAAGCTCGGGGGCCAACCGGTCTGGCGTGAGAACTGCCTTACCGACAATCATGGCCACATTCTGGACGTTTGGAATCTCTCCATCGTGAACCCGATTGAATTGGAGCAGACCCTCAACAATATCCCCGGTGTGATTACCTGTGGGATCTTTGGGATGCGTCCTGCCGATGTCGTGTTGGTCGGAAGCTCTGAGGGCGTTCGCCGGATCGACTGACTTTCAAGGAAAGGCGCCGGTTACACCCCGGCGCCGATCACAACCTGCATGGAGAGATCCATAGCGCGTAAGTGCTTAGTCAGGCTCCCGATCGACACATAATCGACCCCGCTTTTTGCAATCTCCGGTAAGTCTTCGATTTGAACATTGCCCGAGACTTCGAGTTTCGCCCGTCCTCTCGATCGCGCTACCGCTTCTTCTCGCATGGCTGGCGTGAATTCATCGATGAGGATGCGATCAACCCCTGTGCGCAGGGCCTCATCCAATTCTTCCAGTGACTCGACTTCGACCTCGATCATCACGTTCCGGCTCAGATTTCGGGCGGCTTCGACGGCCAAAGTGATCGATCCGATGGCGCGTATGTGGTTTTCCTTGATCAGAATGCCGTCATAAAGGCCAATTCGGTGGTTATGGCAGCCACCGACTTTGACCGCATAT
The DNA here is from genome assembly GCA_964419105.1 of uncultured Methylococcus sp. Classification (GTDB taxonomy): domain Bacteria; phylum Pseudomonadota; class Gammaproteobacteria; order Methylococcales; family Methylococcaceae; genus UBA6136. Next base: position 3,849 of record CAYQOJ010000225.1, read on the forward strand.
TTTTGCGCATCACGAAGACCTGGAAGGGTTTTGCGGGTATCCAGTACCTTAAGGGATGTCCCTTGGACCGCATCCGCGTAGCGTTTTGATAGGGTGGCCGTGCCGGAGAGCGTTTGAAGGAGATTCAGGGCCGTCCGCTCGCCGGTCATCAGCATGCGGGCGGGTCCTTGAAGATGGCAGAGCGTTTCGCCGGCCTCAACCCAATCCCCTTCCTGATGGCGCCATTCGATAATAACCCCGGAACCCAACCTGTTAAACACCGCCTCGAACCAGGCTTTGCCGCACAGCACCATCGGCTCTCGGGTGATTACCGTTGCGGTGGCACCCAATTCTTTGGGGAGGGTTTCAGCGGTCAAATCACCCAAACCGACATCTTCCGCGAGAAAGCGGTCGATGTCGGAAGGATGTGGGGATTCACCCAAGGAAAAGCCCATGCTGAAGGTCAAACGGAAGGGCTATTTATTTTTTTCCTTTCTTTCCCGCACCCGATTTGGTGGGTGCAACATCATTGGCCGGAGCGAGCGACGGATTGATGCCGTAAGCGCGAAGCTTGCTGACGATTGCATCCCGCTCAGATGCTGGGAGGGTGATCAGGCCGGCTTTGCGAAGATATCCATTTTCTCCCCAAGATTTTTCACTGACCACTTCAGAAAGGAACTCCTTGAGACCTGGGGTCCTGCTGATCGCAGACGCCTTGACGTAGAGATAGAGCGGGCGGGCACCACTGTAGGTATCACTCGAAATATTGGCATAGGTCGGTTCTACTCCGTCGATCGGGATTGCGTGGACTTCCTTGAGGTGATCCTGCAAAAGCTTGTAACCGAAAACACCGACTTCTGGGTGGCTAGCAGATGCAATCAAGGCAATGTGCGCATCGTCATCGCCTTCGCGATAGACACTGTCTTCCCGAACACTGCGGCACTTGTGAAGTAGGTCCGGGGTTGCTTCCTTGGCGCCTGCGGGCACCCAGGGTGCTTGCTTGCATTCCAGCTCGGAGATCAGGTCGATGAAGGCGTCATAGCTCGAAGAGGTGATCGGAGGGCCCATGATGGCTATGGGTTCTGCCGGCAGGGTGTCGCGCACATCCTTCCAGGTGTGGTTTGGATTCAGTGACATGGTGCCATCGGGTTGCGCCAGCCATTTTGCAAAGGCGAGGCGGGCTTCCTTTGAGGTCAGTGACCACGGCTCCACTTTCCTGGACTGGACCAGAATCAGGGCGTCATAGCCGATTTTGAGCTCTA
>CAYQOJ010000226.1:0-1476 GCA_964419105.1 uncultured Methylococcus sp.
CATCGCCTCAGAACGATGCGCTAAGATTTAGGACTCAGCATCCAGATGATTTCCATGTCGAACATCAATCCTCGCCTCGTATTTCTCTCGCTCTCGATGACTCTCCTTCTCGGAGGTTGCGAGGCTTTGGCACCTGAGTCCATCAAAAGGACACCGGTACCCTCCAATCTCAAGATTGAACCGATTAATCGAGACGCAAATACACTCTGAACTTTGATGATGCGGATCTCAATGAGGTCGCGAAGACCATCTTGGATGAGACGCTCAAGATCAACTACATCATCAGCCCTAAGGTTTCAGGACGAGTGACCCTTCAGACGACCCGGGCGCTGGCCGAGGAAGAACTGATCCCAACTCTTGAAACACTTCTAAGGCTCAATGGCGCTGTCTTGATCAAAGACAACGACATGTATCGGATCGAACCTGAAGCCGGCGGGATTGTAGGTGCACCAGGCGCCAAAGTAGGAACGCCAGGACAACGCATACCACCCGGCTTCCAACTTCGGATTGTTCCCCTGCGCTACGTTGGCGCCCAGGAAATGCAAAAGATTCTGGAGCCCTTGATGCCGCCCAAGTCGATTATCCGGGTCGACACGACGCGAAACATGCTCTGGCTTGCCGGCTCCTCTGAAGAGTTAACGACTGTACTCGATACCGTTCAACTGTTCGATGTCGACTTCATGAGCGGCATGTCAGTCGGGATTTATCCTCTGACCAACGTTGAACCAGCTCTCATTGCAACTGAAATTCAAAAAATCATTGGCGATACCAACAAGGGCCCCCTTGCAGGCCTTGTCAAGATTTTGCCGATTGATCGCCTGAATTCAATTCTCGCCATCACGCCACAACCCCGATATCTTGAAGAAATCGCGAGCTGGGTTGGCCGCCTGGATCGCTATAGCCCCAACCGAATGGGCAGCATCCACGTCTATCGCCTGCAAAACGTTGATGCCATCGAACTTGCAAAAACCCTGACCAACATTTTTGGTGGCCGTTCGGGTTCAGGCAGCAACGCTTCGCTTCGCCCCGGATTTCAGAACAGCAACATTGGCGCAAGCAGCTCGAGCACCCCAGGAAGCGGCGGCAGTGGTTTTACCAACTCAGCTGGCGATCTCGGCAGCAGCACATCAGGCGATCTCGGAACGGGATCCTCCAGCGGCAGCATGGGATCCAGTATGGGGCCAAATTACGGCGCGGACTCCGCCACAGGATCCGGCTCCAGTGGTTTTGGCGGTGGCTCGTCATCTGGAGGCTATGATGGTTCAGGTGGTTCGGGCGGATTTGGATCCTCAGGAGGCTCGGGTTCTTCGGGGGGTGGCTTTGGATCGTCCGGCGGTGGCTTTGGCTCATCAAGCGGCGGCCTTGGTCGTGGCACCCAGCAGAACCGGTCCAGCCAGGCCGCCAACATCGGCAACATCCGCATTGTTGCTGACCCATCGAATAACGCGCTGATCATTACGGCGAAATACCAGGAAT
>CAYQOJ010000226.1:1541-5087 GCA_964419105.1 uncultured Methylococcus sp.
CTGCAGGTCCTCATTGACGCCACCATTGCAGAAGTCAAACTCACCGATGACCTCAAATACGGCATCAAGTGGTATTTCAACAAAGGCAATTACGCCGGCGGCCTAGGGGTTCAAACCCTCATCGGCAGCAGTTCTGACTCTGTGATCGGGGCTGCCAGCGACTACGCCTTTAACTATTACTTGAACTTCGGGAAAGACCTTAAGGTTCTACTCCAAGCCGAGGCCGATAAAGGCAAGGTCAACATCGTATCTTCACCCTCGGTCATGGTCCAAAACAATCAGGAAGCCTCTATGCGTGTGGGCGACCAGATCCCGATTCTGACAGGCCAATACGGTAACTTCACAGGTGGCAGCACCACCGTTACGGGGAATCCGGTTTATTCGTCCTACAACTCAGTTCAATACCGCGACACGGGTGTCCTTCTGAACGTTCGACCTCGCGTGAATTCAGGTGGCCTGGTTTCGATGGATATCATCCAGACCGTCAGCAACGTGAATAAAGAACAGCAGATCTCTGGCATCTCCTCACCCACGATCGCCCAGCGCCAGATCAAAAGTAATGTCTCGGTTCAAAATGGCGAAACCTTGGTTTTGGGTGGTTTGATTCAAGAAAATACAGGAACCTCCAAGGTCGGTATCCCCCTACTTTATGAGCTTCCAGTCATCGGAGATTTATTCGGCAAAACCAACATGGCTTCCGTAAGAACGGAGTTGGTTGTTCTTTTGACGCCACGAATCATAGACACCCTGCCCAAAGGACGCGAAGTTTCCAATGAATTCAGGCGCAAGCTCACAGGCCTCTATGACCCAGGCCCCGCGACCATCGACCTCAGCGGCAAAAACTACAGCCCCTAATCGGAGAATCCTGATGCGCAGCTATTTCTTTTGGGCCCCAGTAGCGTTGGCAGCGATTAGCCTGAGCTGCATGGCTGCACCTACGGAGCCATCCAATCCTCCTCCCCCCGGATTCATGATGAGTGATGAAGGTCTCCGTGAGCGTCAAGACCACCTTCTTCAGATGCATGATCTTTCCAACCGGATCCTCTCTGCGAAGGATCCCAAAGAAAAGGAACGACTCAAGGAAGAGCAGCTTCAGCTCATGAAATCCTACGAGATCAAGCATCATCAGATGATGCAGCGACACATGAAGGAAATGATGGAGAAGAAACCAAAACCCTGAGGCGGTTATTTTGTAATCAGCTTGATCATGACAAGATCGTCGTAAACCACACCCCCACCCAGATCCGTCATCTCTTCACGTGCGATGCGGAAACCCGCTCGTTGGTAGGCTTGGATTGCACGACGATTTCGGCGGAACACGTAAAGATCGATATATTCCGCCCAAACTTCCTCGGCGGCCTCGGATACTGCTTGAAGAACCCATGCCCCAAGACCACGCCCCCAGTAATCGGGATGAAGATAGAGCTTGGAAAGCCGCATGTGGCGACTAACCGTTTCCAGCCGATAAGCCACAAAACCGGCCCGACTCCCTTCCACCGCGATCCAAAAAATTTTCTCACCCGCCGCTAAGGCGGCTTCTAAGGCTTCTTTTGAATAACTCCTCGCCCAGAGCAGCTTGGAGACATCTGAAGCGAGAAGGTCTGGCTCATAGGCCGCCTGCCAGAGAACCCAAGAATAGTCGGCCAAAATGGGCACATCGGGCACTCGGACTTGGACCAGTCCAGCCCCAGAAAAATCAAGGCCTTCGCTATCAGGCCGGATTTTCACTGTCGATATAAAAGCAGTCCAGATTCAACTGCTCTTGTAAGTGCACCATCAAGGATCGGACACCAAAAACCTCTGTGGCGTGATGCCCTCCTGCATACATGTGAAGGCCAGCCTCCTGACTCTCATGCCAATCATGCTCACTCATTTCACCAGTCAGGTATCCATCAAGACCCAGGGAATGGGCGAGGGTCCAGTCACGGTTGGCTCCCCCTGTAATGATGCCCAGCGTATTCACTTTCGCTGATTTATCCGGGGTTGCAAAAAGAACCGGATGTTTGAGGACTTGTGCAATTGTTTCCTTCAGAACTTCAGCCGATGGAGGTTCTTTAAAAACACCCCGAACCCCCGTTGGTTTCCCTTTAAACTCACCAAAAGGGGAGAGCTCACTCAAACCCAAAATACGTGCAAGTCCGGCCGCATTTCCCAGCACCGGATGCCCATCGAGGGGTAAGTGATATGCAAAGAGATTGATCTCATGACGAACCAAGGGAAAAACGCGGCGCGCGTAAGGTCCAACCAGGGGCCTTGGACCTGAGAAATTCCAAAGCAATCCATGATGAACAATCAATGCGTCCGCCTGCGCATCAACGGCCTGACGGATTGAATCCCGCGTCGCAGAGACCGCAAACGCCACCCGCTGAATCGACGCCCTGCCCTCCACCTGAAGGCCGTTGGGCCCATAATCTGAATAATTGGAGACTTCCAGGAGCTCACCAAGAAAGGCCTCAAGCGCCACACGACTGATCATTGCAGGCTTTGCATTCATGGGGCCAAATCTCCTGATGCAATTCGCTTTGAGGCCCCGGAGCGGGCAGGAAACCATTGACCATGCCCCAGAGGATAGGCCGACTCGAGGGCGGCATAGGTTAGCGCCTGGGCGCCATAGGCAGCCTCATAATCCCCTAATCCAATGGCAATACCCGCAGCAAGAGCAGCTGCCAGCGTACAACCCGACCCATGATATTCCTGGGGAAGTCGTGGCCAACTCCATTCGGTCGCGCCATCTGAACCATACCACCGGTTGATCACGGCAACCCCATCCTCATGAGTGCCCGTAATCATCACATGACGTGCGCCCATAGACATCAACCGCTCAGCGCATTCCGCCAAGTCTTCACGGCTGGCAAGGCGACGCGCTTCAGGAACATTGGGCGTGACCCAGGTGACTCTAGGCAAAATGTCCTGCCGAAGCACTGAAAGCAATTGATCCCCCGCAAGATCAGTTCCGCCCCCTGCCGCCAAAACCGGGTCCAACACTACAGGCACGGGGCCCGCGATATCGATGAGCTCTGCCACCTTACGCGCGATTTTATGGGAACCCAAAAGGCCAATTTTGATCGCTGCAATCTTAAAATCACGCAGCAAAAGGAGCCCTTGTGCCATCAAAGCTTCGGGGTCTTGAGGATATACACCGACCACATTCCTACTATCCTGAGCAGTCAGGGCAGTCACGAGAGTTGCCGGATGTCCTCCGATGGCTCTTATGGCCTCTATATCTGCTTGAATTCCTGCCCCTCCTGTCGGGTCATGACCTGACAGACAAAGAACAACCGGAGGCGTTGACGATAAGACTGGGGAAGTGGAGTCCATGAACGAAGTTTCCCACAGCCAAACCAACCGCCACAATCAATAAAGCTGCAAATCAGCCGATCCTTCGAACCCAAAGAGCTGATCTTGTATAATCCGCGGTCGGGCCCCGTCTTCTCATCCGACAGGGGATGCGCTTTCAGGCTCGGCCCAGAGAATAACCAGCGATCCCAGCCAGCAAGCGCCAGAGTCAAGGATGGAAGAATTCCAACGCATCAAAAGACTGCCCCC
>CAYQOJ010000227.1:0-5072 GCA_964419105.1 uncultured Methylococcus sp.
ATTTATAATTGGAATTCGGCCGAATTTCAGGGAAAATTTGAAAGTTTTAATTTGGTTGGCTCCACTTTTCCTGTGTCCATATGCAACAAGGACACATATGCTGGAAGTCTGCACTAGAATAGATCTGTTTATGTATCATGGAATCAAGTGATAATGATGAATAATGCATGGATGGATAGAGCAGAGCACCAGCTTCAACCTGCTGTATACTACAGACAGACAGCTAGCTTTATTGACAATTCAACAGAGGCAGGTGCTGTATACTACATGTTTGCACATGAATATTATTGGATGCATCACTTGTCCTGGATTGGTATAGCATCATGTGGTGGTAGACCTTTTGGCCGATATCTCCTTTTGTATTTTGTTCTATAATATACTACTGTGTATTCATACTACATCAACAGCCATTTCAATTTTTTTCCCCTCCTCCTCCTTCATGATGATGATTACGACACCAAATACAAATCAGTAATCGCTGAGATGAAGTCGTCTGCCGTCCGGCGCTCGTCCATGAGCCACGGGTTGATTATCTCCTTGCCCAGCGCCAGAAAGAAGCCCTCGCCTTTGCGACGGTCAACGCCGGGGATGCACAGCTCCTTCCAGCCGTCGAGCAGCTTTGCTTTGAGCTTGGCGTCCCTGTCCATGAGCAGGAAGAACATCACCCGCAGCTTGGTGAGGCTGGCGAGTTCATAGCACGCGTCGGCCCACTCCGCGCCCAGCTCTTTGGCCGAGTGTTTGACGATGTCTTTGATCAGGCGCGCGTTCCCGGTGAAGAGCACGCAGAAGAGCATGTCCTTGGTCTGGTTGATCATCATCATACAGCTACTGTTATTATTATTGTTACTACTACTACTACTACTACTTATGCCAGTATTACTACTACTATTACTACCGCTATTGCCAGCCATCATCATATCATATGATATGTTGTTGTTATTCCCTCCTCCTGATGCACAAAACAATTCCTTAGCAGATGCACGACCAACGAATTTTTAGAGCCCTGTCCTACAGCGTAAGAGCTGCTGGCATACTCTCTTTTTTTTCTCCTCCTGCACTCCCCACCACTACTTGTTGTGATTGAGCGTATACGGCAGGCGCAGCTTAAAGTCCGGCCGCCTCGCTGTGAGGCTACTGTTGCCGGGGTCGTCGCCGTAGATCCCGCCAAACGAAGTAGCCGCTGCTGCTACGGGGTCCTCCTCGTCGTTGTTGTTGTTGGATGAGGAGGAGGTCACCAGCGCGTAGCTACTACTCTGCCTCCGCCTGTTGCTGAGCTCCTTTTCGGCCTCGAAGGGGGACTCCATTCCCCAGATGAGGCTGAAGTACCAGGTATCGTCCTTGTCCAGCTTGGTTGACAGCAGCGTCCAGCTGTAGATCTTGCCGAGCACGACGCCGATGAGCCCACCGACGATGCGGATGGCGGCCTCGCCGTTGTCGTTGTCCACCAAGTGCGAGTTTGGCATCCAGGCTTGGTACTGCAGCTTGTACACGGTCGTGTGGAGACTGCCGTGGGCGGTGGGGAACGCGCGGCTGAGGGCCAGCTGGATCATGGTGAGAAGCAGGCTGATCTTGAAGAGCTGCTGCCAGTAGCGCGGGCGGAAGGGGTTCAGGGGGATGTTGGCCCTGTGGTCGTCCTTCTCCTTGACCACGCCCGTGCCGATCCAGATGTGAACGAAGCAGATGCAGAGCAGGGTGACGTACGCCGCGTCCTCGCAGAAGTACCATAGCAGCAGGGCGGTCTTGTCGATCCCGTGATAGGCTGGGTCCGTGGAGTTGAGCGGGAGCGGGATCTGTCGCTGGCTCTCGTTGCTCAGCGGTGGCAGCAGCCGCTCCAGACGCTCGTTGGCCGACCAATCAGTCCCCAACCTGTGCAAAGCGGCGCCGTCCACTATGAGTTCAGGGGATATGACCGGCAGCGCACCCATCCGCTCCTTGCCGTAGGCCACTTCGTAGTACACCTTAAACGCCGCTGCCGCAACGCCGGCCAGAATGTGTGTGATGAGGATGGCGATGGCGTGCAGGGTGTTGTACCCCCAGTTGCCGTGCTTCTGGACGCCCACATGCTTGATGTCCCATGACTTAATGGTGGTGGCCTCAAAGATGAAGGCGTACGAGTTGAGGAACGGGAGGCGGACCACGATGAGGATCAGAAACAGGACGATGCCGGTGTTGAAAAAATCATAATTATCAGCGCGCAGGGTGAGCACGATGAACAGGCCGACGGCGAAAAACTCCCTGATACCAGCGGAGAGCAGTTGGGCTAGAACGTAGAACAGTTTCGATTGTTCGCACTCGGAAGAACCCATACTGGGGATAGAACGTGGAGTAGATTTATATACATGTTGAGTTCCATACAAAAGCATTTTGGTTCGGGTGCGTTAGGTATGATTATCATGTGGAGAAGACCGTCGTTATTATTGCTACTACTACTGCTACGTATAATTTTCCTTCTCCCTCACCACCGCACGCGCGCGGATGTTTTCATGATTGTCGAGTACGACACCAACGGCACCGCGCGGCCTGTGTGGCTGAATTTCACCCTACGCACTGTGGAGCTGCACGTCACTCTGCTGGGATGCGACCACGGGTATTACGCGGAAGAAAGGGCGCTGCCATCGTCGCCGCTGGTGTGCAAGGAGTGCGTGTGCGATGACGCGTTATTGTTCAGAGAAGGAAGAAGTGAGGCGTTTGTAGAGGAAGCCGTGTGAGTGTATTTAAAAGCAAAAAGTCACAGTATTCACTGATGGTATATCATCATGATGCGGACGCGTTCAAACAGCTGAGATCCATGATTCTCCTTGAGCTGTGCTGCCCGCCGCTCCCTGTGATGGCCACGCGGCAGGAGACGGGGGGGCAGACGGTGACCAACACGCACGATATGCTGTCTGTGTTTTTGATTACCGCCTTCAACCGTCAGAACGAGGAGGAAAACCGAAGGCGGAAGGCGCTGCAGGTCGAAATTGAGAGGGCATACCAGGACGGATTGGACAGCTGCTGCGGAAACTTCACCCAGACGTACGCGCACATGGCGCAGTTCATCACCAGCTACCTTGCAACGTACCTGGAAGGCACCGGCTTCTCCAGACAGGACATCCGTGTGCTTCCGCCAGACTACATCTCGCCCAGCCTCAAGGAGGAGATCAGCGCCTACAGCAGGGCCCTGGGGCAGCTTGCTGCGTATGAAGATGATCGTGAATCCAAAGATCAAAAAACATCTGTCGTGCTACTAACCAACGACCATGACAGCAGTGTGGATGCCCTCTTCATGAGCTGTGTCCGCAGTGCAATTCACAAGAAGCAGCAGCGCGTTGTAGGAGCGCCGGTTCTCGTAGGCGTGGGCGAGGACATAGGCGAAGAAGGCCACGATCCACAGGCACTCGAAGCCGGTGTACAAGTACTTTGACACCTCTCCCCATTCCTCATCCGCCGCAGTGTAAATCACCAACAGCACAAACATGAGGGTGGAAATGTTCACGGCCACTGTAAAGAGATACAGTTGGTCGCTCACTACGATGTTGGCGAACGCAGTCGAGCTGAGCGTGTACAGGGAGACAAAAAGGTAGTGCGTCAGGCGATGGTGGCTGAGGTCGAACGCGATGACACCCATAACGGATAGGAATACAAGGGTGGAAAGGGCCACCAGCTCGTCGGCGCGGACGATCAGGCTCAGGATGATCAGGTTCAGCCAGACCAGTCCCGACGTGAAGCCGAACATCACGAGGACCATGCTCTTGTGCGCCTCAATGAGCTCCGAGATGCACGGCGGCCACTTGCACTCCAAGTCGGAGGCGCTGTACAGGATGGTGAAGAGAATAAGCGTGAGGACAAAGCATAGGGCAGTCATCCAGAACAGCCACTCCATGTTGCTTTGGGATGAAGGGGGGCTGTTATGTATGTGTGGTCGCGAATTTTATTGGAATCATAATAATAATCATCGTAATCATCATTGTCAACACTGTGGTCATGATTACTTCTTTCATCAGTGAGAATAATCGTCACTGTATACATACACGCTGAACATGAAAACCAAAGCGGCCGCACACAGCAGCTGGAGTTGCTTTGTTATATTCAGCGCCGTGTCTGGCTCGCAGAAGAAGACCAAAAAGCAGCAATAATTATACGGCAGAGAGTACAGTAAAAGCATCCCCAGTGTCACAGCGTATGCGATGGTCCCGGCGCAGTGCCATCCGTTGGTCTGCCAGTGGAGAGAATGCAAGCTGAAGACCAAGGCAGTGGTAAACAATATCACCACAAAGATGCTATGGATGCAAGGGTAAGTAAGTATATCAAAGCTTAGCAGTCCAGTAAGGCAGACAAAAATCACAATGCTCAGGATGAGAGTAGTAGTTTCAGTCTGTTTTTCGGTGATTGTGGAGGTGGTAGTAGTAGTTGTAGTAGTTGTAGCTGTCATCCATTGTCCAGCAGTAGTAGTAGTGGTGGTGATGTTCTGAATATTATTATTATTAGTAGTAGTAGTAGTAGTAGTATCATTACTACCCTGGGCAAACAAGGCAAGCAGCAGTAACCCTGACACAACGTGCAGTAGGAAAGCAAAGTGGGGCTGTGTTCTTGCTACAATGCCGCAGAAGCAATGGATGTTTCCGTCTCTTCTGCTGTATCCCAGATCAGGCGTGAATAGGAACAGTCCAAGCAGAAGTCCGCACACTCCAACACTCATGGCAAGGCATATTTGGAGGAATAGCAGTGAGACCATGTTGCTTTTGAATAGAGGTGACGTTTGTACCGTAGACCACAGATCCGGAACACATACACCGTGATTTTTTTTGCAACAATATTATTATTTATAAACCGTTTTTTTTTTTGGCGAGCTCCGTCGCTGAATTCATGCCGCCCGGCTCCGCGCAATTTGGAATGCTGGCGTCGGCGAGCAAGCAATTCAGCAGGGTGTTTCGGTCCGCCGCAGAGCAAAGCAAGAAATACCGGGACGACACTCGGTTCTTCGTCAAGCTGCGCGACTTTATTGTTGATGATCTGATGACCAGGAGCCGGTACATGAAGGAGGTTTAACGGTTAACGCAAACCCTACCAAACCCGACCACGGGCCTGTTCCG
>CAYQOJ010000228.1:0-5058 GCA_964419105.1 uncultured Methylococcus sp.
GGCGAGGTACTCTGACTTCAGGAGCATAAAGATTTCGCTCGACCCTCCCGGGATTCGCCAGTCGATGTCAACTATCTCACCGGTTTTCTCCTGCCAGTAGCGAGTAAAAGCACTAGCCATCTCACTTCGCACCCTTTGATCATGTGGAGAAATGATCACAAGACGGCGGCCCCCTGCCATGCGGACTCCGGGATCACTCGAACGTAACCCAAAGGTGACAATAATGAGATAAATAAGCACCCTGAGATGGGGCCCTCGTAACATTTCAGACAGTAATCTCAACGCACTCATGGCTGGCTTATGCACTGAGGAGGACCAAGTCATCCCGCGCAACCCAAAGATCCAGCGTTTCGCCAACCGCATGAAGAGGGCCTGAGGGATTCAGGGACAGAATCTTAAATTCAGTCTTCCCTGAGATCCTGATACGGTAAGCCACTGTTGCTCCCTGATAGGTGGCATCAATGACAACGCCGACGAAGCGATGAACCCCCAGCGGCGAAGGATCCAGCCGAAAGGCCTCCGGGCGGATGGAAAGCCAGACGCTATGATCCTGAGCGGTGGGAGGCGTGAAATGAGGAAGAACGGTAACCTCGATTTCGCCTCCTTCCCAGCCGACCCGAAGTGTTTTTTCATTCTTGCCCACGCCCAAGATTTCAACGGGCAAAAGATTCGTATCGCCCATGAATTCGGCAACCCGTCGCTCGAAAGGTCGGCGATAAACTTCATCGGGAGTCCCCACCTGAAGCACCCTGCCCTTGCCCATGACAGCCAGTCGATCCGCCATCGTGAGTGCCTCCTCCTGATCGTGCGTCACATAGACAGCAGTCAGATCATTGGCCTTGCAAATCTTCCGAATTTCTTCGCGCATGCCCTGACGAAGTCGGGCATCCAGATTGGACAATGGCTCATCCAGCAACAGGTATTTCGGGCGAACCACCAAGGCTCTTGCAAGGGCAACACGTTGCTGTTGGCCACCGGAGAGTTCCCCGATCTTCCGATCCCCAAAGCCCTCCAGCTGAACCATTCTGAGAGCCTCGGTCACCTGTCCCTTGATCGTCTTACGAGGAAGCCCTCGCTCCTCCAAACCAAATGCCACATTCTCGGCGACCGTCATGTGCGGCCAGAGTGCATAGCTTTGAAACATCATTGCCGTTTCTCGGCGATGCGGTGGAATGTCGTTGACACATCGGGAATCGAAGCGAATGGTTCCGCTGATCGGCTTCAAAAATCCAGCGATGTGCCGGAGTAGCGTCGTTTTTCCACATCCGCTGGGACCGACCAAAAAGAAAAGCTCCCCCGCTTCGATCTTCAGGGAAACATGATCCAGTGCGATCTGGTCATCGTACCGGGCCACCAGATTTTCGATCTCAATACTGGGCATAGCTTTCCCTTTTGTCGGCTCAAGCCACCAGGACTCAATGGCCCATCAAGAAATACCGTGTCAAACGGTCGGGTGAATATTCTTCGGTCATAAAAAGTGGCCCCCGACCAAAGGGGGTGAAAAGATCCTCGAGCGCCACTTTTCTGGCTTCAAATCGCGCCTTGAACTGTTCCTTCAGGCGCGGCCTCATAAAAAGCCGTCGCTTTTCGCCCGTTTCCGGATCCTCAACTACAACAAGACCGAAATCGGGAAGCGATTCGAACTCCGCTGGATCCCAAATCACAACAGGGACCACATCGTGCCGCGAGAGCCTCCGCATCAATTCAGCCAGATCATCAAGCGGCTGATGAAAATCGGAGATCAGAAAAACAAGGCTCCGAGAGCGGCCAAGGCGGCCAGCCGCATCAAATAGCCCCGACATTCCCCCACCTTGCCTCGGATGATGCAGGATTTGTGTGAAAAGTTCGGGAACGCCCCCCTTATAAATGCGGCAAGGGAGGGTCAACGTCTCAACAAGTTGCGCATCCGCTGCCTGAAATCCAAAACGATCCCCTTCCCGATAGGAAGACCAGGCGATCGATGCTACGAGACGGGCCATGGTCTCCCGTTTATCACGAACCCCCTGATAGCCCATGGATCCGGAAAGGTCTGCAATCACCTGAACCTGAATGCTGCTCCTTTGACGAAAGGATCGCACCATCCACTGCCCCAAAGGATTTTGGAGGCTTGCCCTCACATCGATGTGGCGAGGCTGCGGATTGGCCATCAGATTTACCAGCCCCGCGAACTCGTCTGTTCCCCCTTGAAGTGCGCTGGCATGTGCCCCGGGGTGCGGACTGATGGCGCGCCAGGGAATGCTATAGAAGAAGTCTTCGCTCAAGGAGCCGGCACCTGCCGCAGAATCTGATCGATCAACGCAGTCATGATGCTCTCACGACGAATTTCATAGACCGGCGTCAAGAACACCCGATGCGAGATAGTCTCCTTGAACACGCCTTGAATATCCTCCGGCAAGAGATAGTTCCGCTCGTTAAGCCATGCATGTACCCTGGCCGCGCGCATCAACATACTCATACCTCGGGGGCTTGCGCCAGCGAGAATCAAATGATCGATGTCGACTCCATCCAAACGAATACCAAACCGTCCTGGATTGCGAGTCGCTGTCCAAAGGTCCAGTGCGTAGGACTCCAGCGACTCACTCGCAGTCACAAATGACTGAATGACGGGCGCAATATCAGCGATGTCTCGATAGGGAAGAATCCCCGGTGTCACATGACTGATCAAGCGATCCACGTCATGGAAGCGAGGGTTGAACATCAACTCCTTGAGTAGCTCAGGCGATTCGGGTGCCTTGATCTCGAGTTCCATCATGAAGCGATCACGAGCCGCAGAAGGAATCTCGAAAGTTTCCTCGCGTTCAACCCGATTCCGGTCAGCGAAGATCTGGAGGTATGGAAAATGGTAATCGCGATTGAAGGCTTCAACACTGCGTTCTGCCATGATTCTCAGCAGAAGCGCATGAACCTGAGGTCTGGCACGATTGATTTCATTAAAGAAAAAGACAGAAAGCATCTCCCCGTGCTTGAGTACCGGGCCGGGATCGACTTGAGGCCTGCCCTGTTCGTTGATGTAGGTGTGATACACCAGATCCGAGGGCATAAGATCCACCGTTCCCTCAACGCGCTCGTAAGCCCCGCCTAAGCCTCGCGCTACCGCGCGAAGGAGCGTGGTCTTGCCCACCCCAACGTCCCCCTCCAGCATGATGTGGCCCCGGGAGAAAATGCCGATCGTGATCTGCCGAATGGAGGCATCAAGGCCAATCACGGCCTTTCCAACCTCCTGTTCGAAAAGAATGGCACGTTCACGCCAAGCAGCAAGGACTTGATCAATTTGGGAAGACATCACAATAACCTAATAAACTAAAGACCCCAGACCATTTTAATCCCCATCGGAGGAGATTAGCGCTCCGGTATTTCTATGGTTTAAAGACTGAGGATAGGCTTTTTTTGCTTTTCCGATCGTTGCCATCCCCCTAAGCTATGCCTCTGTGCGTCGGTGAGCGCGGGTTAAGCGAAAACCCAAAACCGGCTTTCCTCAAACTCATACGGCCGAGGATCCCAAGGATTCGTGGGGGGCATAGAAAGGACGGATAACGAGAGAATCTGGCACAAAAAAACCCGTCTCAAGGACGGGTTTTTTAGCTCGTAAAGCAGGATTACGATGCGCGTTCGGAACTTGCCTGAACCAGACCATCGCAACGACGAATCTGGGAATGACCGAATTCAACCAGCTGGCGACCAATGTCGACAATCAACTCGAGCAACTGCGGCATCCTTGAGACCTCAAGACCAATGTAGCCTACGAGGGCAATACCCATGCAACCCGATATGATGGTCGGGAAACCAACCGCGTGGAAAAGCCGGATCAACTGGAACAGGATATCCAACGGCAAAAGCAACAGTACGCCGATGTACAAAAGTGCCGTGAAGGTGAAGAACACGAAGGTTACGAATTTGAAGACCTTTGCCAGGGCCTGTTCAAGTTTCATTTGCTATTCCTTTTGAGCGCTGAGCCGTGAATGAATTTGGGGCCTCATGAGCCATTCCGCGTCTCCGCGGGGCTATTCATCATGATTGGATGCCACAGGGGTACATTCTAACACAATCTCCCCCCCATCTCGGCCCCCATCCCACGCCAGCAAGCCCATAGATGAGGAATAGCCCCCTTGCCAGCCTGGGTAATCCGAGGGTAGTCTCGACCTATTATGCTGATCAAAAGGAGCCATCATCATGGACAAGACACTGCCCATTCAAGTGCCATCGATTGCGCAGAAGCTGGGATTTTGTGCCCTCTTCCTGATGGCTTTTTCAAGCCAGGCAATGGAGTTCACGGGACACCATGGTGGCATCATCATTAACTGCAAGGATCCCGAGTTCTATCATGAAACACCGGCACCCAATGCCAAGGTGTCGCGTTTGGAAAAAGTGAGTTTCATCGTTTCAGACAACACTATGACAGAAAGCCTGATTGTTCAGGTGAATCTCGAACCGGCAAAGACTCGGATTACCCAAAACGGCAACGGGACCTTTACTGTCGAAGCGGATCTTCAGGCACCCATCACAAAGGATCGCGCTTGGATCAAGGTCACAGGCCATAGTGATGATGGCTGCCAGCAACTTCATACGTGGGATGTGTTCATCGAGCCCGATGGCAAATAAGGGCAAAAGATTAAACGCGACATTTCCACGCTGAGCCATGTCGATCAGTCTGTCGACGCCTTCTAAAGCTTCGGTGCTGTTACTGCTTCTTGCGATTGCAAGCGGAAGTCTTGGCCTCAGCATCTTTCTTTATCGTAATGCACTGGAGTCCCATCCTGCTCTGACGCTTGATGCCACAACGCGAAAAGAGGCTGTCCCCCTGCCACTGAGTCTTCGTGAACGGCTAAAAGGAGGAACCCTTGGGCACGGACAGGAAAAACGGTTCATCCTGAATGCCGATGACCTCAATGTGATCTGCCGCTCGGCAATCCATCATCGCCGGCTTGAGGGGTTTTGCCATTTTGATTTGACGCAGGCAAGTCTTGTCGGAGAGATCACTCTTCGGTTGCCTGGAAGGCTGGCAGGAAAATACCTGAACCTGTCGATCCTCGCACAGGGCGATGATCAGGCTCATTTTCA
>CAYQOJ010000229.1:0-5050 GCA_964419105.1 uncultured Methylococcus sp.
ATCGCATTTAGTAACTGTCTTTTTGATTGCGCTTCTACTAAAACTGCAATTACAGTTCTTTCTACTTGTACAATATCAAGACGATTAAGAATTATTTATTCTTCTTTCGTTGTTTTATCAGGAGAAACAGGGGTAAATTTTAGCACAAGTGCAACTGTAAATGATGAAAGATATATTTTAGATACAGTTAACTTTAGTGGAGGTGGTACTTATACAACTGGAATAGATTCGACTTCAAATAAGGCTCTTTTTGCTAATTGCGTAGGAATTACCAATACTTCTACACGTGGATTTATGCATATGTTAGATAATACCACAGCAACAGCAATAACAGGAACCGCATCTTATTTTAAAGCAGCAGGAACAACTGTGGCAAGTACTGCTAATTCTAAATTCACAATGCCAAGTTCAAATAGATTAACATATGTTGGAGCATTTACTCAAAGTTTTTTTGTAACTGTAAATTGCAATGTTAGGACTTCTGTTTCTACTCAAACAATAAACATTGTAATTGCTAAAAACGGAACTAATATAAGCGAAAGCGAAATGACTATATTGTGTGCAGCAGGCTCTACACCTTCTTTTGGGGGTACGCAATGCGTTGTAGAACTAACTGCTAACGATTATATAGAGCTATATGTGCGTAATACTTCAAGCGTTAATAACGTAATAGTATCGGATTTAAATATGAATATTTTAAAAATACCCGTATAATGATAGGAACTAAAAAGATAAATAGGAATCAATTAGACTTAAATGCTAATGTTCAAACCGTAACAAGTTCGGCAACGGTTACACCAACGAGCGCAAATGATTTAGTAGTTATTACAGCTCAAGCGGTTGGATTGACAATTGCAAATCCAACAGGAACAATGGTGCAAGGTCAGGCTTTAATGATTAGAATTAAAGATAACGGAACTGCTCGAAGTATTGCATACGGCACTAATTACAGAGCGTTAGGTATAACTTTACCAACAACTACCGTAATTAATAAGACTTTGTATTTAGGTTGTATATGGAACGCTACGGATACAAAATTTGATGTTGTTGGATTAAACCAGGAAGCATAATGTATTATAGTTTAATTAATTCAATGTTAAGACCGACAGGAGTTGACGCAGATGCTCAAGCGTTTATCACAGCTACAGGAATAACAGATGCAACGCAAAAAAGCGCAATTAATACTTTAGTTTTAAACCTTAAGTCTTATGGTATATGGACTAAAACAAAAGCTATTTACCCAATGGTAGGAGGTACTGCAACTACTCATAAATTTAACTTGAAAAATCCTGCTGATACAAATGCTGCATTTAGGTTAGGGTTTTATGGGGGTATGACACACGATAGTAATGGAGTTTCATTTGGTGGTGCCAATGGTGGTGCATCTACTTATTTTAATCCTTTTTTAAATCAAACGAAAAATGACTTGCACTTATCTGTGTATGCCAGAACAAGACCAACAAGGGTTGCGAACGCAAATGATATTTCGCCAAATAGCAGTTATATTGTTGCTGGATGGACTGTTTTAAGAGCCACTTCCAACTCAAGTGGTTATGATTTATTCACTACGTCTGATACAGCAGCGGGTACTGCAGGACTTGCAACTACAGCGGTAGGGTTTAGTTTAGGTTCAAGAACCTCATCAACTGCCATTAAGTATTATAAAAATACAACATCAGCAAGCGGTAACGGTGCGTCTCATACCGCAGATTTCGTAAACGCAGAATTAACTTTAAATGGTAATCCAGGAGGTGGATACTATTCAGTTGCAAATTACGCATTTGCCTCAATCGGTAACGGTTTAACAGATGCAGAAGCTGCTAACTTTTACACGGCAGTTCAAGCATTCCAAACAACACTTGGAAGACAAGTATAATAAAAAAACACTAAAATGAAAGTATACAAATTAACAACAGAACAAAAAGAAGCGTTAATCGGTCAAACTTATGACGGAGAACAATTATTTAACCCTACATTAGATGCTGATGAAAATTGGTTTATTTCAATTGAGGAAGTAAATAATTGTATTAACGAATCTTTTCAATGGGTTAAAGATTTGGATTTAATAAATTATAACCCTATAATAAATGAATTATTTTTATGAAAAATAAAATATTAAACGTAATTACTACAATTATCGGAATATGTATTTTATTTCTGCAAGTTTGGAAATACTATAATAATACGTTAAATTTAACATTTGGTGAGGTAATTCTTACAGTAATAGCATTAATACTTCTGAAAGATCCAAATAAATTAATTAACTTTGTGAAAAATAAAATATAATGGACTATGTAAACATCTTTATTGGATCTATTCCCCTAATCGGATCTATTTTTGGCATTTATTTAAAAATGAACAATGTGATTATTCGGCAGGATATGAAAATTGAGCATTTAGAAGAAAAAATTACAGAAATGCAAGTAAATAGTGAAAAAATTAGCAATTTGCTTTTTAGAAAACTTGATGAAATGGATAAGAAAATGGAAGATGTTAGGCTACACGCTTTTGGTTGCATTAACTTTAAAACGAATAAATAATGGATAAAATCAGTTTAAATAGAATTGAAAAAGCGCATCCAAAGATTAGGGAAGAATTAGGTGTATATTATAGAGAATGCAACAATAAATTGCCAAAGCACGTTAGGCTTCGATTTAGCCACGTTTATAGAAGTCCAGCGGAGCAAAGGGATTTATACTTACAAAAACCAAAAGTAACCAATGCGGATGCGTGGCAATCAATGCACAATTACGGACTTGCTTTTGATGTTGTTTTATTATACGATAAAAATGGCGATGGTAATTTTGAAACGGCAAGTTGGGAAATTGATGAACATTGGCAAACTGTAATAACGTATTTTAAAAGTAAAGGCTATCAATGGGGCGGAGATTTTAAATCATTCAAAGACAAACCACACTTTGAAAAGAATTTCGGTTTTAATTGGCAGGTTTTAAAGTCCAGATTTGACAAAGAAATAACAATAAAAGATAACGGAATCACGTACCCAAAAATATAAAACAATGGATAAAAAAGAATTGATTGATTTGGCATTAAAAGATATTGCGATTAAATACAGCGAAAGTCCATATACAACAAATGCTGGAAGGTGGTTAAGATTAATTGTTAAGTACATTCCTACTGAATTAATAATAAAAGCATTTGCTCATAAGTTATCAAGATAATTTACTATATTTGTACCAGTCCCCAACTATTCAATAGCATTAGCGCTGGACTTTAAAAAAGTGTGTATTAAAGCCGAAATTAATTTTTCGGTTTTTTTATGTTTTTATTTGTAATATTAAAATATTACTTTATATTTGCATATAATTATTAACTAAAACAAAACAAAATGACAAAGCAAGATTTTTTAGACGAGAAAGAATTTAAAACGGATTTGGATTCGACATTTACTTATAAGTATAAATACGGATCACTTATGTGCAAACTTGGAGAGGGACAATATAGATTTGAAGCATCAATTCTTAAAATTACAGATGACGAAATTATAGTATTTAGTGGTATTTTAGGAAAGATATTTGAAGTAAATAAAAATTTTTCTGATTTAATACTTGTGTAATATTAAAGTATTATTTATATTTGCATCGTAGTTCTTTGGAATACTGGAAAATAGTTAGGGTAGTGGTACTTAATTGGGTTCGACTCTCAACCTAACTACTAATTTAATAAATCATTTATGAACCATAAACTAATTAAACTATTTGAAAAAAGCAACTTAACCAAATCAGAATTTGCCGATAAGATCGGAATCAGAAAACAAAATCTTAACAAATTATTAGATTCAAAATTTATACTTAAACCAGCAACTTATGAAAAATATCATAAAAACTTTTTTACTAAAAAAAGACTATCAGATTAAATTCTGTTATTATGTAGCAATTATTTTTATTCTTAATTTCATATTTAGATACTAATGAGCAACATTGAAAAATTCAACGAATGGATGCTAAAAATCCGAAATATTTATTATTCAGATAACAATCAAATGACAAGAGCTTATGAACAGTTACGACGCTTGGAAAGAGGGGCGGTTTAGTCCAGACTCTCCGATTAATCAAATAGAGGTTGAAACATCACCTGTGTGGGCAAATTTATCAGAAGCCTATGAAAGTGGTCACGTTGATGTATTTGTTGACTTACAAAACGAAATAATTAATGAACTTGATATAATATACCAAGTTTTAAAAGCAAGTGATCACGGTTTAAAAAATAGAGTATTAAATCTAATTGATAAAGTAAAATGACAAAATTACCAAAAATACAGGATCTTTATTCAGACAAAGTGCAGGTTCAAAAACAAGACTTGTTTATGTCTTTAATGAATCAGGAGCCGAAAGAAGAATGGGTAAAAACGCATCCTTTTATAAGAGGTTACAGATACTTACCAATTGAGCGAGTTGAATACCTACTTAAAACAATTTTTAAAAATTACAAGATTGAAATAACTGGACAGGGTCAATCATTCAACGGTGTATGGGTAACAGTTCGAGTACATTACCAGCATCCAATTTCTGGAGAATGGCTTTTTCACGATGGTATCGGTGCAAGTCAATTACAAACTGCAAAAGGTACAAGTCCAGCAGATTTGGCAAACATAAACAACGGTGCATTAAGTATGGCTTTTCCTGTTGCAAAAACAATAGCCATAAAGGATGCTGTTGATCACTTTGGGAAATTATTTGGTTCGGATTTGAATCGTAAAGAATTAATTACCTATTCAGCAGATCTTACACTTATTGAAATGAATCAAGATCATCCAAACTGGGATAAAGTTTGTCAAGCTATTAGAAGCGGTCAAGCAACAATTGAGCAAGTAAAACAAAAATATAACCTTTCAAAAAAGATAGAAAATGAACTTACCAACCTTTAAATGTAGAGCAAGTGCAACAGGCAAATTAATGACTAATGCACGTTCAAAAAGTGAATTGTTATCTGAAACAACCAAGTCTTACGTACAAGAATGGGCAAAAGAGCGCATTTACGGCATTAAAAATGAAATTAGAAGTAAATATATTGAAAAAGGTTTAATGAT
>CAYQOJ010000230.1:0-4625 GCA_964419105.1 uncultured Methylococcus sp.
GTTGACAAGTTCTTGCAGCGAACGATTATGGGTTACCGTTATCAGGATTATTGATGCGAGTGAAGACAGGGAACGCTGTGCAGATGCCTTTAGCTGAGCGGTTAGTGATGGCGATGAGCCTGTGGGCAATTTTTTTCGTGGCTCTTTTCGCCCCCAAGGTCTGGGCTGCCGAAGTGGATCGTATCGTCGCGATTGTCGAAGATGAAGTCATCTTGGAAGGCGAGTTGATGAAGCGCGTGGATGCCATCCGTCAGGGGATGCTTCGAGGTGGAACCGCGATGCCGCCGGATTCGGTCCTGGTAAAGCAGGTGCTCGATCGCTTGATCACCGAGAAGGTTCAGGTGGCGATGGCGGAGCGCGGTGGCCTCAAAATCGATGATGAGACGCTTCGCCAGGCGGTCATAGGGATTGCCGAGCGCAATAACATGACGCCTGAAGAATTGCGTGAGTCACTCCGTGGCGAGGGCATTGAGTACCACGAATTTCTCGAGCAGATTCGAGGCGAGATTACGCAGCAGCGACTTCGCGCCAGTCAGGTCAACAGTCAGATCAAGATCAGTGACCGCGAGGTCGAGCAATGGTTGGAAAAGCGGGGGACTAATGCAACCCACCCCGATACCGAGTTCCTGCTTGGGCATATCTTGATCTCGGTGCCCCAGACAGCCAATACGGCAACTGTGGACACAGCAAAATCTCGTGCGGAGAAAATTCTGGCAGATCTTCGCGGCGGGCAGGATTTCAGGCAGATCGCGATGGGGGCATCAGACTCCTCTGAGGCGCTTAAGGGCGGGGACTTGGGGTGGCGGAAACTGACGGCTGTTCCGACCTTGTTCGCCGAAATTGTGCCGCACATGAAGAAAGGGGATGTCGAAGGCCCTATTCGCAGCCCCAGTGGCTTTCACATCATCAAGTTGCTCGACACACGGGGCAGCGCGCTTGATCGAATTACCAAGACCCATGTGCGCCACATTCTGATCAAGCCGAACGAGTTGATCACGAATCAGGATGCAAGAAAGAAGCTTGAGGCTATTCGTGATCGAATCAAAGGCGGCGACGATTTTGGCGATCTGGCCCGAGGAAACTCGGATGATAAGGGATCAGCCGTCAAAGGCGGGGATCTTGGATTTGTCACCCCCGGTGCCCTGGTCCCCGAATTTGAAAATGCGATGAATGCGCTGGAAATCAACCAGCTGAGTGAGCCGGTGCAAAGCCAGTTTGGTTGGCACTTGATTCAGGTTCTGGAGCGAAAGGAATCCCAGGACAGTGACGAGGTGCTCCGGAAAAAGGCGCAGGACGAGATCTTCGAACGACGCGTGGGTGAGGAGACGGAAGTCTGGCTTCGAAAAATTCGTGACGAAGCCTATGTGGAGATCCGCGTCCCTGAATACATTCCGGATGGCTATACGCCGCCACCGGCGTTGAAGCCGAAGCCTCCGGCCAAGGAAGAAACCCCAGCAGCCAGCACTGAGGCAGCCGATCCTCTCGATAAGGCAAAGGGAGATAAATCCAAGGACTCCGGCAAGGACCAGGAAGAGAAGGGATGGCTGGACGGCTGGTTCTAACCCCCGGGGATCCCGGGGGGATTGGCCCCGATCTTTGTCTGGCTTTGGCAGGACAACCCGAAGCTGAGTTTTTGGCCATCGCTGGGGACCCTGGGTTACTCAAGGCCCGGGCGTTAAGGCTCGGTGTTGACGTCAGGCTGATTGAAATGGCTGATAGCAATGCCTGGCCCGAAATTCCAGAAGGGGCGTTGAGGGTCTGGCCCGTTGCGAGCGCACCATCCCATCTCCCGGGACTTCTCACGCCAGAGAACGCTGACTACGTCCTTCAGACCCTGGATGCCGGGGTGCCTGGAGGGGGCCTTTGATGCCATGGTGACAGCCCCGATCAGCAAGGCCGTCATCAATGAAGCCGGTCGGCCTTTTTCAGGACATACGGAATACATTGCCGATCTCACCGGAGGGTATCCGGTCATGCTCTTGGCAACGCCGGGTCTTAGGGTGGCGTTGGCGACGACGCATCTTCCCCTAGCCGAGGTCCCTTCGGCGATTCATGCGGAGGGGCTCGAACGAGTGATACGGATTCTTCGCGCTGATCTCATGCGACGGTTTGGATTCGACGATCCTCACATTCTTGTGGCGGGACTCAATCCCCATGCCGGTGAGTCTGGGCATTTGGGGAAAGAAGAAATCACGGTCATCACCCCGGTTCTTGAAAAGCTTCGCGGTGAGGGCTTCCGCCTGACGGGCCCAATGCCTGCCGATACGCTTTTCTTGCCGCAACATCTTGAAACAGCGGATGCCGTCCTGGCGATGTATCACGATCAGGGGCTTCCTGTCCTGAAATTCCAAGGGTTTGGACGGGCGGTCAACATCACGCTAGGGCTTCCGATTATCCGAACATCCGTCGATCACGGAACGGCGGCTGACCTTGCGGGAACCGGGGAAGCAGATGCCGGAAGTCTATTGGCAGCGATTGACCTGGCCTTGGACCTGGTCCGAACACAACAGCAGAACAGCCCCGAGGATCAACCCGCATGAGCCATACGCCCCGTAAACGGTTTGGTCAGAATTTTCTTCGGGATGATGCCGTGGTGCACCGAATTGTGCAGTCCGTTGGTCCCAAAGCGGGCGAGCGTCTGATCGAAATTGGTCCTGGGGAAGGGGCGATGACGCGCTTTTTTCTGGCCGCAGGGGCCCACATTGAGGCGATTGAGATTGATCGAGATTTGGCTGCGCTCTTAAGGCAGCGTTTTGCGCATGAGCCGGGCTTTCACCTCAATGAAGGCGATGCCCTGAAGTTCGATTTTGGGACGCTGGCGACAAATGGCCCAATCCGTGTGGTCGGTAATCTGCCCTACAACATCTCGACGCCATTAATCTTTCATCTCTTCAGTCATGCCGGCGTCATCTCGGAGATGACCTTTATGTTACAGCGTGAGGTCGTCGAGCGCCTGTGCGCGAAGACGGGAGATTCTGAGTACGGCCGGCTCGGCATCATGACCCAATATTTCTGCGAGGCGGAAAGTCTATTTGAGGTGGGGCCAGAGAGTTTCTATCCCCCCCCCAAGGTGGTGTCTGCGATTGTGCGCCTCACGCCTCATAAAGCGCCGCCGGTGGATGTCGATCCCAAAGCGCTGGGTCGTGTTGTCACTCAGGCCTTTATGCAGCGCCGGAAGACGCTCCGAAATGCCCTGAGGGATCTTTTCTCAGAAGCAGACTTAAGAGTCTGTGAGATTGATCCTGGAGCCCGCGCCGAGACCTTGTCGCTGGCGTCTTACGCGCGACTGGCCCGTTTATGGGCCAGTCGAAATCCCTGATGTTTCTCGTTGATTCCTCAGGTGATGACGGTCGGTTCCGCCATACCGGTGCGCTTGCGGATTTCAGCCAGCTGTTCAGATAAATCAATCAGGTCCTTGAGCAGCACCTGAGCATCCAGCGATTGCCTTGAGGGATCTGTTTCGTACTGCTCGATATACAGCCTGAGTGTCGCTCCCACAGTGCCGGTGCCCGAGAGGCGGAAGACCATGCGGGCACGTTCACCAAAGATGATGCGGACGCCCTGGTGCGGACTGACGCTCCCGTCAATGGGATCCTGATAGCAGAAGTCATCGGCCTCGGTGACCTCATAGTCACCAAAGTGTTTTCCGGGAAGCGAGGGCAGCTGTTCGTTGACCCTGGCCATGATGGCTTCGCCGATCGCGATCGGGATGCCCTCGTAGTCATGCCGGGAATAAGCATCACGGCCATATTTTTGCCAGTGGGCTTGGACAATATCGGCGACGGATTCCTTTCGAACGGCAAGCAGGTTCAGCCAGGCAAGGACTGCCCAGAGTCCGTCTTTTTCCCGAACGTGATCAGAGCCGGTGCCAAAGCTTTCCTCACCGCAAAGCGTGATCTTGCCGGCATCCAATAAGTTGCCGAAGAATTTCCAGCCAGTGGGGGTTTCGTAATAGCCGAGTCCCAGCGCCTTACCGACGCGGTCGACGGCGCGGCTTGTTGGCATGGAACGCGCCACCCCCTTCAGTCCAGCGCGGTACCCTGGGAGAAGATGGAGATTGGCGGCAAGCACCGCAAGGCTGTCGCTAGGTGTCACGAAGAAGTCTGCCCCCATGATCATATTGCGGTCGCCGTCTCCGTCAGAGGCAGCACCAAGGGTAGGGGCATTCGGGCGGGACATCCATTCGGCCAGATCATGGGCATGGACCAGGTTAGGGTCCGGATGGCCGCCCCCAAAGTCTTCCAGCGGGACGGCGTTGACTACCGCTTCTGCGGGAGCGCCGAGTCGTTCGACCAGGATTCGCCGGGCATAGGGGCCTGTAATCGCATGAAGGGCATCAAAACGAATGCTCAGGGAACCGTCGCTCAGAGCGCTCCGAATGGCATCAAAATCAAAGAGTTCTTCCATCAACGCTTCGTAGTCCATGACCGGATCGATGATCTCAACGGTCAGGTCGCCTACCTTCACTGATCCGAGACGATCCAGATCGATATCCGGTGTTTCCAGGGTGAAGTAGCGCTGGATGGTCTTGGTGCGCTCGAAAATAGCATTGGTAAAGCCTTCGGGCGCAGGTCCACCGTTCTCCGTATTGAACTTGATGCCGAAATCCTCATGGGGTCCCCCGG
>CAYQOJ010000230.1:4635-5021 GCA_964419105.1 uncultured Methylococcus sp.
GGATTGTGGCTTGCGGAGAGGATGAAGCCTCCATCGGCATCATATTTTCGGATGATGCAGGAGGCTGCCGGCGTTGAGAGGAGAGCCCCCTGACCGACCAAAAGTTTGGAGACGCCATTGGCGGCCGCCATGCGGATGATGGTTTGGGCAGCGGTTCGGTTGTAGTAGCGCCCATCCCCCCCAAGCACCAGCGTCGTGCCCTTGAGCTTGGGCATGGCCTCAAGGACCGACTGGACGAAATTCTCCAGATAGTGGGGCTGAACGAATACGTCGACCTTTTTGCGAAGCCCTGAGGTGCCGGGCTTTTGGTCATTGAACGGCTGGGTCTCGCGGGTCATGATCTGCATGGGGCCTCCCTTGAATCTGGTGGTTCGCCATTCTACTTG
>CAYQOJ010000231.1:0-5017 GCA_964419105.1 uncultured Methylococcus sp.
CGTGGCTGGTTCTGGAAAGAATCTCCACCCAAAGAACCGGTCATTGCCGAGGACCCCTCCGCCCCTAAGGCTCAGGATCCAGCGCCGCCTCCACACTCCAAACCCGAGGACATTCCTCTCAGCAGTGCCTGGTTTAGGGCACATCTCGGCACCATTCGCGATGAGGCGCTGGATGATCCAAGCCCTGAAAAGGTTCGGCGTTTTTTTATCGTACAAAAGGCCCTTCTCGACAAGGCCGAGCGGTTTTCAATATCGGCCCAATCGGTGGTCCTCCAGGACCCTGAGCTGGATGAACGTTCGCATCATCCCACCACGCCATTGGGACTTACGCTCAGTCATCAGGTCCATCAGAAGCAACGCCAGGAAGCTTTGAAGGAGATCGCAAGGAAAGCAGGTCTTTTGTTCATCTTTCGGTCCGATTGTCCCTATTGTCATCTCATGGCTCCCCTTGTGGAGGCCCTATCCGAGCGCATTACCATGCGCCTTTATCCTGTCAGCCTTGATGGGGGTGAAATTCCGGGGCTCCACCTGAATTCGGTCATCAAGGATCCCCTTCTCGGACAAAAACTGAAGCTCAGCGCAACACCGGCACTGTTTCTCATGGTGCCTCAAAGGGGGCTTTACCCCGTCCTTGAAGGCTCTGCCTCCGCGCTCGAACTCGAAGCCCATCTCTATGAAGCAGGGCATAACGCGGGATTGATCACCAAGGCGTCGCTCGAAAGATGAAGCGACTTGCCTTATGCGGGTTGACCTACCTGGCATCGGGCCCCTTGGCCTTTGCAGGTCTTGATCAGGACCTCGACCGAATGTTCGACAGCATGAGCAACGTGACGCACCCGACAGCCCAGATGGGGCAACGACGAGGGGTCCTGAGCGGTGGCAGTGTCGTGATTCGAAATCGCGTCATGCGCCCCAATCCGGTCACCTTCACACCCCCGGGTTTCAGTGGCGGCTGTGGCGGGATTGATCTTTACGGTGGCTCTTTTTCCTTTATCAATCAGTCGGCATTCACGGGACTTCTCAGAAGCATCGCTGCAAATGCTGGAGGATACGCCTTCCAGCTTGGCATCAATGCCATGTGCCCGGACTGTGGAAGTCTCATGAGCGATCTTCAGAAAAAGGTTCAGGCGCTGAACGAGCATCTTTCGAACAGCTGCCAGCTCGCGCAGGGCATCGTCAACGATGGGGTTGCCGCGATGGATGCCCAACAGCGGAGTCGACTGTCCCAGATCTCACTCGCGGAGGGACTTGGCGATGCGTTCCAGAGCTTCACCTCAGCTGAGGGGGATCCACTGGAACGAACGTTGGCTCATCAGCCTTCGCGGGTCCAAAAGACCCTCACCGGAAACCTGATCTGGCGCTCCCTTCATCAAAGTACACGCGGCTTATCCGGTCTTGATGAGTCGATCAGCTGGCGTGAAGCCATCATGAGTGTCACCGGCTCAATCATCATTGAACCCCCAGCTCCGCGTGAGGGGGCTTCAGGTTCAACGCTACCGGTGGTCCGCCTGCCGCCCTTGCTTGGTATCCAAGAGTTTCTGCAAGGGGGTAACACGCAGGTTACCAGCGACAATCCACCCCAAGTGTATCGCTGCGATGAGGACAGCACCGATGGGTGTCTTCATCCCCAAACCGTCCCTTTTGAAATGAAGGGCCTGACAGCGAGGATCCAAACCGTCCTTGCAGGCCCCGATGGAACCACAGGCATTCTCCTGAAATTTGCAACTGGAAAAGGCAACTTCACAGACGAAGAGCTTCGCTTCATGGACCAGGCCCCACAATCCCTCAGTGCCTTACTGAGAAATCTGTCCCGGGAGGACCCGAGCCTTGCCCGCCATTTTGCCGAGGAAGCAGGGCCGATCATTGCGATTGAATGGGCCGGTGAGCTCATCGAGGAAATGATCGAGACGGCGCGCGAAAGCGGTCGAATGGCTGATCACCCCTATCAGCCCCTGATCGATGAAGCATTGGATCAGACCCTCTCTAAACTTCGTGAAGAACGGCGAAGCCTTGAAAACCGATGGGGCACGATCTCAAGCCTGGTCAATCGCTACCAGTCCCTCATGCAAACAGGTCGAATCCGTGATTACGGGCTGAGTGGCAGCGTGGCCCATGGGGGTCATGGGGGATCGCCCTGATGCAACTGACCCTTCATGCCATCGGCGACAGTGCCTTTCTGGCCGCGATCCTCAACAGTATTGCCATGGTTTTCAATACCCAGGATCTTCGGGTTGCCGCGGGCATAGGGGCCTTGATTGGCATCTTGCTTCAAGCCTTTCGTGGGCTGATGGACACGGGTCCCCCCAATCTCCGGTATGGCGAATTCATCGCTGCCATGCTTCTTTGGATGGCGCTATTCCAGCCAACCACCTCAATCGCGATCGAGGATGCCTATAGCGGGGAAGTCCGTGTGGTGGACCATGTCCCTCTCGGACCCGCAGTTTCGGGGGCCATTATTTCCGAATTGGGCTATGGACTGACCGTTCTTTTTGAAACAGCATTTTCAGTCCCCACCCTGACTCATCACGGTTATGGCAGTGCGCTCGAGACCCTGACCCAGGTGAGAAGGCATCTTCTATCAAGGCTATCACTGGGGAAAGCGCTGGATCCCAACCCAACCAGTGATGTGGCTGGCAGCGTCAGTCAATATGTCAGGGATTGCACATTGACGGGTATCGATCTTGGCGCCATTGCGCTCCCGGATCTACTCAATACCGGCGGCCTGCCGGATGCCTTTCGCTATGATTCAGAGATCTATACCACCGAGATCCGTGACGGGAGCCTCCCCCTTCTCGTGACGTGCACACAGGCCTGGCCCCGCCTGCATCACCTGGTCAAGGATCAGTCGCTTCCTCTTTTGATTCAGCATCTGGGGCTCTTGATGGGCGGACCTGAAGCCAAAGATCCCATGGGCGCGATACAGTCCGCGCTGGATGCCCTGACCCAGGGCCAGCAACAGGCGTCGGACTTTGTTCTGGCCGCAACGATGGTGCCGCTGTTTGAACAAGG
Source organism: uncultured Methylococcus sp. (assembly GCA_964419105.1). Lineage (GTDB taxonomy): Bacteria > Pseudomonadota > Gammaproteobacteria > Methylococcales > Methylococcaceae > UBA6136. The sequence goes on from CAYQOJ010000231.1 coordinate 3,010, forward strand.
GGTCCTCGGACGAAATCAGGACAGCCTCAAGGCAACACAGGCAGCGATGGTAGAGACGGCCATCGCTCAACGGAATACGCAGTGGGCTGCGGAGCAAACCCTATTTGCCCGGATGGTGCGCCCCATGCTGACGTGGATTGAAGGGTTCAGCTATGCCGTGACGCCCATCATGGCCTTCACCCTGCTTCTGGGCGCGCGGGGGATCCGCCTGTGCGGGCAATACGCTTTGATGCTGATCTGGATTCAGTTCTGGATGCCGATACTGGCCATCGGCAACCTCTACATTACCCTTGCAGCACAAGGCGGGTTTTCAGCATTAGCCAAGGCACGATTTCCTCTGGACTCGGTTGCCGGAATCTATCAGATGGACATGGAACTCCAGAACTGGCTTGCCGTTGGTGGCATGCTGGCCAGCGCGACGCCGGCCATCGCGTTGATGCTGGTCTATGGCGGCTCGGTCACGGCAACACATTTCCTCGGCCGCATGCAAGGCGGCGACTTCATCGATGAAAAAGTCGGAAGCCCTTCCCTGCTTCAGTCGCCACCCCTCATCGGGATGGAGTCCCGACATCGCCATGCCCCCTTGTCGGGTCTTTCACTCTCAGGCGCAGACCGAGTCCTCCCCACCTTCAGTTTCAGTCAGGATCAGGGCCTTTCTGAGGCTTCAGCACAGTCTCATCGAGAAAGGACCACTTCCTCTTTTATGGAGGGACTTCGCGTCCAGGGCGAGAAAAGCCATGGGCTTCTCGAAGAAGGGAGCCACAGCCAAACGTTCAGCGAGAGAACCGGATCGCATTCAAGTGCCACGGATCGATTCATGGAAGCCACAGGCGAGGATCTCGCCAATCGCTATCGGGAAAGTGGTCTGAGCGGCCATGACTTTGCGACCCTACTCGGGGGCGCCATCACCGGACGCTTTAAAGGTTCGAGCAGGTCGACTGTCGATGGGACCCTTACCCAGGATCCATCGGCGCTGGGGCTAAAGGCTGAACTTCAGGATCGATTTCACCTGGCTGAGGGGCGCGCACACGAAATCGCCTCGGATCTTTCCCGAAAAATCAGTCAGGATCATGGCTTTCAGAGCGAACTGGCGCAATCGGTGGCCAAAGATGCTTCTGATGGGCACAGGATGAGCGCAAGTCTCGGGCTTCGCAGCGGGGCGATCGGTGAATTAGGCCAGACCGCTCAAGCCGCCATCGATGCCGAAACCTCCTATCAGGCCACCATCCAGAGTGGGTCCCGATCCGGCAGTGAGGTGCGCATAGGGGCGCTTGAAGCAGGCCATCGCATGATCCAGCAGCCTGAAAGTCTTGATGCCCTGAATCAGGCCCTTGATAGCGTAGGACTTCGGGGCGATGCCTCGCGGCTGGGCCGTGAATGGCATCAAGCGGGACTGATCCAGAACCCGGATCAGTCCTATGCAGCTGCAGGGCTCGCCCTCATGACCGGGCACGCCCATCCGGTCTATCACCCCCTTTCCGAGGAAGAGGCGGTACTTTCAAAGACCCTGGGACGAACCTTGCTCGGTGAGGCCTTTCATGCGCCTTATCTCGAAACCGATCTCGACCCATCCCGACTGGATGAACAACTTCGGCGGCCGGTGGTGGACGAAACCCTGGAAAAGCGTGTTCTCGATGCACTTCCTGATAACCCCATTCGGCATCGTGACCAGATGGCAGCTCAAACCCTTGAGCAACTCCATCAGAGTGAACGGGTCTTAGAAGGGGGCGATCAGCGCATCGGCGAAGCGGCAGATGCCGCCTTTCATGCGCGCGAAGGGCATCAAAGGCAGGGTGAGCTTCGGCTGGATGAAGCCCGTCACCAAGCGTTCTCGCCGCCCCTCGAAAAAGCCGCAGGCGCCGAATCCGCCGCTGAAGCCCTAGATGGCGTTACCGGGGCCTTTTTAAGAGCAAGTTACGAAAGGCTCAAGGTCCTGGGCGAATCAGGTGTGGACGCTTTGGGTCGAATTATCAATGAGGGTCAATCACATGGATCATCGCCCACCGAA
>CAYQOJ010000232.1:0-4985 GCA_964419105.1 uncultured Methylococcus sp.
TCCTTCGCCACTTCATTCTGCTCGAAAAGAATGCCGAGGCCACAGTCATTGAAAGCCATGTCGGCCCAAATCAGACCCCCTATCTCGCGCTCACGATGACTCGCGTCCAGTTGGAAGCAAATGCGTCACTCGATCATTACAAACATCAGAGCGAGGGTGATCAGGGCCGCCACTTTGGCGGCATATACGTGGATCAGGCGCCATCGTCGCGGTTTCGCCAGAGTCAGGCGGCGCTGGGGAGCCTTATTGCTCGAACCGAGATCCATAGTCGTCTGGATCGTGCCAGCGAATGTGAACTTGAAGGCATATTCCTGGCCCAAGATCGCGCACAGATCGACACACATACACGGCTTCGTCATGCAGGCCCCCACGCGAGCAGCCGTGATGATTACCGCGGCATCGCCGGTGGCCGGGGACGCGGGGTATTTCAGGGGAGGATCATTGTCGAGCCTGGTGCGCAGAAAACGCAGGCCGAGATGCAGTGCCGCAATCTTCTTCTTTCAAGCGAAGCCGAGATTGATGCCAAACCACAACTTGAAATCCACGCTGATGACGTCAAGTGCTCACACGGCCTCACTGTGGGCCAGCTGGACCCTGGCGCCATTTTCTATCTCGCCTCTCGCGGCGTCGATGAAGATGAAGCTCGACAACTCTTAACTTATGGCTTTGCCAATGAAATCGTGGAGCGCATTCGGCCTCAAGCCCTAAAGCAGCGCATTCAGGATGAGTTGAGTCTCCGCCTGACGCATTCTGCGCTCGGGAGTAAGCAAGGATGAGCCGAGTACCCCAACCTGGATACGATCTCAAAAAGGCAATCCGTGATTTTCCCATCCTGGACCAAACGATCAATGGGCACCCCCTGGTCTACCTCGATAATGCGGCCTCGACCCAAAAACCCGATCAGGTGATTAACACCCTGTCCGAGGTCTATCGAAAGGACTACGCCAACGTGCATCGAGGCGTTCACACCTTGAGCCAGCGGGCCACGGATCTTTTCGAAGGCGCACGGGAAAAGGTCCGGCAATTCATTCATGCACAGCATGCCCATGAGGTCATCTTTGTCCGCGGAGCAACAGAAGCCATCAATCTTGTGGCGCAGAGCTTTGCGAGACCGAGACTTCAGCCCGGTGATGAAATCCTCATCACGGCCATGGAACACCACTCCAACATCGTGCCTTGGCAAATGGTTGCTGAAGCCACTGGCGCTAAGCTTCGGGTTGCTCCAATGTCACATGAGGGTGAGCTCCTCATGGATGCCTTTACCCAGCTTTTGGGCGAACGGACGCGACTGGTCTCCGTGAGCCATATGTCCAATGCGCTAGGCACCATCAACCCGGTTCGCGACATCATCCGTGAGGCACACAACCGTGGCATTCCAGTCCTCCTGGACGGCGCGCAAGCCGCTCCGCATCTGGCCGTGGATGTGATGGCTCTGGACTGCGACTTCTATGCTTTTTCCGGCCACAAGCTCTATGGCCCTTCCGGAATCGGCATTCTTTATGGCAAGGAGGCCCTCCTCAAGGCGATGCCCCCCTACCAGGGTGGTGGCGACATGATTCGGCAGGTGACCTTCGAAGCCTCAAGTTACAACGACCTACCCTACAAATTCGAAGCCGGAACACCGAGTATTGCGGATGCTGTGGGACTGGGCGCTGCAATCGACTACATCGAAAATCTCGGCATCGATGCCATTGCCGCCCATGAAGAAGCCCTCTTGGACTATGCCACGGAGGAAGCTTTGAAGATTCCGGGGCTTCGAATTATCGGCACTGCGGCAGAGAAAGGGGCTATCTTGTCCTTCACCCTGGAGCGGATTCACCCCCATGACATCGGGACACTTCTCGACCAGCTAGGGATTGCCATCCGTGCAGGACATCATTGCGCGATGCCAGTCATGGATTTCTATCAGGTCCCTGCAACCGCAAGGGCCTCCTTCGCCCTGTACAATACCGAAGATGACGTTGACACCCTTATGAGTGGACTTCGGGAAGTCATCCGACTCTTCGGATAATCGTCCTGCACCTATTGCGACCACCATGCTGGATCAAATCAGAGACCTTTATCAGGAAGTGGTTTTCGACCACAACCGAAACCCCAGAAATTTTCGCGTCATGGAAGATGCGACCCGCACCATCGACGGATTTAATCCCTTGTGCGGCGACCGAATCACCCTCTATGTCAAACTGAAGGATGGCATCATCGAAGATGTGAGCTTTCAAGGCTCAGGCTGCGCCATCTCGACCGCTTCTGCATCGTTGATGACGGAAATTGTCCGGGGCCAATCGGAAGCCGAAGCCGAACATCTCTTTGAGCTTTTTCATCGAATCACTACCGGAAAGAACGGTGATGAGGTCAACCTGGATGAAATCGGCAAGCTCGCCGTTCTCGCTGGTGTAAGGGCTTATCCCGCTCGCGTCAAATGCGCGACGCTCGCATGGCATTCTCTCCAGGCGGCCCTTAAGGACGACCACGCGACGGTCTCGACCGAATAGGAACCGAGCAGCAATGACGCGTTGGATTGATATCGCCCCTGAAGCGAGCCTTGTTCCTGGTGAGCCTTTACACATCGACCAGGATGGACTGACCATTGCTGTTTTTCTCGTCGATGACGAGATCTTTGCAATTGAAGACATCTGCAGCCACGATCGAAGCCCCATCAGCGAAGGCTGCATAGAAGGCCATGAAATCATCTGCCCTCGCCATGGCGCCCGATTCTGTCTTCGAACCGGACAAGCATTGACTGCACCAGCCTACGAAGACATCGAGAGCTTCCCGGTTCGCGCGGAAGCCGGTCGCCTTTGGCTCGGGCTTTCCGACTGACCCCGCCCTCGGGAAGCTCCCGAGCTTCCCTGTATAATGTTCTGTTTTGCACCGGAATCGCACATGCGCGAACTGAATCCCCTTTATAACCAGATCAAGGATCTCAAGGGACGCGAAGAGTCTCTTAGGGGGTACCTTTGACTTTGAAGAGAAACAGGAACGTCTAACCGAAGTCCTGCGCGAACTAGAGGACCCCAAAATCTGGGATGATCCCGAAAAGGCTCAGACTCTAGGGCGCGAAAGGACGCAGCTTGAGGGCGTCGTCAACAACCTGTTGAAGATCCGCAATGGCATACAGGACGCCGAGGAGCTTCTTGAACTGGCCGTTGAAGAGAACGACGAAGGCAGCGTGGATTCGGTTGCTGACGATCTTGACGGATTCGAAAAAGTGGTTGCAGAGCTCGAGTTTCGCCGCATGTTTTCCGGCGAAATGGATCCCAATAATGCCTTCCTGGATATTCAGGCGGGTTCTGGGGGCACGGAGGCACAGGACTGGGCCGCTATGCTCGAACGCATGTATTTGCGCTGGGGTGAGCGCAAGGGATTCAAAACGGAATTGGTTGAGGAGTCAGCGGGCGACGTCGGCGGCATCAAGAGCGCGACCATTCGTTTCGAGGGTGAATACGCCTACGGCTGGCTTCGAACCGAGACCGGTGTCCATCGCTTGGTGAGAAAGTCTCCGTTTGACTCTGGCAACCGCAGGCACACGTCTTTTTCATCGGTTTTCGTCTCACCCGAAGTGGACGATAACATCGACATTGACATCAATCCCGCTGACCTTCGCACCGATGTTTATCGGGCCAGTGGCGCGGGTGGGCAGCACGTCAACCGAACCGAATCGGCAGTCCGCATCACGCACATGCCATCCGGGGTCGTGGTTCAGTGTCAAAGCCAGCGTTCCCAGCATGCCAACCGTGATTGGTGTATGAAACAGCTGCGCGCCAAACTCTATGAACTTGAGATCCAGAAACGCAACACCGAGAAACAAAAGCTGGAGGACTCCAAATCCGATATCGGCTGGGGTAGCCAGATTCGCTCCTACGTGCTGGATCAATCACGCATCAAGGATCTTAGAACCAACGTCGAAACCAGTAACCCAGGTCCCGTCCTTGACGGCGACCTCGACCTCTTCATCGAAGCCAGCCTCAAGAGCGGACTCTAAGCGCCATGAATGACCTTCTCGACGAAAACAAACTTACGCTCCAGCGCCGCGAAAAGCTAAAGGCCATCCGCGAACAGGATGGCATTGCCTTCCCGAATGACTTTCGCAGAAGCGCGCTGGCGCAAGATCTTCTGGATCATCATGGATCCACAGAAGGCGAAGAACTTGACGCTAAAGCCTTACGCGTGAGCCTTGGGGGCCGCCTAATGACCAAGCGCGTCATGGGCAAAGCCTCCTTCGCCCACCTTCAGGACATGTCGGGACGCCTACAGGTCTTTCTTCAGCGCGACTCCCTGCCCGAAGGCGTTTATGAGGCTTTCAAGGGATGGGACCTTGGGGATATCGTTGGCGTAGAGGGCGTGCTTTTCAAGACCAAGACGGGCGAACTCTCCGTCCGGGTGGAAAAGGCACGTCTTTTGACCAAATCGCTCAGGCCGCTTCCTGAGAAATTCCATGGCCTCCAGGATGCGGAAACCTGCTACCGGCAGCGTTACCTTGACCTCATCATGAACGAGGACTCTCGCAAAGTATTCCTTTTGCGTAGCGCCATTGTCCGCCATATTCGTGAATTCCTTGCTGAGCGAGGATTCCTTGAGGTGGAGACCCCCATGATGCAAGTCATTCCCGGCGGCGCCAGAGCACGACCCTTCGTGACCCACCACAACGCGCTCGACATGGATCTTTATCTGAGAATCGCGCCGGAGCTTTACCTCAAGCGGCTTGTAGTGGGCGGATTTGAACGTGTTTTTGAGATCAACCGGAGCTTCCGCAACGAAGGCCTCTCGACCCGACACAACCCAGAATTCACCATGATCGAGTTTTATCAGGCCTATGCGGACTACCGTGACCTGATGGATCTCACCGAAGAATTAATGCGGGCGATCGCCATTGATTTGACCGGCGACACACGGATTACTCATCAGGGCGAAACATACGATCTGGGCCAACCGTTCAGGCGCATGACGGCCCTCGAATCCAGCCTGCACTTTAATCCCGACATCAC
>CAYQOJ010000233.1:0-4977 GCA_964419105.1 uncultured Methylococcus sp.
TTATTGAAACCATGCAACTGAAGCTTGTTGATATCCATGTATGAACGCTACCCCTGAAAAGTTTGTTGTGCGCCCTTGAAGGACGCCATCTTGGCAACCGAAATCTCGGTTCTAGCCCTGATCAAACCCGAAATTCCTCAATCTGCCTCGACCACCTCAAACGAGTGGCTGACTTCTGCTGTTTTCCCCAGCATGATCGAAGCAGAGCAATATTTTTCGGCGGAAAGTTTGACTGCACGCTCGACGACCGCATCACTCAGGCCCTTGCCCGTGACGACGAATCGGAGGTGGATGCGTGTGAATACCTTGGGATCTTGGTCAGCACGCTCGGCTTCAAGGTGCGCCTCACACCCTCGAACATCGTGTCGCCCCTTCTTAAGGATGTGCATCACATCGAAGGAGGCGCAGCCACCCATGCCCATCAGCAGCATTTCCATCGGCCGAACACCCAGATTTCTTCCACCGGACTCTGGGGGGCCATCCATCACAACCGTGTGGCCGCTTCCGGACTCCCCGATGAATAAGGTTTCTTCAACCCACTTGACGCGCGATTTCATGGGCCATCCCCTGCAAAATAGCCGCGTAATTTAGCACAACCGAAGGGAATGGATGATAACTTCTGGAAATACTGCCTTTTCAGGCCGCTTTGAGAAGCCCACTATGGCGTAATAACGGCTCGATGGAAGGCTCGCGTCCTCGGAATGCCACAAACAATTCCATCGCGCCAGCACTCCCCCCTTTCTCCAATATCTCCTCAAGGAAGGCCTTTCCGGTCTCCGGGTCGAAAACACCACGCTCCTCAAACAGCGAGTACGCATCACTGGAAAGCACTTCAGCCCATTTATAGCTGTAATAACCCGCTGCGTAGCCCCCCGCAAAAATGTGCGAAAAGCTGTGAGGGAATCGATTGAATTCAGGCGGCTTCACGACCGCAACCCGATCACGAACCCCTCCCAGAATCTCGTAGATTCGCCCACCTTTGGAGGGCTCGAACGCCCGATGCATCCGGATATCAAAGAGGGCAAATTCGACCTGCCGCAGCATCTGCATTCCGGACTGGAAGTTGCGAGCCGATAGCATCTTGCTCAGCAGGCTTTCAGGCAGCGGAGCGCCTGTTTCAAAATGGCCGGAGATGAATCCCAGTGCCTCAGGATTCCAGCAAAAGTTCTCCATGAACTGACTGGGAAGCTCAACCGCATCCCATTCAACGCCATGGATGCCTGAGACGCCAAGGTGATCAACCCGGGTGAGCATGTGCTGAAGCCCATGACCAAACTCGTGGAAGAGTGTCTCTACCTCATCATGACGAAGAAGCGCAGGCTGACTGCCGACGGGTGGGGTGAAGTTGCAGGTCAGGTAGGCCACCGGTAACTGCAGATGGTCGTCCAACCTTCTACGGGTGGAACATTCGTCCATCCACGCACCACCGCGTTTTTTGGGTCGGGCGAACAAATCGAGGAAAAACGCTCCGCGAACCCCACTCGCATCTCGAATTTCAAAATAACGCGCATCGGGATGCCAGGTTTCAATGCCTTGAACTTCATGCACCGTAACGCCGTAGAGCCTCTCGATGATCTTGAAAAGCCCCTCGAGCACCCTCGGTGCAGGAAAATAGGGACGGAGCTCTTCCTGAGAGAGTGAATAATGCGCTTGCCTCAGTTTTTCTGAAGCATAGGTCAGATCCCAGGCTTGTGGATCAGGAATCCCCAAGTCCTCTCGGGCAAAAGCCTTCAATGTGGCAAGGTCTTCACGGGCCGAGGGCAAAGAGCGATCAGCAAGATCCGTCAAAAAAGCCTCAACCGCGTCGACGGAGGGCGCCATTTTGGTTGCGAGGGAAAGTTCGGCAAAATTACTAAAGCCTAACAGCTGGGCCTCTTCATGACGAAGCGCCAAAATCTGCTCCATGATCGCGCTGTTATCCCACTTTCCAGCGGTTGGCCCCTGATCCGAAGCTCGCGTCGCGTATGCGGTATAGAACGCCTCCCGCAGTGCGCGGTCATCAGCGTGTGTCATGACCGCGATGTAGGAGGGAAATTCGAGGTTGAACACCCACCCCTTGAGTCCCATGGCTTTCGCCGCCTCGGCGGCCATGGCTCTGGCGCTATCCGGAATCCCTTTGAGCAGGGATTCATCTTCGATCGCCTGATGCCAGCCTTGGGTCGCATCCAGCACGTTGTCCTGAAATTGACTGGTGAGGCGAGACAATTCCTGAACCACGGCCTTGAATCGCTCTTTCTTTTCAGGCGGCAAGTCCACACCCGAAAGCCTGAAGTCGCGAAGGGCATTTTCAATGATCCGCTTCTGGGCCGCATCCAGCTGCTGGAATTCGTCAGATTCCGAAATTTCACGGTAGGCGGCGAAAAGCGCATCGTTCTGTCCGACTTCCGTCGCATATTCACTTAAAAGTGGAATACACCCATTGTAGGCATCACGGAGTGCATCGCTGTTCATGACGGCGTTGAGATGGCTGACCGGTGACCAAGCTCTGTTGAGTCGATCATCCACGGTTTCCAATGGCTCCACCAAATTGTTCCAGGTATATGGCCCGCCTTTTTCGAGACGAAGTCGAATGGTTTCTCGATTCTCGCCAATCAATTGTTCAATCGCCGGCCTGACATGGGAAGCATCAATCCGAGCGAACGAAGGAAGGGGAAGGGATTCTAGAAGTGGGTTAGACATGCGCATATCCAAATGATTGACTTGATCGATCCATAGACTCGATCAAGTCATGAATCGTTCAGAAGAGCGTGAGGAATTTAACCGGGGGAATGAAAAAGCAATCTGCCGAATTGTCCCAGAACAGGATCAAGTCAGTCGTTTATGCATCTCAAGAACGTTCCCCCCCTCAATGCGCCTGTAACTGACGGCGTCCATCAAGGTTCGAATCAGAAAGAGCCCCCGCCCCCGTTCTGGGAGTTCATCAAGGTCAGGTTCGGGGACAAGATCAATGTCAAACCCCTGACCATGGTCATACACCCGCACACAAAGGTCATTTTCTTCGATGAAGATGCAGACACGAACCGTCTGATCCACATCGGAAGATGCACTGTGATCGATCGCGTTCGCCATTGCCTCAGTTAAGACCACGTTCAAATGGTAGGCCAGCGCCTCACGATCCCCCCGGTAGTTGTCCAACGCCCGGGCCACCTCCTCGGCAATATTGCCAATCAGGCTGAGGTAACGCTTCTTGTTGGGCACCACAATGTCGACATGAATATCATCACTGGAAAACATAGTGGCTCTCCGTTTCAGGCACGCGCCAGAGCGTCGTCGACCGAGGAAAAGATCTCAAAAACACGATGCAGTCGCGTCAACTCGAACATCGATTGGACCCGGGATTGCAACCCGGCCAGCACCAGGCTACCGGAGCGAAGATTTGCGCTTTTGAAACCTGACAATAACGCCCCAAGCCCGGAACTATCGATAAAGTTCACCTGACTGAGGTCGACGACCAACTGCTGTCCACCAGCCTCAAGAAGATTGAGCATGATTTCCCTCAGCTCCCCGGAATTGGACGCATCCAGGCGTTCTTCACCCACAATCAAAACGGTCCGACCTTGCCGGACCTCGGTGGTGCATTTCAATGTGTTTTCCTCGAAAGCCACCCGACACTGAGAGCGGGCGTAAATCCCAGAAGGCGGCCTGTGCCAAATGGGATCAAATCAGATGTTCGCATAGTCTACGACCGAGCGGAGGGATTCACAGCCCCCTCAAGACGAGAGACCAGAATCTTATCGACACGATTGCGGTCCATATCGACCACCTCAAAATGGAGGCCTCCCCACTCAAAATGATCCGCCGAACGCGGCACCCGACCCAGATGCTCCATCACAAAACCGCCGATCGTATGGTAGTTACCATCCTCGGACTCAGGCAGTTCGTTGACCGCCAGTAACTGCTTGAACTTTTCAACCGTCAGCATGCCATCGAGAAACCATGAACCATCCTCTCGTTGAATCGCATCCGGCTCCTCTTCCCAAGGCTCCGCCGTGGGCATATCACCGACTATGGCCTCGAGCACGTCTTTGAGCGTCGCAAGACCTGCAACCTCACCGTATTCATCAACCACCAAGGCCAGTGAGATCTTCGAGCGACGAAACTCCTCTAACAGTTGGACTGAGCTTAATGATTTGGGGATGTACTTTACTTGCCGAATCGCGGCACTCAACTTGAGTTCCTCTCCAGAGAGCGCTCTTCGCATCAGGTCTTTTGCCTCAATGACTCCCAAAACGTTGTCCAGTCCATTTCGGCACACAGGAATCACCGAATGCGTGCTTTCGATCAATCGCTTACGTATTTCCTCGGTCGGGCTCGCGATATCAAGATAGTCGATTTCCATCCGCGGGGTCATGATGGCCCCGACACGCAGCGCATCGAGCCGCATCACGTTCGAGACCATCTCCTTTTCGCTTTTATGAAAAAGTCCGGCCTCGGTGCCCTCATCAATCATCAGGCTGATTTCTCGCTCACTGATGATCGAGTCCTGCCGGTTGCGGACTCTAAGAACAAATAAAACGAAATCAGTCGACCAGCTCAGAAGTCGGACTAGGGGATAGGCCAGGACCGAGAGAACCCGCATCGGACGCGCCATACCGATAGCGATGGACTCCGCTTTGATGAGGGCCAAACGCTTGGGCACCAATTCGCCGATGATCAGCGAAAAATAGGTGATCAGGAAAACCACGACAACTGTCGAAAGGGCATCGCTGTAGGCGGCGACCAGCGGAAACTGTCGAAGATAATCATCGACCTTCTGAGACAGCGCCGCTTCACCGAGTGCACCACTCAGAATGCCAATGAGGGTGATCCCGACCTGGACGGTCGAGAGGAAGTGGCTGGGGGCATTGGCCAGGTTGAGGGCAGCATCCGCTCCCGAAACACCGTCGTCCGCAGCCTGCTTCAGCCGGGTCTTCCGGGCAGAGAGAATGGCAATCTCAGACATCGCAAAGAGGCCGTTCAACAGGAACAGGACGGCCA
>CAYQOJ010000234.1:0-4596 GCA_964419105.1 uncultured Methylococcus sp.
AGCCCTCCCCATGGAAGAGAATTACCAACCCGCCATTATCGAAGCCAAAACCCAGCAGCTTTGGGAAGACAAAGGGGTCTTCCGGGCGGTCGAGGACCCCTCCCGGGAGAAATACTACTGCCTCTCGATGTTCCCTTATCCCAGTGGTCGGCTGCACATGGGCCACGTTCGGAACTACACCATCGGTGATGTCATGGCGCGCTACCAGCGGATGCTGGGAAAAAACGTGCTCCAGCCCATGGGCTGGGATGCCTTTGGCCTTCCGGCCGAAAACGCGGCCATGGGCAAGGGCGTCCACCCGGCCGACTGGACCTATGAAAACATCGCGTACATGAAGCGCCAACTCAAGGAGCTGGGCTTTGGGTATGACTGGCAGCGCGAACTGGCCACCTGCTCGCCGGAATATTACCGCTGGGAGCAATGGTTTTTCCTGAAACTTTTGGAAAAGGATCTGGTTTACAAGAAGACGGCGCCCGTCAACTGGTGTCCGCACGACCATACGGTACTGGCCAACGAGCAAGTCATCGAGGGATGCTGCTGGCGTTGCGACACGCCTGTGGTTCGAAAGGAAATCTCGCAGTGGTTCATGCGGATTACCGCATATGCAGAGGAACTGCTGACAGAACTCGACTCCCTCGACGGTTGGCCCGAACAGGTTCGCACCATGCAGGCCAACTGGATAGGCAAGAGCCATGGGGTACGCTTTGCCTTTCCTTACACGCTGGAAGGACAGGAGGGCAAACTTTGGGTCTACACCACCCGTGCCGACACCATCATGGGGGTCACCTTCTGCGTGGTGGCCCCAGAGCATCCCTTAGCCGCCCATGCAGCCCGTCAACGCCCTGAATTGGCGGAGTTCATCCGTGAGTGCGAGCAAAGCGGAACCGCCGAGGCCGACATGGCCACGATGGAAAAAAAGGGAATGGACACGGGCCTTCGCGTTCGGCACCCCCTGACCGGTCAAGATGTCCCGGTCTGGGTCGGCAATTATGTTTTGATGAGTTATGGCGAAGGCGCCGTCATGGCCGTCCCCGCCCATGACGAGCGGGATTTTCACTTCGCCAAACGCTATGGTCTCGGCATCAAGCAGGTCATTGCTCGAAAAGACGAAAAGGAAGCCTTTGATGAGGCGGAATGGCAGGACTGGTATGGCGATAAAACGCTCGGCGTTTGCGTCCATTCCAGCACCTATGACGGCCTGGATCATGCTGCGGCAGTGGATGCCATTGCCAAGGATCTTGCGGCCCTTGATCTTGGGGAAAAACAAACCAACTTCAGGCTCAGGGACTGGGGTGTTTCTCGCCAACGCTACTGGGGTTGCCCCGTTCCCGTCATTTATTGTGAAAGCTGCGGAACGGTCCCGGTGCCAGACCAGGATCTTCCGGTTCTTCTGCCCCGCGATGTCGATATCACGGGAGTCGGGTCCCCGTTGACGCGGCTCGATGACTTCGTCAACGTATCCTGTCCCTGTTGCGGCAAACCGGCCCAAAGGGAGACGGACACCTTTGACACGTTCATGGAATCCTCTTGGTATTTTGCGCGCTACACTTCCGCGGACAATACCGAAGCCATGCTGGATGAACGTGCGAATTACTGGCTGCCGGTGGATCAGTATATTGGCGGCATCGAGCATGCAATCCTTCATCTCCTTTATGCCCGCTTCTATCACAAGCTGCTTCGGGATGCCGGACTTCTTCGCGCCAAAGAACCCTTTGCACGTCTGTTGACCCAGGGCATGGTCGTTGCCCCGACCTTCTTCCGTGAGGCGGATGGCCGAAAGCAGTACGTTGGGCCCGATGAGGTGGACGTCACGACGGATGACAAAGGCCGGATTACCGCTGCCCTGCTGAAAACCGACGGTCAGCCGGTCCGGGTTGGCGGCACCGAAAAGATGTCCAAGTCCAAGAATAACGGGGTCGACCCAGAGCACCTGGTTACCCGTTATGGCGCGGACACGGTTCGCCTCTTTACCATGTTTGCAGCCCCACCCGACCAGTCACTGGAATGGTCTGACTCGGGGGTCGAAGGGGGCTTTCGGTTCCTCAGACGGCTGTGGCGCCAGGTCGCTCAACACGTCGAGAACGGCATCCCACAGGGGCTTGCCCCCACGAGTTTCACCGATGCGCAAAAGCAGCTCCGGCGTCAGGTCCATGAAACCCTGAAAAAGGTCACCGATGACATGGGTCGTCGCTTCACCTTTAACACCGCCATTGCGGCAAACATGGAGCTCTTGAATGCCCTCTCTAAATTTGAGGATAGCTCCGAGGCGGGACGTTGGATCCGACAGGAAGCCCTGGAACGCGTCACCCTGATGCTCGCCCCGATCGTTCCCCACATCACCCAGAGCCTTTGGGAAGCCTTGGGTCATGATGGCATCATTGCAACCGCTCCCTGGCCCCACGTGGATGAATCGGCGCTGATCCAGGATACGGTCGAGATGGTGGTCCAGGTGAACGGCAAGTTGCGCGGTAAAATTTCAGCCGGAGTCGGAGCAACGAATGAAGCCATTCAGGCGCTCGCGCTTGCTGAAGAGGGCGTTCAGCGTTTCGTCGAAGGTCAGCCGCTCAAGAAGGTGATCATCGTTCCAGGAAAGCTGGTCAACATCGTGGTTTAGAGATGCTAAGACTCCCGGCACTGTTGGTTTTGATTGGGTTGCTGGCCGCCTGCGGCTTTCACCCCCGCGGCGGATTGCCGGATCAAGTCAAGGACAAGACGATTGCCATGACCGGCATCGGCCCGAACGTCAATCTCTATAACCTCTTTGTCCAGCGTCTTAAAATCGCCGGAGGCAAGTTCACCAATAAATCCGCTGACGCAGCGGCCGTGGTCAACATCCTCAAGCAACGCCACATCAGACGCCCCATCACGCTGAGTGCCGTAGGTCGAGCCAACATGTTCGACCTCAACTACCTCGTGGTTTATGAGGTCCACGACAACAAGGGCCACATCATCAGCAAGGCCAAAGAACTTGTGGTTCGGCGCGAATACTTCAACACGCAGGCCTCGCCCTTGGGCCAAGGCATTGAGGAACAAACCTACCGCTCTGAAATGGAGGGGGAGGCCGCAACCATTCTCCTAAGGCAGGTCATCCTGGCCGTTGAAAATCCACCGGAGGTTCGCTACGAAAAGTCCCCTGAGGACAGCAAAAGCCAGACGCCTGAACCCTTGGTTAATGGCAGCATGCAGCCGTGAAAATTCGCGTTGACCAGCTCGCCGCACATCTTCAGAAATAGCTCGCCCGCATCTATATCATCAGCGGGGATGAGCCATTGCAGCGACAAGAGTGCGTCGATGCAATTCGCCAGGTTGCGCGCGAGCAGGGCTTCATCGACCGTGAAATCATGGATGGAGAAACCGGATTCGAGTGGGCGGGTGTTCGGATGTCCGCCCGTGAGCGCTCCCTCTTTGGCGATCCGCGTGTTCTCGACATCAGATTGCCTCAAAAACCCGATCGTGAAGGCCAAGAGGTCCTCAAAGATCTGCTCGCCTCCCCTTCGGATGAAATTCTCGTCTTAATTCAGCTCCCCAAACTGACAGCAAAGGAGCAGCAAGCCGCCTGGTTTCAGAAACTGGAGGCTCAAGGCGTCCACGTCCAGGTCTGGCCACTCGAAGGAGATCGACTGATCCGCTGGATTGAACACCGCATGAGCAGCCGGGGCCTTCTGGTCAACCAGTCAGGGGTCAGGCTGATCGCTGCAAGAGTCGAGGGGAACCTGCTCGCCGCTGCCCAGGAGATTGAAAAACTGCGAATCCTCTTTGGCGGAGGTCAAGTGACCGATGCCATGATTCGGGAAGCCGTTGCCGATAACTCGCGTTATGACGTCTTTGATCTGGCCGAGGAAATTCTAGGGGGACATCTTGGCCGCACCCGGAGAATTCTTAAGGGCCTGCAAAGCGAGGGCGTCGCCCCCCAAGTCGCGCTTTGGTCCGTGACACGAGAGCTGCGCCTGGCCAATCGACTCAAGCGGGACCTTGCCGACGGCAAGAGCTATGAGACACTGGCCAATAGCCATCGCCTTTGGGATCGTCATAAAAGCGCCATGCAGACAGCGCTGGGGCGATTGACCCCGCACACCATTCGATCCTGCCTGATTCGCGCGGCGGAAGTGGATCGGATTGGCAAGGGCCTCGCCCCCGGCGATCCCTGGGATGCCCTATGGGGACTCTGCGTGGCGGTAGCCACAGGAACCCCTTCACCGTCGAATCTCTCCCATTGACTTTGGAATCCCCTATGTCCGAATCCCTTCATCAGAACCTCCTTGCCATTGGCGTCAAGGCCCGCGAAGCCTCTAGGGAAATTGGTCGCGCCGAAACCCAAGTCAAGAACAAGGCGCTTGATGCCATTGCCCATCGACTGGAGGCGGCCATTCCAACGCTGATACAGGAGAATGCTAAGGACCTTGAAGCGGGCCGGGCCAAAGGCCTGGATGCCGCCCTTCTTGAACGACTGGAGCTCAACGAGAGCCGGATCCGGGCCATGGCCCAGGGCGTTCGCGAAGTTGCCGTCCTGCCCGATCCGGTCGGCGAAGTCACCGATCTGACTTACCGTCCCTCAGGGATACAGGTGGGCAGGAGGCGGGTCCCCTCGCTCCTCAA
>CAYQOJ010000234.1:4606-4952 GCA_964419105.1 uncultured Methylococcus sp.
GTCATCGGAATCATCTATGAGTCGCGTCCCAACGTGACGGCCGATGCTGCCGCCCTGTGCCTCAAGTCAGGCAATGCAACCATCCTTCGGGGGGGTTCGGAAGCCATTCACTCCAACAAGGCCATTGCGGCCTGCATTCGAGGCGGTCTGGCCGATGCCGGCCTCGGCGAGAACTGCGTTCAGCTCATCGACACGACCGATCGCGCGGCAGTGGGCGAACTTTTGAAATTGGATCGCCACGTGGACGTCATCATTCCGCGGGGTGGCAATGGCCTGATGGAACGGATCGTGGCTGAGTCCCGGATCCCCGTCATTAAGCATCTGGATGGGATCTGTCATGTTTACA
>CAYQOJ010000235.1:0-4937 GCA_964419105.1 uncultured Methylococcus sp.
GGACGTCCGTACGTCCAAATTCGCTATCTCCGAAATGGAGGGGCGTAATCGGATGCATCAAGTCAAAGCTGAATTTGAGCAATACCAGCGCGAAGTCCTCTCCTGGGAGACCAGTCGCGTTATTGAAATAGAGCGATCTCGAACCATCGCCTGGCGCGTGGCTGGCGGATCCTCCCTGGCCGCCTTGCTGGCGATCGGCGCGGTTTGTGGCTTGACCCCCTTAAAGACGGTGCGCCCCTTCGTCATTCGAGTCGATAACGCGACCGGAATCGTCGATGTGGTTTCAGAGCTTGGGGATGCCAGAACTAACTATGACGAAGCCATCAATAAATACTTCGTTCAGTGGTACGTGCGCTACCGTCAGGCCTATAGCGCGGATCTTCTGGAGGACTATTACTTTGCCGTCGGGGCCCTGTCATCACCGAGCGAGCAGAAACGCTATCTCGCAGAGATTGAAACCTCCAATCCCGAATCACCCATTCAGCGGTATGGCCGAACCCATCGTGTCCGGATCGACATCAAGTCGATCAGCTTTCTAAAGCCGCAGGTCGCGCTGATTCGCTACACCAAGATTCTGGAGCATGGCGCGGAGCAGCCCGAAAAAACCCATTGGGCGGCAACCCTCACCTTCCAGTATTCAGGAACGCCGACATCGGAAAAGATCCGTGGCATCAACCCGCTGGGATTCGAAGTCACCGACTACCGAGTTGACCCGGACGAGGCAATTAAGGAGTAGGGGCATGCGATTCATCACTTTCTTGGTCGCAATCATCGGGCTTGTCGGAGCCTTGAACCCTGCCTCGGCTGAAGTGTTACCGAGCAAGGGTAAGAAAGATGGCCGTGTCCGGACCATCGACTATGACCCGATGAATGTCATTCGCCTGGTGACCCAGT
Organism: uncultured Methylococcus sp.; assembly: GCA_964419105.1. Lineage (GTDB taxonomy): Bacteria > Pseudomonadota > Gammaproteobacteria > Methylococcales > Methylococcaceae > UBA6136. The sequence continues at coordinate 895 of CAYQOJ010000235.1, forward strand.
TTGGCGTTTCGACCCATGTCCAGTTTCCAGACGATGAAACGATTCAGGACGTGGCCTTAGGGGACGATCAGGCCTGGAAGTTGGTGCCACGCCGAAACCATCTTTTCATCAAGCCGGTGGCCGAAAGGGCAGATACCAACGTCAACGTGGTGACCACGAAGCGCACCTATAACTTTGCACTCACCGTGAAGGCGTCGAACAGCAGCGCCGATGCCAGTTGGTCCGATGCGGACCTGATCTATACCCTCTATTTCCGGTATCCCGGCGAAGAGCGCAAGAAAAAGGAAACGCGGAAGGAAGAAAAGCTCCGGAAAGAGCGTGAAGCCCAACTTCAGGCTGAGCTCGAGAAGGCCAGCGCGATTCGGAACATCAATTACTTTCGCCAAGGCAGCGATCTGATTGCCCCGGTTGAAGCCTTTGATGATGGCCGGTTTACCTATCTGGTGTTTGCCCAGGCACAGGATATTCCGGCCATCTATCTTGAAGATGAGCATGGGAAAGAATCCCTGGTCAATGTGAACTTTCAGGATCGCTCGACCATTGTCATTCACCGGGTTGTGTCCCGATTGATCCTAAGAGACGGTGAGGAGGTGGTGCGGGTCGAAAACCGCTCCTATACCTCAAGTCCCACCTGGAAAGAAACTGGGACCACCTCGCCCACCATCCAGCGTGTCGAGCAGGTGGGTGGATGAATAGAGACAACCCAGGGAAGCTCGACGTTTACGCCTGGGTCAAACAAGGTGGAGGTCGCAATTCCTTTTTGGCATTCGCGCTGATCAGCGTTTTTTCCGTGATGGCGTATGTCACGTTTGGGCTTGGACACGGCCTCCATGAAAAAGAGCGCGATCTTTCAAAGGCGGCCAAGTCCACCTTGCCGGCTTTTGATAAGGAGCGATTTGCCCGGGCCCTACTGCCCAAAGCGCCGCCACCACCGGCTGAGATGACGCTGCCGCCAACGGCTGGACCTTCTCCCAATCCATCCGCTGATCTAAAGCCCCCGGAGCCTCCGAGTTGGGTCGCTCGAAAGCGGGCCGGAGGCATGATCGTTCAGACCCAGAACGCCGGGAGTGACCTAACCGTGCAAGCAAGGCCCGCGGTGGTGAATGCCTCCCCGCCCCAAAGATCCGAAGAATCACTTTCAACCAACCTTTCAACGGAAAAAAGAAAGGGCGTTTCAGCCTCAAGGCTTCCGAATCGAAATTTCGTGATCGCCCAAGGCGCAGCCCTTGATTGCGTGCTCGAAACCGCATTGGACAGCAGCCTTCCCGGTATGACGACCTGTCGTCTTTCGAGGGATGTTTACTCTGATAACGGCAAAGTCGTTCTATTGGATCGTGGCAGCCAATTGATTGGCGAATACACGAATTCCCTCAAGCAAGGGCAATACCGGGTGTTTGTGGTGTGGACCCGTGCCAAGACGCCCGATGGCGTCATCATCAACCTGGATTCTCCAGGCGCCGATGCCTTAGGGATGGCGGGCCTTGAGGGTTGGGTCGATCACCACTTCATGGAGCGCTTCGGCGCCGCCATTCTGATGTCATTTGTTCAGGATGCGGCGATGGTTCTGACCTCCGCGGAGTCCAGTCGCGGGGCAGGTTCTACGACCATTTTTGGCGGCTTTGGGAATATGGGGACAGGCGCTTCCAATGTGGCCTCCAACATACTCAATTACACCGCGAATATTCCACCGAACGTCATCAAGAATCAGGGCGACAGTATCCGCGTCATGGTGGCGAGAGACCTTGATTTCTCAACGGTCTATTCCCTTCAAAAGGTGGGCGATGTCGATGAGTGACATCGATACCGGCATGCTGGAGGAATACCTTCGCCCCATTCGCCATCTTCTGGATGGGGACGTCACCGAAGTCTGTATCAATCGAGGATGTGAAGCTTGGACCGAATCTCGGGAGGGCTGGAAGCGACACGACATCGAGATGGGGGAGGGCCGGTTGATCCAGCTTGCCCGGTTGATCGCGACCGCCAACAAGAAAGCGATTTCAGAACATGCACCCGTTCTTTCAGCCGCCCTTCCCTTAGGCGAGCGGGTCCAGATTGTCCTGCCGCCCGCGGCACAAAGAATTTCGATCACCATCCGAAAGCCCTCGAGTGTCGACAAGTCCCTCGAGGAGCTGGAAGCCGAGGGGGCTTTTGAGCAAGCAGAAACGGGTGTTAGCGGTCTCAAGGACTTTGAAATCGAACTCAAGGCTCTTCTGAAAGGAGGAGAAATCCGGCGATTCCTGAAACTGGCCGTGACCACCCACCGGAACATTGTGGTGTGCGGTAAGACGGGATCAGGTAAGACCACCATCACCCGAAGCCTTGCCGCCATTATTCCCAAACACGAACGACTCATCACCATTGAGGATGTGCATGAGCTGTTCCTCAAGGACCACCCCAACAAGGTCCATCTCTTCTATGGTCGTGAACAGAAAGAGGGCATTACCGCCAAGCAGGCCTTGGCCTCCTGCCTTCGGATGAAACCCGACCGCATCCTTTTGGCGGAGCTTCGGGGGGATGAATCGTGGGACTACATCAAGTCCATCAATACCGGCCATCCAGGCTCCATCACCACCCTGCATGCCAATGGAGCGTTTGAGGCGTTTGACCAGTTGACTGCACTGGTTAAGGACAGCCCCTCTGGGGCACATCTTGAGACCGGCCATATTCGCCAGCGTCTTCTCTCGACCATTGATGTCGTGCTTTTTTATTCGCGCTGGAAGCTGAAAGAGGTCTGGTTCGATCCAGAACTTAAATATCGGTGTTTTGATGCCTAGGGTCCCTTTTCTAATCCTGGGCCTTCTGGGGTTTATCGCCCTCTGGATGGCGTTGGCCGGCGGGATCCTGCTTCTCCTTCTGAAGCGGCCATTACCCGAGTGGGAGCTCGGGTCCTGGCTGGCTTATCTCTATTTCTATGGGAACCGAATCCAGGATCCCCTTTTCTTATCAGCGCTCCTGTCCTTTGGGGGGCTCATGTTGCCAGTAGCTGCGATGGTGCAGGGGCGTGGAAAACCCCTGCATGGCATAGCTCGCCTCGCCACACTTTATGACGTCACCCAATCAGGCCTGTTTGCTAAGAAAGGCATTGTGCTGGGGAGGAAGGGAAGCCGGCTCCTCATCTTTGATGGAGCCCAACATGTTCTGATGTCCGCCCCGACCCGAAGCGGAAAGGGGGTCGGCATCGTGATTCCTAACCTGCTCCACTGGAAGGACTCGGTGGTGGTGCTCGATATTAAGCAGGAGAACTGGAACATCACCAGTCGCTATCGGTCGCGGGAGTTGAAGCAAGACTGTTTTCTCTTCAACCCGGCCGCCGCCGATGGCCGGAGTCATCGCTATAACCCACTGGCGTATATCGAGCGAAGCCATCCTGGAAAACGGATGGATGATGTGCAGAAGATCGCCACTATGCTCTTTCCGGACCGAGACGGAACGGATGTGATCTGGACCGCGACCCCGAGAGCCTTGTTTACGGGGATTGTGTCTTTGCTCCTGGATAGTGAGGGGGAGGCGGGGGCCCCTCCCGTCACGATGGGGCAGGTCCTTCGAGAATCCCTCAAAGAGGGCGATGGCTCCGAGTATTTCGAAAGGGTCATCACGGAGCGTCGGCGGGATGCCAAATCGGTGTCTTCAGCGACCGAGTCCGGTCTTAACACCTACACCAGCATCAAATCCGAAAACACCCGTGCGGGGGTGCTTGGGAGCTTTAGATCTCGTCTTGAGATTTGGCTGAATCCTCTGGTGGATGCCGCAACATCCGGTAACGATTTTGATCTTCGGGCGCTTCGCTCAAGGCCCATGTCGGTGTATGTCGGCGTGACGCCCGACAATCTGGAACGCATGGGACCGATTCTGAATCTCTTCTTCCAGCAGTTGATCGATCTCAATACCCGATCCCTTCCAGGCTATGGGGAAAAGGGAAAACATCAATGCCTCCTTCTCATGGATGAATTTACATCGCTTGGAAAGGTGTCGATCCTGAATAAGGGGATTGCCTATATCGCGGGGTATGGGCTGCGCATGTTGCCGATTATTCAAAGTCCTTC
>CAYQOJ010000236.1:0-4926 GCA_964419105.1 uncultured Methylococcus sp.
TACGACGAGAGATGCCCTCTTTGTCGACGGACGGTTCTGGTCATCCGACATTTTGACATTCGAAGCGCTGTCGCCTTCAAGGGACTCCAGAGTCATCATGAGGCAGAGCCCCGACTCTCCGGCATACCAAGCGAAACGTTGCTGACCGATTTATTCAGCATCGACCGCCGGGGACATATTGCCTCCGGCCTCGACACCTACATCCGGATTCTGCGCGCACTGGGATACACCTATCCGATCGCACTCCTTTTGAGCATTCCAGGTCTTCATGGCCTGGCCAAAGGGGTTTATCGGCAAATTGCCGACTCCAGGCAGCGGCAGACCTGTGATGAGAGCTGCGTCGTAAAGATCAGCGAAATTGATGGCAACACACACCCTTTGGCGGGACTTCTGGATAAATATGCAGGTACTCCACGCAAGAAAGCGTATCGAATGGCCAGAATCCTGATTGGCATTCTGATTCTGCAACTCAACTGCACATTGCATTACGGCATTCTTTACCGCTGGGCCGGCACCAAACCCCAAGATCCTGCTTTGGCCCTTCTCGATCAGGCGAGCGACTCTGTCATCAACGTTTCGCATGCCTTCCTAGGAATCTCGCCGCATGCCCTGTATCTCCACGACCATTTCGATAATTACAACGAAATTGTTGCTCTGGTGTATCGAGATTCAACGGGCCATGAAGAGTGGTTACCGTTCGTCAACCCCGAGGGCCGGCTCCTAACGCCCAACTGGGGGCGCGTGCAGTCCATGTGGGCCAATGTGGCCATCACATCGCACATGAGCCAGGACCGCCTCGAAAAGTTTGGGCGCAAGGTCACCGCCTATTACGGTCGGGAGATGGGAATCAACCTCGAAGAGGCGGATTTCGTGATCAAGAGCAAGCGAGTGGAAGTTCCCACACACTGGGAACCAGAGCTCAGGAAACGCAACCTCAGTGGCGAGTGGACTGATATTGGGCTATTGAGCTGGCGTCATGGTGTAGGGCGACTTACCTTGAAGCCTCGTCCGAATGCTTCAGGTCCCCGCGACCAGAAAGACACGCCTCGCTCACTTGGAACGCCGACGTCTCCTTGATCGGTCCAAAAGGCATGAGCTCACAACCTGAGACCAACGGCGCCTTTCGATCATTGATCCAGCTGACGACATCACGAAGCGGAAGCGAAGCCTCAAGATCCCGCAAGAGAAGATGAAATCCTGCGGGATAGAACGCCGCACGGACTTCTGGCTGAGCTGAGATGCGCTCCCATGCGCGTTTGACCGGGAATTGAGGGATGATTTCGTCCCTTCCACCATAAAGAATCAAAAGGGGCTTTTTGATCTGATCAATGCCCGCTTGCGCCGCATCCATCAGATCGGCAAGCCCCCGAATTGCATCAATCCGCGTGGCCTTGATCACCCAAGGATCTCGCCCCAAGCCCCGCAACATCTCAAGATTATCAGAGGCCTGAACCCGAAGGCCGCTGCCGGTCAGGCGAACCTCCGGCACCGTAGCTGCCGCAAGGTCGAGAATCAAGGACTGATACCAAGGCATCGTATCCCTCGACCATACGGCTGGAGCCGACAAGATGACACCCTCCACAGGGAGATCTGGATTGTGCTTCAGAGCCGTAATGACAACGGCGCCCCCCATGCTCTCACCCAAGAGAAAAACTGGCACGCCGGGATAGCGTTGCTTGACGACCCGAATCATCGAATCGAGATCTTCGCCATACTCCGAAGATCCGGCCCAAACCCCTGTTTTCTCCGAAAGGCCAAATCCACGTTGGTCGTAGGCCATTAAACCGATGCCTCGATCTGCCAAGAAAGGACCGACCGTGGCAAAAGCCCGACTGTAGTCATTGAATCCATGAAGGGCGATCACAAGGGCCTGCATGTGACCGAGCCGGGGCAAAAATGTACGAACCGGGATGACGCGCCCATCAGGTGAGAGAAAATGGGCAGAAGCCAGATGCGGAGTCTGTACAGAAGGGGGAACTGAGCGCTTAGCGGGGTCGGCACATCCCCAAAGGCCCAAAAAAGCCAACGTAAGGAGGCTGACAACAAAAATTCGGCAACCCACTCTCATCATTCGAGTTTCCACTTGATTTACCGAAAAATCCGCCATTGCTCCCTCTTGAATGTCCGAAAATTGACGCGTAGCGCCGTCCATCAAGGTAGGCTAAGATGGCCCGGCCCGTCGGATCCGCCTCGATATATTGTCGGTTCGCCAGATGCCCGATGGACTTTTGTCCTGAGGCTGCCCCGCCTCAACATCTGCAACGACTTCGCTTGATCGCGAGCGTCAACAGCTTGTAACCCCATGGTCAAAAAACTCCTTCGTTGGCTTCTGATGCTTCTTTTCCGGGTGAAGGTAACCGGACTCGAGCACTACCAACAGGCAGGCGACAGGGTCCTGATCGTCTCCAATCACACCTCCTATCTTGACCCGATCCTGCTTTGGGCGTTTTTGCCTGACGAGGTCACCTTTGCCATCAATACGGAAATCGCTCGGCAGTGGTGGGTTAAACCTGCCCTTCGCATTGCCCGGGTTTTCCCGATGGATCCTCTGCAACCCCTCTCCATCAAGTCACTCACGCACTACATCAAGGAAAACCAGAAAGCGGTCATCTTCCCCGAGGGGCGTATCACCGTTACCGGCGCACTGATGAAGGTCTATGACGGCGCTGCAGTTGTGGCCGAGCATTCCGGGGCCGCGATTCTGCCAATTCGCATCGATGGCGCCCAATATACCCCCGTTTCCAGAATGCACGGCGTCGTCCGGCTTCGCTGGTTTCCACCCATTACGCTCAATATTTTGCCGCCACGCGACATCATGCATCGTGCAGACGCCGACGCTCACGATCGCCGGCAACGGATGGGCATCATGCTCACCGACATCATGAGCGACATGATGTTCGAAACGGGACATCATGAGCGAACCCTTTTCGCCGCATTGCTCGACGCCAGAAGAATTCATGGGGGCAGCCACAAGGTTCTTGAAGACATCCGGCGCAAGCCCATGAGCTACAACGGCCTGATTGCTCAAACCCTGGCTTTGGGCAGAAAGCTTGAAAAGATGACCACCCGCGGTGAGCACGTGGGGTTGTTCCTTCCCAATACCAATACCACTGTGGCGGTATTTCTCGGCCTTCAGGTCTTTGGCCGGGTCCCTGCCATGCTGAATTTCAGTGCCGGTCCCCGCAATATCGCCTCAGCCATCAAGACAGCTCAAATCCGGACGTTTCTGACCTCGCGACGTTTTGTAGTCAATGGAAAGCTCGAGTCAACGGTTGAGGCCTTGAGAGATGAGGTCAACATCCTCTTTCTCGAGGATATCGCAGAGACCATTCGTGGCGGCGACAAGCTTCGCGCCCTCTTTGGGTCTTGGACGGCCTCGTTCTGGTATCGAAACCTTGAGCCCAAATTTTCCCATCGACCAGCGGTCGTTTTGTTTACCTCCGGTTCTGAAGGCGAACCCAAGGGAGTTGTTCTCTCGCACGCCAACCTCCTGGCCAATCGCGAGCAGCTCGCCGCGCGCTTGGATCTGAATGCCCAAGACACGATCCTCAACGCCTTGCCGATGTTTCATGCCTTTGGCCTGACGGCAGGGACGCTTCTGCCGCTTTTTTACGGCATGAAAACGTTCCTTTACCCCTCACCTTTGCACTACCGCATCATTCCCGAGATCGCCTACGATTTGAACGCGACCATTCTCTTCGGGACCAATACATTTCTGGCGGGCTACGCCAAATATGCCCATCCCTATGATTTCTACAGCGTTCGCTATGTTTTTGCAGGCGCAGAAAAGCTTCAGGATGATACCCGCCGTCTTTGGGTCGACAAATTCGGTATTCGGGTGCTTGAAGGCTATGGAACGACCGAAACCTCCCCGATTCTCGCGGCCAATACCCCGATGTTCTATCAGGAAGGAACCGTGGGTCGCTTTATGCCAGGGATTGACTGGCAATTGGAAGAAGTTGAAGGCGTCCCGGAGGGCGGAAGACTGCATGTCGCTGGACCGAACATCATGCTGGGCTATCTGAGGCCGCAAAGGCCAGGGCATCTTGAACCACCCCAATCTCGCTTTGGATTGGGTTGGTACGATACGGGGGACATTGTCCGCGTCGATGATCACGGCTTTGTCACCATTTGCGGCCGAGTCAAGCGATTTGCCAAGATCGGCGGTGAGATGGTTTCCCTGACTGCTGTCGAAGACATCGCGGCCAGGGTTTGGCCGGGGGCCCTGCATGCGGCCGTTACGCTCAGCGATGAAAAAAAGGGGGAGAAGATCATTCTTGTGACACAGCAGCGTGAACTGGAACGCAGCGAATTCATGCGGGGCGCCCAAGCACTCGGCTTCAGTGAGCTTTACACGCCAAGAGAGATTTTCTATGCCAAGGAGATCCCGCTTCTGGGATCGGGCAAGGTTGACTACCCCTCTCTTCAGCGGCTTGTAAACGAGAGTCTCAGCGAATGAGCCGCGGTCTTAACACCTTGATTGGGGCTCAGTTCCTGTCTGCCTTTGGCGATAACGCGATTCTTTTCACGGTGATTGCCCTAACCCTTCAGCAAGGGGCGAGAGGCAGTTGGTACATCCCGGCACTGCAAAGCGCCTTTATCGTGGCATTCATTGTGCTGATGCCTTGGGTGGGTCGACTGGCGGATCGTCAGCCCAAACCTCGGGTCCTGCTGGGGGCCAACTTGGTCAAAGCACTAGGGGCCCTGGCCATTGCCTTTGGAATTGAACCTCTGGTCGGTTATGCCGTGATTGGTATTGGAGCGGCATCCTATGGCCCGGCCAAATACGGCATCATTCCGGACCTTAGCACGCAGGATCAACTCGTTCGCGCCAATGGCTGGGTGGAAGGCGCAACCATCGCTGCGATCCTGACCGGCACGGTCGGCGGGGCACGCCTGGCAGACTATTCGATTCCCTTGGCCCTG
>CAYQOJ010000237.1:0-4432 GCA_964419105.1 uncultured Methylococcus sp.
CGATTCCTTGACACCAAGCGTGAGAACGCAGACGAGAAGATTCGTATCAAGACTCTAAGTCTTGGAGTAGTTATCCCTGATATTACTATCGAATTAGCAAAGAACAACGAGGACATGTACCTCTTCTCCCCATACGATGTCGAGAAGGTCTACGGAGTTCCAATGTCAGATATCTCTATTACCGAAAAGTATCAGGAAATGGTTGATGATGCAAGAATTAAGAAGTCTAAAGTAAAGGCTCGTGATTTTTTCCAGACCATTGCAGAACTTCAGTTTGAGTCAGGATATCCATACATTGTGTATGAGGACACTGTAAACAATGCTAATCCTATTGATGGTCGCATCAACATGGCAAACCTCTGCTCGGAGATCTTGCAGGTGAACACACCTACGACTTATAACAATGACCTTTCTTATAAGGAGATTGGCAAGGATATCTCTTGTAATCTTGGATCTTTGAACATTGCAAAGGCTATGGAGTCAGATGATTTTGGCAAGAGCATTGAGGTTGCGATTCGTGCACTTACTGCAGTTGCAGATCTGTCCTATATTGACTCTGTCATGTCTGTTGCTGAAGGTAACCGAAAGTCACGTGCTATTGGTCTTGGACAAATGAACCTACACGGATATTTTGGAAAGGAAAGGATGTACTATGGAGACGAAGAATCAATCGACTTCACTAACATTTACTTCTACACGGTGCTGTTTTATGCACTCAGAGCAAGTAACAAACTTGCCATTGAGACGGGTTCGCCGTTCGAAGGGTTTGAAAAATCTAAATACGCTACTGGTGAATTCTTTAGCAAATACACACAGCAAGAGTGGAAGCCAAAGACTGAGAAGGTTAGCAGGATTTTTGCTGAGGCAAAGATTTCAATACCTACACAAGAAGACTGGAAAGTCCTTGCCGAAAGCGTGATGAAGCACGGGATCTACAACCAGAACCTTCAAGCGGTACCACCAACTGGCTCAATCAGTTATATCAATAATAGTACAAGTTCAATTCATCCAATAGCGTCTAGGATTGAGATTCGTAAAGAGGGTAAGTTGGGAAGAGTTTATTATCCAGCCCCACATATGGATAACAGCAACCTAGAATACTTCCAGGATGCATATGAGATTGGCCCAGAAAAGATTATTGATGTCTATGCTGCTGCTACTCAGCATGTAGATCAAGGATTGTCTCTAACTCTATTCTTTAAGGATACTGCTACCACCCGTGATGTAAATAAGGCACAGATTTACGCATGGAAAAATGGTATTAAAACTATTTATTATATTCGCATTCGTCAGATGGCCTTGGAGGGAACTGAGGTTGACAATTGCGTGAGTTGCATGTTATAATGGAGAAATATGATTACGAGACCAATTAACTGGAATAAAGTAGAGGACCCAATCGATTTAGAGGTCTGGAATAGGCTGACCGCCAACTTCTGGCTACCTGAAAAAGTTCCTCTATCTAATGATATTCAGTCTTGGAATACTCTAAGACCAGAAGAAAAATTGCTAACCATGCGTGTTTTTACTGGTCTAACCATGCTCGACACTATCCAGGGTACAGTGGGGGCAATGTCTCTAATGCCTGACGCTAGAACACAGCATGAAGAGGCGGTAATTACAAACATCGCATTCATGGAATCAGTACATGCTAAGTCATACTCAAGCGTATTTTCAACGCTAACTTCTACACAGGAGATTGAGGATGCCTTTAGATGGTCAGAAGACAATCCATACCTTCAGAAAAAGGCACAGATTGTTTTGGAACGTTACCATGGAGATGACCCACTAAAGCGTAAGATCGCTTCTACTTTGCTAGAATCATTCTTGTTTTACAGTGGATTCTATCTTCCAATGTATTGGTCATCAAGAGCAAAACTAACTAACACTGCTGATCTAATTAGACTTATTATTCGTGATGAGGCAGTCCATGGTTACTATATTGGATATAAATTTCAGCAGGCATACAACGAATTGTCTCCAGATCGTCAAGAGGAAATCAAGGCATACTGCTACGACCTTTTGATGGAACTATATGAGAATGAGGTTAGGTACACTGCTGATTTGTATGATGGAATTGGTTTGACCGAAGATGTCAAAAAGTTCCTTCACTACAACGCTAACAAGGCATTAATGAATCTTGGTTTTGATTCTCTTTTCCCAAAGGAAACGACAGATGTAAACCCAGCAATTCTTTCTGCCCTATCCCCTAATGCAGACGAAAATCATGATTTTTTCTCTGGTTCGGGGTCCTCATATGTTATTGGCAAGCATGAGGCCACTACTGACGAGGACTGGGAGTTTTAGCCCATTTGACAAGCCAAGCGAATGTTTGGTATACTTAATGCTTCTATGACAAAATCATAGATTACTATAAAAGGAGAAATGAATGAAGTCATTCAAGAAAATCGCTCTAGCCATGGTTGCAGCCATGACACTGAGCACCCTGGCAGTATCGCCTGCAAGCGCTACTCCAATGACTGTTGCTTTGACAGTCAACGGTGCTGCACCCGCTACAGCAGGAACCGCTACTGCAACCGCAGTTGCACTTCCAGTACCAGCAGATAACTCTGTTGATTCTGCAGATGCACTAAGAATCGTTGCAACAGTAGCAGCAGGAACATCTGTTTCTGTAACTGCAAAAAACGCACTTATTGTTACGGATACAGCAACAGTTGCTGCTCCAGTAACTGCAAATTCTGGAACTACTACCAGAACTATTGCTACAGGAACTGGCACAACAGCCACATTCTTTGTATATACAAGAACAACTGCTATTGGTGAAGTAACAGTAACCAATCAAGGCACAACCTTTACATACTATGTTCAGGGTACTGCTGGTAAGATCAATAGACTTGCTGTAACTGCTCCAAGCGCAGCACCTGCAAGCACTCAGCAGACCATTACTGTCGCTGCTACTGACGTATTCGGAAACCTAGTTTCTGGAAAGTCTGTTTCAGCACGTGTATTCGGTGCTCAGGGAACTCTTGACACTGCAACTGCTACAACTGGTGCTACCCTTGCTGATTTTGGTGTTGCAACATTCAAGTTGACACTTCCAGCAACTGGTCGCTCATTGGTAGAGTTTTCAGTAACTACTGGTTCTGATGCTGCAACTGCCGTAACTGGACTAGATGCACCATCAGTAACTCCGTTTGCTGAAATTACAGTGCGTGATCTTGCTGCTGAACTAGCCAAGGCAAATGCTGACCTTGCTGCAGAAAGGGCTGCACACGATGCAACCAAGAAGGCTGCTGCTGATGCTGCTGCTTCTGCCTCTGCTGCTGCAACTGCTGCTGCTTCTGCTTCAGCAACTGCACTAGCAACTGCAAATGCAGAGATTGCTAAGTTGAAGGCTGATGCTATTGCTGCAAAGGCTGCTTCAGACAAGTCAATTGCAGATCTAAAGAAGGCATTCAACAAGTTGACTCGCAAATGGAACAAGCAGAATCCAACGGCAAAGGTTGCTCTAGTTAAGTAACTATTGCTATAAAGTTTGGGGGTCAGGAAACTGGCCCCCTTTCTTTTTATAATAAAATGATATAATAGTTAAACAGACATCTGTCTGCCGAGGAGAATAGGAATTATAAAATTAATACGCATAATATCATCTTTAGCATTGGCATTCTCCTGGATGCTGATAACGCCATCTCCTGCTCAAAGTGATCCAATCACAACTGCTGCACAGGAAATAGCCGAACTAGAGTCTAAGATAAACAATTTAGTTTATAAGGACCAGGTAAGGCTATTGATTGATGCAGCAATATCAGACTTTTTAGAGGCTAAAGATGCACAAGAAAATCTATCTTTATCTATAGATCAATACGAAAATGCTGTTGAACAAGAGGGCATAGCCGAAAATGCAATAAGCGTATCTCAAAGTGCCATTGATGGACAAACGGCTGTAGTAGAAGTCGCATTTAATACAAAAAATGAGGCACAGACTGCACTTGAAGCAGCAAATATTAATGTAGAAACAGCCAGAATACCAGTAGAAAATGCTGGGAACCAAGGCTGGCAATTTACAGCATATTATTTGACAAGAGGGTTTGGTGGGTATGCTATGCCTGACGCAGCCTACTGCTCTGGGGTATTGACACAAGCGTACCAAGGCATGCCTATATGCGGTAGATATGAAAACATGTATGTTGTTTATTCTGGAAAAATTACTGCTCCAAATGGAGTTAACGAGATTATGTTTAGGGGCTTTACTGATGATGGATTTAGGATGTATGTAAATGGACAACTTGTTATACAGCAATGGGTTGATCAGGGATCGACTTGGAGTTCTCCATATACCCATACATTTACTTCTCAAAACAGAACCATAGATGTAGTATTTCATTACTTTAATGGAGGTGGTCCAGGTGTATTTCATGTTGGCTGGGGTCACAGTGGAATTTGGACTGGAGTATCTCCTAGTGCAATGTCCTAT
>CAYQOJ010000237.1:4442-4919 GCA_964419105.1 uncultured Methylococcus sp.
CTATGGAGTTGGGGCAACACAAGAGCAAATAAACGCATACAATGAAGCACTAGAAGCAAGAGATGCTGCTCAAGAAAACTACAACAATGCATCACAATCATACTCAGAAGAATTACAAAAACTTAACGAATTTACTAATGATTTAAATAATGCAATACAGGTTCATGAAGAAAAACAAGATTTGTTAAGTCAGGCTTTTGTTAATAAAGAAACTGCGGGATCCGTCTATTCCCAAAAACTTATAGAGATGCATGAGTCAATTGACAATGCCAAAAAAGAATACAATAAACAATTTGATTTTGAAGAAAAGCAAAGAATTGCAGCAGCAATTGCTGGAGCGATAAAACCAATGCCAGAGCCAACTACTTTGCCAACCCCTGAAACAACCCCTGAACCAACCCCAGAACCTGGCCCTAGCCCAGAACCAACACCAGAACCAGAACCAGAACCAACTCCAGAGCCAACAACTGAGCCAAC
>CAYQOJ010000238.1:0-4892 GCA_964419105.1 uncultured Methylococcus sp.
CAGCCTCCATCGCGGCGCTCTTGGATATCTCATCGCCGGAGGCCAGCCGCTTCACCCTGAAGAGATTCTGCCCGGAATTCACCGCATGGTGGGCGAGCATCCCGACACGGTCGTGATCGTGGTTGACACACCCGATTGGATCTCCTTTCAAGGAAGCTTTGCAGAAGAGCTTCAGGGTGCATCCGTAGAAACCTTCAAGGGTCCTCCTCTTGAACGCTGGTCGATCGACAGCTATAGCCATCTGGTGAGGCAACTCGAACAAATGAAGCGTTCGTTCCGGCGGACCCCAGGTCCCATCGAGTCCGGTGCGGATGACCGGGATGATGAAGAGGAGGACAACGATTCAGACGCTCAGAATGCATCCAAGGGTTCGAACTTACATGCCTTTCCGGCAGGCAAAGTCCATGGGGATTACCTCCACAAGCTACTGGAATCCGTCGGGGGACAAGGGTTTGATGCAGTGGCCCAAGATCCGATCCTTCGGCGCCGATTGATTGATGAATCCCTCAAGACGCAAAGCTACGGCGAAGCTTGGGCAGATCCTCTGGATCGCTGGCTGGATCAATTTCTCAAGATCGAATTTAAGCTGGATACAGCATCCATTTGCTTCAGCAGGCTCACCCTTGAAGATACCCGAATGGAGATGGAATTCTGGTTCGAAGTGAAGCAGACGAATCTCAAGGCCATTGATGCCCTCATTACGGAAGAGATTCTTCCAGGGCAAAAGCGACCGGCGCTCCGGGAAGGCATGCTCAATGGCATGCTCAAGGGTTTCATGGATCTGACTTTCCGGGTGGATCAGCGCTATTACGTCGCGGACTACAAGTCGAACCGCCTGGGCACAGGGAATGCCCATTACAGTCAGGAGGCTATTGAAGCTGCCGTTCTTGAACACCGTTACGATCTGCAGTACGCCATTTATCTTCTGGCGCTGCATCGTTACCTCAAAAGCCGGCTGCAAGAGCGGTACAACTATGACGCGATGGTCGGAGGCGCCGCCTACTTCTTCCTTCGCGGCATCGAAAGCAAGACCCAAGGGCTTCATTTCCTGAAGCCTAAAAGGGACATGATTGAAGCCCTGGATCAGCTGTTCGAGGGATCGGCTGCAACGGAGGCACATGATGCCGCATGAGATCCTGGGCCTACTCAATCGCTGGGTCCGCGCCGGGATCCTTCGCCCGATTGATCTCGGATTCGCGACGTTCCTGCTGGATCTGGATCCAGGGGCTGATGCCAGGGTCATTCTGGGCGGCGCCCTGACCAGTTGGCGACTCGGACTTGGACATGTATGCCTTGATCCCTCTGAGTTCCTGACCGACCCCATCGCTTTTCTGCAGTTGGTAAATCCAGATCTGACCGAGGATGAAGCGGATCCCCTGTGGCTGGAGCTCGAAGCCTTTCAGGATCCCTCGAGGCTTCCCGATTGGATTCAGGCTTTCGAGTCCTCAAAGCTGATCAGCAAAAGTGAAGAGGGTTGTCCTCTGATCCTTGATGGCGGGTGTCTCTACCTCGCCCGAAACTGGCGACACGAACAATCCGTGGCGCGAAGAATCCTTGAGCGCATGGCGTATACGGATTCCTCCCCCTTCACCCAAAGGGCTGCGCTCGATGCCTTGTTTCCGCCGAGGAACCCGCCCACTCCGGGAGCCAATCACCAGAAGATCGCGACTGCGCTTGCGACCCGCGGGAAATTCCTGATCCTGACCGGGGGGCCTGGAACGGGTAAAACCTTTACGGTGGTGCGGATGCTGGCGTTGCTGCTGACAGAAACTCCCACACTTCGCATTCTGCTGGCTGCACCGACCGGCAAGGCCGCAGCACGCCTTACTGAATCGATCATGGGGTCCCTGAAATCGTTACCCAAATCGCTTCAGGAAAGGATTCCGACCAAGGCTTCGACCATTCACCAGCTCCTCGGCTCTCGAAAGCAGACCCGGCAGTTCCGCCACAATGCCCGAAACCCCCTCCATGCCGATATCGTGGTGATTGATGAAGCCTCGATGATCGATCTCGAACGCATGGCGGCCCTCATGGAAGCGGTTCCCCCCAGAGCCCGGCTGATTCTGGTCGGGGACAAGGATCAGCTTTCCTCGGTTGAGGCCGGATCCGTGATGGGCGATCTCTGCCATGACCTTGCGCGTCGAGGGTACTCGAAAGAAACCGCTCAATGGATTTTCGCGGCCACGGGTGAAGCCGTCGATTCTGACGCCGGGATGATCGATCCACTGGCCCAGCAGACCGTCATGCTCCGGCATTCGGAACGCTTTTCCGGACACTCGGGAATTGGTCAGCTGGCAGACGCCGTCAACCTTGGGGATACCACCAGGGCGTGTGCCATCCTTACCGGGACCACGCCCTACTCTGATGTTCGCTGGATCGACACCCAAGGGCCGAACGATCGACTTTTGGATGCGCTCTGTCTCGGTAGCGGCACCCTGGCCGAAGGGTCGGATTCTGGAGGTTATAGGCAGTACCTTGAGATGATTCCTGAGGGCATTGACCTATCCAACGCGACCTTTGAACAATTAGGCCCCCGCTTCCATGCGTTACTCTCCGCATTTGCGAATTTTCAGGTGCTATGCGCGGTCCATGAGGGCCCCTGGGGAGTTGCATCCCTGAACGCGCGGATTGTAAGACGCCTGGAGAAACACGGCCTCATTCAAACATCGAGGGATTCCGATTCTGGATGGTATGCCGGGCGCCCTGTCATGGTGACTCGGAATGACTACGAACTGGGACTGATGAACGGGGATGTCGGGATCACCCTCCCTTTCATTGCAGAAAAGACGGGAAAGATCTCACTGCGGGTCGTTTTCAAACATCCAGAAAACACCGAAATACCCTACCGGATTGTGCTACCGGGTCGCCTTAGCGAAGTAGAAACGGTGTTCGCAATGACGGTCCATAAATCCCAAGGGTCGGAATTCGGCCATGTCGTTCTGATGCTGCCGGATCCTTCCAAGGCAGCCGTCCTTTCGAGGGAACTCCTCTATACCGGGGTTACCCGAGCCAGAAGTCGATTGACGCTGGTGGGAGAAAACGTGGATGCAATCAGCTCATCCATCAACCGCAAGACCCGGCGATCGGGAAGACTGGGATCTCTTCTCCTGTCCCAACCTTGATCGCGCGGCTCGATATTACTTGCCATCGGGTTCACTTAGGATCAGGGGTAGCACCGCAACGGTCAGACGCATCGACATACTTTTGCCCGTCCCCCATGCCCTTGAGCACGCACTCCCATTGCTCAAGGCTTCGGTGTAGCTGACTGATGTTGCAACTCCCCACGGTCTTCTTCCAATCGCGCTCGGCCAGCTTGGATTCAACGATGTACTTACGCATCACCTCCTCACAAACCTTCAGGCGCTTTTGGGTTAAGTCAGCTGAGGTATCTCCTTGACCGCATCCAACTAACGCAACCATCGCAATCCCGGTAATAAATCCGATCTTTGACATTTCCCCCCCCTCCTGTTTTCTGACGTGCCCTCGGCAAAAAGCCTAGAACTAACCGACAGAAACAGCAGATTGCATGCCAACATCATCCAGAGCTCGCGGATTATCAATAAGGGATGTTTGACTACGCCACCAGCAATGAAACCTCCGCTACCCCATCGACTGGGATGCGGAATACCACACACATGCCATGGGAAATGACACAAGATGAGGAGCTATGTAGCTTTTTCTTTCAGCGCTTGGAGGGCGGGTATCACCTGATCCCAAATGACATCCAGTTGCACGCGCGCATTCCCAAGATTGATTTCCGGGTGCGATTTCAAAAGGATCTTGAATCCCGCAATAAAGAGAAAGCCTGCAAAGATCTTCTTGAGCGTTCCGACCGGAATGGTATGAGCGAGCTTTGCACCCAAGGGCGCAAAGAGAAGACTGGTTGGGACTATTCCTAGAACGGCCGGCCAGTAGATATAGCCAGAACTCAGAGGAATCGAGGCGTGCCATCCCGACCAGGCATAGCCTGCCGTTCCTGCCAAAGCAATGAAAAGGCCGCCTGCCGAGGACGTGGCAATGGCATTTCGAAGCGGCGTATTGCACCAGACCAGGAAAGGCACCGTGAGAGTTCCCCCGCCAATCCCGACCAAGGCCGACATGACGCCAATCACCAGCCCCGAAAGCCCCACCCCAAACCAGCCCGGAATCTTACGATGCGGAGCGGGCTGAGCGCCCAGCGCCATTTGGACCGAAACCAAAAGAAGAAAAAGGGCAAAGAAAGTCGCCAAAAAGCCCGTGCTCAACCTTGCCGCAATCAAGCTCCCAAGAAAGGTCCCCACGATAACACCCGGACTCATCTGAAGGACGATGGGCCAACGAATGGCTCCCCTTTTTTGATGGGCCCGAATGGAACTGATGGAGGTAAAGCAGATGGTGGCGAGCGAGGTTCCCAGTGCAAACTGCATGAGCTGATCCTGCGGCAGACCTTCCTGGGATCCAAAGATCCAGATCAGGATGGGAACGATCACGACGCCCCCACCAATGCCAAGAAGTCCTGCCAGGATGCCTGCAATCGATCCAAGACCCAGAAGAGTAAGAATAATTTCGACCATCAAGCCGCTCGTCGATTCGTCACGAATCGATTGTAATTCAAACTCATCAATTCGTTGGCTTCCTTGAGGCTGGTCCCGGGAAGTTCATTCCCCACTGCAAAATCGCCGTCAATCAGTGTTTCCATGGCAGAAGACATCGCCGACATCGCAGGAAACAGCAGAGCCGTGCTGAGATTCACAATGGAAACCCCCATTTTCTTAAACTCGTCCGCGGTTCGGCTGACAAGCTTGCCGCCACCGACGATATTGGCCATTAGATGGGCACGGTCCTTGACCCTTGAAATGACGTTCATGAGATCCTGCTCATTGATTCCATCGACCAGCACCAGCTTGGCGCCC
>CAYQOJ010000239.1:0-4887 GCA_964419105.1 uncultured Methylococcus sp.
CTGAGTTGAATTGGACAGAGCCCAATTGTGCTCAAGGCCTGAAATGTGGCCCCTGAGAGCTTTTCCGTATCCGCCATCTCTCCCTCGGAAGGCTCCATGGCTTTGAGCGGAATTTTGAAGGTCAGGATCAGTTCGCTTTTTCGAACAAGGACCCCATTGAGTTCATGGAGTGGGACATCGGTGGCCTCTTTTCGAAAGATCCTGGACCTTTCGTCAAGCCTTTGCGGGAGGGTTAAGGCGGCTTTATCCCGATTCCCGGAGACACCTCCCTCGGGAAGGTCTGGTGATGTGAAAAGAAGGCATTGGATGAGCGTATCAACCGGCCATTCCTGATTCAAAAGGACGTTGAGTCGATCAAAGAGACCGCTGCTGATGCCCGCGAGCGGTTGGCAGATAAATCCAAACCCAAGGCTTCGGTCATCCAGAAGGAAAATACCAGAATCAGGCGCTTCGGCCAGGACCCGAAAGAGGCTGGAGGCCGTGGCCCGTTCGGCACTGAGGACAACGTGTCGCATGCGATGGGGCTCAGGGCAGAACGGCTGTGACGATGTTGTCGATGACGGTCGGGGCGGTATAGACCCCAAGACCACAGGCGATACCCAGCACGAGCCCCATCATCGATCCGCGCATCACCCCGGAGACAAGCCCCACCAGCATGAAGGTGACCGCCAGAATGCGTCCGAGCATCCCTTGGAGCCACCCAGTCAGAAGGGTGTAGATGTTGCCAAACTCACTAGATCCCCCGGTTCCGGCCAGAAGCACGTCGGACATGGCGCATAGGGCGATCCCCATGCAGAGGAGAATGCGTGGATTGGTGTTGATTTTTGATTTCATGGGATCACTCCTTCAAGACGTTCAAGGTTCTCGGTAATCGACTTCCTCGACATGGAGCCGCCTTGGGCCCTGCGAGGTTTGAAAAAGAGGAAACCCGCCGCGATCCTCGGATGCAGATTGAGGGGGCGGGCGTTGGGAGGAGGCCACCTTGAGGGGTAGCAGGCGACGTGGAACCGGCGTCTGGGTTTGGCCCATTCGCCAGCGACGGGGTTCGACCTCGGTGAGGATCGTGCTGGATCCAATCAGATCCCCGTGTTCATCCTCATAGGGTGCCTGCCAGATCTTGAGGGTCTGAGCAGGACTGCGTTCGGCGCGAAAATCTCCAGTGGAGGCTTCCCCCGGGGGTGATGGCATGTGTCGATCGCCCTCCGCTGCATTGGATTCCTGCGCATACTCTGGTGGGGCACCTTTGTTTGTCGCCCGGTAGGCTTGGGTTGCGGATTTGCAGGCAGCGAACTGGGGAAAGCCTTTACAGGCAAAGGAGTTCGCGCATCCTGAAAGTGTGAGCGCGCAAGTGAGGGTGATGACAGCTTTCATTGGGGACCTCCAGGGTTTTCGTTGGAACCAGTCTGGGGCCTTCGTGACCCCTGAAAGGGGGCTCAAGATGATGAAAACGGGGAGGATGCGCGGTGATTGGGGTGGCTGGGGTGATGTGATCCGTAATCCTACGAATCCCAAGCAAACATGGGGTGCTTCAAATTAAATCCCGAGGTGAACTCTCCGATGAAGCACTTGTCCTACCTTTGGTAGCAAGTTGGTTCTTCAGCACGCCGGCTACACCTCTGTAACCCCCCCTACGAGCCGGCGTGTTTTTTAATCCCCTCCTTTTCTCAGAGAGTATTAGAGTAGGTTTGATTGAACCTTTCGGTACAAGGCGTAAGCTACTCGAAGGGATTGATACCCGGGCCTGCTCAACGTTTTCCTGAGTGGCAAAAGCACAGTTCATCTACCCGAAAGGGGCCAACGCGTAATACGAGGTCAACAATGAAGATATCAAAGGTGTGCAGCGTTCTGACCTGGATCGGTTTGACAGCGATTCCCGCAGTGCATGCGCTCCCCTATGAGCGCGCGATTGGCGCAGGCGCTCCGGGTGTCGGGGTTGCACCTGTTCCCGGCGTGGGCGCTCCGGGTGTGGGAGTTGTTCCGGGTGTCGGTGCCGGGGCACCGGGTGTGGGCGTTGAACCCCACTATGGCGTAGGCGTTCCCGCATCGGGCGCAGGCGCATTGCCCGGGGCTGGCGTTGGGACTGCCGGTAAACCGGTTGGCCGGGGGCCTGCCAATGTGAACGGCGGCGTCAATCGCGCCGGAAGGCGGTAACCCGATCCGTTGCACCCAGCGAGACATCCTGATGATGGGGGTTCGCGACGAAGATTATGACCGGATGGTCGAGTGGATGGTTCATGTTCTCGATCGGTGTCAGATCGATCATCGAGCCGAAGAGCCGTCCTATGACAATGGCAGTCACTATGATCACGCCTTTTATCGGATTGCGGAGACGGCACGGGAATTCTGGGCGCCGAGGTTGGGTTACGTTCCAACGGACGAGTCCCTGTTTCGAGCCTTCTTCGAAGCGGAAAAACGAAGGCTTGAAGGGGAACATGCACGGCGTCAGCAAACCCTTTTCGAGGGCTTGATGCACTGGTTTAGGGCCGGGCGCTGGTGATCGGGGAGGCGCCTGTCCTGCTCTTTCCAGAAGGGTACCGGGCGCTGGTGATCGGTGCCGGTGGGACGTTGGGTCGGGCATTTTGTGATCTTCTGTCGAAGGATACGCGCTGCGCCTCCGTGACGTCTTTTTCAAGGTCTTCTCACCCTGGATTTGATCTTGAGTCGCCGATGGCTTTTCAAAAGCACGTGGCAGATCTCGCACCGGAGGGTCCTTTTGATCTTGTCATTGATGCCACCGGGGTGCTGGTGATCGAGGGGCAGGGCCCGGAAAAATCCCTCAAGGCACTGGATCCTTTGCTGCTTGATCGCTATTTCAAGATCAACGCCACGGGTCCTTTGCTGCTGCTCAAGGCCCTGGAGCCTCATCTGGCCCCGGGCTCTCCTTGTTATGCCAAGCTTTCGGCTCGAGTGGGAAGCATCGCGGATAATCGCCTCGGGGGGTGGTATGGCTATCGCGCCTCCAAGGCAGCGCTCAACATGCTGTTACAGACGGCAGCCATCGAACTGCAACGCACCCGCCCCAAGTTACGAATCATTGCCTTGCAACCTGGAACGGTCAGGTCTCCCTTGTCTGCCCCATTTACCCGTCATGGCCACGAGGTGATTGATGCCGACCTCTCGGTCCAGGGTTTGATGCGAGCCATTGAAGCGGTGCCTTTGGGCTCTGGAGCGGCCTTCATCGATTATCAGGGGCGCTCCATCCCCTGGTAGGTCCTGGGCTGAACCATCGTGCGCGTGTGGGGTCTTAGGAATAAGGATCGGACGATCCCCCTTGCATGTGGGACGACTCAAGTACCTTTTCTGACGCCAAGTCAGATCTAACCCTTAAAGGAGAATGACGATGAACCGAATGAACACCCTGTCTGCCCTGGGACTTGGGCTATCACTGATGTTTTCAACCCTGGCATTTGCTGAAAACCATAAAGCAGAGGCCACCCAACATGCCCTTGCGGCCGAGGAAAGCGCCAAGAAAGGCGATACTGCTGCCTGCGCTGAACATGCCACCGTTGCCAAGACGCATGCCGAAGCTGCGAAAGCCGAAAAAGCCAATCCGCATATCGATGCCGGGATCAAGAACCTCGATGAAACCATCGTGCATGCCAAGGCGGGCCATGCGCCCATGGCGGCAGAATCAGCCAATGCTGCTGTTGCGCATCTGAGCGCAGCTGAAAAATCATTCTGAGACCGGCCATGTACAGCCGAAAACTGCTTCTTGCGGCGTTCATCGTGATGTCGGCGGGATTTTCTTCTCTCTGTGGAGCCGGGGAATCCTGTGCCCCACTTTTGAATTTCTCGGCAAAGACGCTGGATGGCCGCGAAACGATTGATTTTTGCAAGGCCTACCGCAATCAGGTCCTCTTGGTTGTCAATACGGCGAGCCAGTGCGGCTACACGGGGCAGCTCAAGGGCCTTGAGTCGCTTTATCAAGCGTATCGGGGGCAGGGGTTCATGGTGGTCGGGTTTCCTTCGAATGACTTTCGCCAGGAACATGACAATGCGGCGGATACAGAAAGGGTCGCCCGAAAGGATTACGGGGTCACGTTCCCGCTTTTTGAAAGGACCGCGGTGTCTGGCGAAGGTGCATCACCCTTCTTCAAGGCCCTTGCCAAGGAATCCGGGGTGACCCCGCAGTGGAACTTTCAAAAGTACCTGATAGGTCGAAACGGCAAGGTCATTAAGGTGTACCCCTCCAACGTCGCGCCTGACGATCCTTTGTTCCGGATTACCATTGAGGCAGCCCTGGCTGAAAAGCCCTGATGCTCATATCGTCACCCCTTTTGCCGGGGTGACGATCCTGCTCTTGGGGCGGCTGAGCCGCCCAACCGAAGTTCGGTCCCGTGCTGAACCACGAATTCGATTCGTCGTGTCACATCGATCTCTACCACCGGAAAAAGATTCTCCGCCATATCCATGTAATAGTTCGCCAGTCGATCCAGGGCGGAACCGGTTCCCTTGAGGAGGGCACCTTCTGCCGCCGCTTCACTGAACGCACTTTGAAACGGGACGCTGGATGAGAGGCTGCCTTGTCCCCCATTCATGAGGACTGGCACCTGCACCCGGCTGAAGAGACTTGAAAAGCCTTTGGCGAAGCCGGCTGCCAGGGATTCGGCCATCAGTTGACCTTGCTTGTCGATGATGCGCCCTCTCAAGCCCAGTTTCCCGTCTTCTCCGACCGCATAGGCATCGAGCGGCACCTCGATGACCCCGCCATCGCTTCGGATGCAGGAAAATACCTCTGCGCGGATATAGGCACGTTCGGCGCTGAGATCCCCATATCCTGATGCAATCAAGAAACACTCGCGAAGATCGGCACGATAGCGGTTGGGGAGGATGGCTTCCTCCTTGACCCGGACCAGCACGGGGAAAGGTTCCTTGCGTGCATGGGTC
>CAYQOJ010000240.1:0-4879 GCA_964419105.1 uncultured Methylococcus sp.
GCGCTTTTGGGGGCCGTTCATTGATGGCGTCAAGTCAAAAAGTCATTAATAAACAATGAGATGAAATTATCCTCCATGCCGCGATTGACTTCGTTTTTTCAGAAAGGCCGCATCATGGACAGTGGCTTGGCCCTCAGGAAGGTGTGTGCGCAACAGCTGAAACGGCTTTAGAAGGCTGCCTATTTTTTTCGAGGACGACCGTTTGAACTAGGCCCAACCCCCTACGGGGATGGATTGAAGGGGGGCGGGGCCCCTTCGCCGAAGGACTCCGTTGAATCGAAAACCGACTTCCCCGATTGAGGGAAGGTCATGCGCCCGAGGATTAAGACGATCCGAGGGTGTCATGACAAAGCCGGCTTCCAATGAGTTGGTGATCCACCGGGCGCAACGGTTATCATGTCGTCATTCTGATGCGCAAAGCCTTCAGGGTGATCGCCATGATCACGCAACCGCTTCTGTCGTATCTCAAAATTGGCTTCTATTGAGAGCTTCACGGCTTTGGCAGTCTGGTTCGACGTAACATCCCTCTATTCTTGGAACCGTCCAGTCACGGGTGTGACTCGAGTGGAGCTGGAATGCGCCCGAGCAATGCTGGAAAGCGAAGAATATCAGGTTCAATTCGTCCAATTTGAACCGAGATCCAAACAATTTATTGCTACTGATCCCCTCGTGTTAAGGGAGCGTTTAGCCTTCCTTGAGTCTTTGGAGGGACGTTCTTCAGGATGGCTCAAGCCTTTCCTTAAGAAGTTTCTCGCGCTCCTTCCGGATCGGATGCAAACGATTTTGCTGAGCGTGCTATCAGTTCCTCGTCCATTCATTGAACGCCTTCGTCTCCCTCCCATGGGACATGCCGTACCAACGGCATCAAACGTCATTCAAAGTGGCGACTGCCTGATTAGTGTCGGATTTGACCTCGCATCTGATAAGTTCAAGGCGCTATCGATCCTGCGGCAACAGATTGATCTTCGTGTCGTAACCCTATGCCATGATCTTATTCCTTGGGTTAGGCCTGATTTGTCGCTGGATCGAATCACTCGGCTTTTTGTACGCTATCTAGATGAATTGGTCGGTGTTTCAGACCATGTTCTCTGTAATTCGGGATGCACTGCCAGCGATCTTCATCGGTATCTGGAGATGCGGACGCAGGCCCCCTCAATCTCCGTGATTTGCCTGGGCAGTCTATTAGGAAAAAAGCGAGGTGGTTCTCCGTCTGTTGTTATTGCTGCGATACTCGAACGGCCCTTTATTCTGTACGTTTCCACCATCGAGCGACGCAAGAATCATGAGATTCTGCTGGACGCTTATTGCGAGTTGCTGAGCCAGGGTCATACGGATTTGCCCATGCTGGTTCTCGTCGGGATGCGGGGATGGGGGGCGGATCGCTTCTTCCAGAGGCTCGATGCAGAACCCGAGATCGCTCGTTACGTCACGCTTCTTCATCATGTGAGCGACAACGATCTTACGATTCTCTACCAGAAGACACTGTTTACTGTGTATCCCTCACTCTATGAAGGATGGGGCTTGCCTGTTGCAGAAAGCCTTGCCTATGGGAAATTTTGCATTGCCTCAAATGCTGCTTCTATTCCCGAGGTGGGAGGGGACTTGGTGCACTATTGCTCGCCGGATGATGCCTTGGCCTGGGGTCAGGCGATTCACCATTTTGCATCTCATTCAGAGGCTCTTGCCGTCGAGGAAGAAAAAATTCAAAGGCTCTATGCGCCCCCTCAATGGCACGAGACGGTAGATCAGATCATGCAAGTCGCAACGCCTCCCCAAGAGGTTTCGCCATGAAGCAAAGGCTGTTTGCCCTGATCAAGTATTGCTACATTGTGTTGCCGCTTACGGAGTGGCAGCGATTTAGGCTGAAGTGTCTTGTCTTCCGAGCGTTGGGCCCTTTGGTGTCTGGAAGTGCCGGATTCCGATTTCTTGAAGAGCAATTACGCCTGAGTCGATTGCCCCGTCGTGAGATTCAAGTAAGGGCTCATGCCGGAGATCTTAGGCCCAGATTGCTTCTGATTGACTCCTGTACGCCCACACCGGATCGGGATTCGGGGTCCATGGATGTCTTCAATTCCATCCGGATCTTCATTCGGATGGGCTATCGGGTGAGCTTTATTCCGGAAAGTAACCTTTTGCCTCTAGGGCCCTATACCGAGGCATTGGAAAGCCTTGGGGTTGACTGTGTGTCCTATGAAGACGTCCGCTCTGTCCGGGACTACCTCCGACGGGTGGGTGACCAGTTGGACGTTGTCATGTTGTTTCGGGCACCGGTGGCAATCCGACATACGGAGACTGTAAGACGCTATTGTCCAACGGCAAAGCTGATTTTTTCGACCATCGACCTTCATTTTCTTCGGGAAGCTCGCTCGCGAAATGGTCATGAGGGCTTGGATCGTAGCCGGATGACCTTGCTGCACCGGGCCGAACTTCGGTGTATCCAGGAGGCCGATCACTCCATTGTGATCAGCGAGGCTGAGTTGGCGGTGGTCCATCAGGAACTCCCTGACATCAAGGTTTCGGTGGTTCCCTTAGTCCGTGAGTTTGAAGTGGCCCCCACCCGAAACTTCGACGAGCGCGCGGGGCTGGCCTTCGTGGGTAATTATCAGCACCCACCGAATATTGACGCCGTTCTTTTCTTCCTCAAGGAAATCTGGCCAGTCATTCATAACAAAATTCCTGAGGCGCGTTTTTTTGTGGTTGGAAGCTACATGCCGGATGCGGTTCGCGAGGCTTCCAGCAAGGGGGTAGAGCTTCTCGGGTTTCTCGACTCCCTGGATGATCTTTTTAGCCGTATTCGTCTAAGTGTGGCCCCCCTTCGGGTGGGGGCCGGACTCAAGGGAAAGGTTGCTACGAGTCTTGGCTATGGCGTGCCGATCGTCATGACCACGATTGCAGCCGAAGGCATGGGTCTTCAAAATGGGAAGGATGCTTTGATCGCAGATGATCCGATTGCTTTTGCTGAAGCCGTCATTCGCCTCTATACAGATCCGCCCCTCTGGAATCGGCTCTCGACGGACGGAGCGGATGCTGCGCGTCGTCTTTTTTCAATCGAGGTCAGCGAAGCGGCCTACAGTTCCATTTTTCGTCAGCTCGGCCTTCCGGTCTCCGGCGGCCAGAAACTTCCGGAATCCTTCTTGAGTCCCGAAAATCAGTGAGTCATTGATCCATGCTTATTCCCGTCATTCTCTCCGGCGGTGCCGGTACCCGTCTTTGGCCCGTTTCACGCGAGGGTAATCCCAAACCCTTCATGAAGGTGGATCAGGATGAAAGCTTGCTCCTCAAAACCTACAAGCGAGCGGCATCTGCAGCAGTCGGTCCTGAAATCATGACCGTGACCAATCGGGACTACTTCTTCATGAGCAAGGATGAGTTCCACAGAGGCAAGTTTGGGGCTGAAAAGAATCCGGTATTCATGCTCGAGCCCATGGGTCGCAACACAGCGCCTGCTGTAGCCATGGCGGCACTGCAGATTGCCGAAAAACACGGTGGGGACGCCATGCTGCTGGTTCTAGCCGCAGACCATCTGATCGCCGATCAGGCTAAGTTTGAGGCGGCCGTGGGGCGTGCAGCTGAGCTGGCTTCATCGGGGCATCTGGTGACGTTCGGGATTGTGCCCACGGGGCCTGAGACCGGGTTTGGCTATATTGAAGCCGGAGAGACCATTGGTGGCGGACGGCGTGTTGTTCGTTTCGTTGAGAAGCCTTCACAAGCAAAGGCAGAGGAGTATCTGGCTACCGGCAACTTCCTTTGGAATTCAGGCATGTTTTGCTTCAAGGCAGGGGTGCTGTTGGAGGAAATGACCCGGCATGCGCCGGAGGTCGTTGCGGCGTCAAAGGCGTGTTGGCAAGAAATCCGAAAGCAGGCCGAAATTTCCAGCAGCATGTTCGAGATTCCAGCGGATCTTTTCGCGCAGGTCCCTGATATTTCAATTGACTACGCGGTCATGGAACATTCTGAAAAAGTGGCGGTAGTTCCGGCGGACTTTGATTGGAACGACATCGGTTCTTGGTCTGCATTGAGAGACCTCCATGTTCCGGATGAGGACAACAATCGGAGCAATGGTGAATCCATTTTTGTCGAGACCCACAATACCTTCGTTCAGTCTTCGGACCGACTGATTGCCACCGTCGGTGTCGATGATCTCATGATTATCGATACGCCAGATGCCCTTCTGGTCGCTCATACGGAGAGGTCGCAGGAGGTGAAACAGGTGGTTCAGCGCCTGAAGTTGGCCAATCATGATGCCTATAAGCTGCATCGGACTGTTTCGCGGCCCTGGGGTACCTATACGGTGTTGGAGCATGGCCCCCGTTTCAAGATCAAGCGTATCGAGGTGAGGCCCGGAAGAAGCCTCAGCTTACAGATGCACCATCACCGCAGCGAGCACTGGGTGGTTGTGAGCGGAATGGCGAAAGTGACCAATGGGGATAATGAACTTTTCATTAACACCAATGAATCCACCTATATCCCTGCAGGCCACAAGCATCGCCTGGAAAATCCGGGGATCGTGGACCTGGTGATGATCGAAGTCCAGAGTGGCGAGTACCTCGGTGAGGATGACATTGTCCGTTATGAGGATGCCTACGGGCGTTTCACCGGGGAAAGGGACTGAGCAAGATGGGCCATCAGAGCAGTTATCCCGAAGGAAGTCTCGCCAGGGCCTTAGACCATGTGCCTGCGATCCTGGGGTTTGGGACAAGCGGTCGACGCGGGCTTTTGAAAGATCTGACGCAGCTTGAAATCTACATTAACGCGCTTGCAGAGATCGAGTATCTGAAGACCCTTCCTCTGGAGGATGGCGGCGTTCGAGAGGGCGAAGCCTTTTACTTTGCTGCAGATCTTAGACCGAGCTCGACTCGTCTTGACGCATCAGGGCGCG
>CAYQOJ010000241.1:0-4873 GCA_964419105.1 uncultured Methylococcus sp.
GATCAGTGCGACGCGTCGATCTAATCCGGCAAAGGTTCTTAATGGCTCGGGGATCAGGAATCGACCTTGACCGTCAAGCTCACACTCCGTGGCGTGACCGATGAGAAGACGCTGCAACCGCTTCGCCTTCTTGTTCAGAGCTGGCAGCTTTACCAGCTTGCGCTCGATTTCCTCGAATTCCGGAAGCGGGTAAAGCAGAAGGCACTTGTCGAGGCCGACCGTAACAACCATCTGGTTGTCACAGCAATCACCCAACTCAGTTCGATAGCGGGTAGGAACCGCTAATCGACCCTTGTCGTCGAGATTGATTGCACTGACACCTCTAAACACCTTACCCCCTTACTCCCCATTTCCTACCACTTTTACCCACTTCTCCCCACTTTTACGCGAATATAGAAAGTGTCACCCCACAAGTCAAGTGGTTGTTTTCACAGGTCCTCCAAGACGCCAATCAGGGCGGACTTAGTCGATATAGATCAATGAGTTGAGTTTTGTTCGCCGCATCAAGAAAGGCGGCGATGTCACGCACTCCGAAAGACAGATCGGAGGTAAAAACGAAGACCAGGGGTCATGGAAAGGTGGGAGCGAGCAGGAAGCAAAGCCTGATATGAAAAATGCCCGCTGATGCGGGCATTTTCAGAGACTCACGCTGAAGGCTCAGCGCTTGGTGAGATCACTCAGTGGTGCGGGGCGCTCGGGGCCGGCGGCTCGTCTCCAGGAAGGACACTGCTCTTCGAAAGACCCGAGTAGGCCGGACACCATTGAAGTTTTGCGGTGACAATCAGGGCGATGCCGATCAACAACATGGCGATATTCGCCAGAAATACGGAGACCAGAACCAGTCCAATGCCTGCGCCATAGCGAATTCGCTGCTCTTTGCTGCCGACATTGAATTCACGCTTTAGCGCGCGTTTGTAATCAAAGCTCATAAGGACCTCCGGGTGAGAATTGGGCATCAGGTTGGCAATTGTGCTTGCTTACTCTCAGCCAATCAAGGCGATTCAGCTAAAATGCCGCATGGATATCACCTCAATTGTAGAGTCTCTCAACCCGGCGCAACGCCGAGCAGTCTGCGCAGAGGTCTCGTCTCTACTGGTTTTGGCCGGGGCAGGAAGCGGTAAAACGCGTGTTTTGGTTCATCGAATAGCCTGGCTGATTCAAGCAGAGTCCACGCCTCCACAACGTATTCTTGCCGTCACGTTCACAAACAAAGCCGCTCGAGAGATGCGGACACGTATTGAGGACCTTCTCTCCATTCCAACTCGCGATCTTTGGATAGGGACTTTTCATGGGCTTGCCCACCGCCTTCTCAGAAGACACGCCCAGGAAGCCCGACTTCCGCCAGCATTTCAAATCCTGGACTCTGACGATCAACAGCGGATGATCAAGCGGATCATTCGTGGCCTTGAACTAGACGACACCCGATGGCCCCCTCGGCAAGTCCAGTGGTACATCAACGCTCAAAAAGAGGAAGGGCGTCGCGCCAAACATCTTCCTGAGCCCGGGGACCCCTTTGAACGGCAGATGCTGCAGATCTACAGGCGCTATGAAGAACAGTGTGATCGCTCCGGTCTGGTGGACTTTGCGGAGCTCCTGCTTCGTTGCCTTGAGCTTTTTCAGGAAAATCGGGAACTCCTCGACTTTTATCGCCGAAAATTCAAACACGTACTGGTCGATGAGTTTCAGGACACCAATCGAATTCAGTATGCCTGGCTCAGACTTCTGACTGAGCCCGAACAAAATCTCTTTGTCGTGGGGGATGACGACCAGTCCATCTACAGTTGGCGCGGCGCCCAGGTTGAAAACCTTCAGAAGTTCCAAAACGATTACCCGGGGCACGAACTCATTCGCCTTGAGCAAAACTATCGCTCAACCGGAACGATCCTGGCAGCAGCCAACGCACTCATTAGTCACAACAGCGACCGATTGGGAAAGGAGCTTTGGACAGAGGACGCTCAAGGAGAAGCCGTATCGCTGTATTCGGCGTTCAATGAACAGGACGAAGCTCATTTTGTGGCCCGCAGGATTCAGGCGTGGGCAGAACAAGGGAATCTCAGGCGCGAGTGCGCAATCCTGTATCGCTCCAACGCCCAGTCCCGACAATTCGAAGAAAAACTGATTGCCTTAGGCGTACCGTACCGAGTCTACGGCGGCCTTCGATTCTTCGAGCGCCAGGAAATCAAGGATGCCCTGGCTTACCTGAGGATGGTCAGCAATCCGGATGATGATGCCTCTTTCGAACGCATCATTAACACACCAACACGCGGAATCGGACCTAAAAGCCTGGACCTCATCCGGGCCCTCGCTCGCCAAGAGGGTATTTCGTTGTGGAATGCCACCCAAAGGGTCGCTACCGATGATGCTCTGCCCGGACGAGCTCGAAACCCTCTCATCGCTTTTATCACGCTGATTGAGGACCTGATGACGACCACCTCAGAAATGGGGCTTTCGGCCAGGACATCGGACATTCTTCTGCGATCAGGGCTACTGGATCATTATCGAAAGGAGCGCGGTGAACAGGCAGAGCAACGTCTGGAGAATCTTGCAGAATTCGTCAACGCGACGAGGCAATTCGAAAATGAGCCCGTGCTCGACCCAGACCTCCCGATCATCGATCAATTTTTGGCCCACGCTGCCCTGGAATCAGGGGAAAGCCAGTCCGATCCCGCTAATGACTGCGCACAATTGATGACCCTGCATGCCGCAAAGGGGCTCGAGTTCGAGTTGGTTTTTCTTGTTGGGCTGGAGGAAGGCTTATTTCCCAGCCTTCAATCCCTGGAGGATCCTGGTCGGCTCGAAGAAGAACGACGTCTTTGCTATGTTGGCCTGACTCGAGGCCGAAAAAAACTGGTGCTCTGCCATGCAGAGTCGAGGCGTCTGTACGGCAAGGAAACCTATCCGAGAGCGTCGCGGTTTCTTCGCGAAATTCCTGCCTCGCTTATCGAACCCGTTCGCATGGGGAGCCCAGCCGCTCGGTCGATGAACGAATACAAAGCCTCAAATGACCAGGGGAAGCCCGGTTTTCGAATTGGCCAACACGTGTCCCATGCCAAGTTTGGTTCCGGCGTCATTCTCCACGCTGAGGGAGAGGGCAATCAGGCGCGAGTCCAAGTCAGCTTCTCTCAAAGTGGCGTTAAGTGGCTCATGCTGGCCTATGCTGCACTGACTCCCCTTGAAAACTAACGCACCCCCTTTCAATCTCATCATTTTTGATTGCGATGGAACGCTCGTCGACACGGAGCGCGTCGGGAATCAAGTGATCGTTGAGAGCCTCAAGACCATGGGACATGCAATAACCTTGGACGAGGCTCTCGCTTCATTTGCCGGGCGAAAAATGGCGGATACCCTAAGGCTCATTGAGGAGCGCCTGGGCTTTCCCCTGCCAACGGCTTTTCTCGATACCCTGCGGGAGGACATGGCTATCGCTTTTAATGAGCGCCTTGAGGCGATGCCAGGGGTGCCCGCTGTGCTGGATTACCTCCAGTCTGCCAACATTCCACGGTGCGTTGCCTCCAACGGACCGCACGAGAAAATGGAAGTCAGTCTGGGTGTCACAGGCTTACTCCCCTACTTTGGACGCTCAGTCTTCAGTGCTTATGAATGCAAGAGCTGGAAACCTGAACCCGGGCTCTTTCTCTTTGCCGCCGAAAAAATGGGTTTCTCGCCTTCGGAATGTGCCGTCGTTGAAGACAGCGCCTTTGGGGTCAGGGGAGGAATTGCAGCAGGGATGACCGTCTTCGGCTATGCTCCACGGCATGATGGAAAAGACCTTGAGAGGCTTGGCGCCAGGGTCTTTCACGATATGGAAGAGCTTCCTCAACTATTAAGCGCTCTATCTTGATGCGAAAAGCCCGAAAAACCGCGGGCTCTGGCCACCGCTGAATGGAAAGAAGGGCGGATATTCCATTTGACAGATAGCCACCTTATACTTGCACGAGCGAAAACCCACGCTCCCTGCCCTTCTGGGGCCATAATCAAACTAATTCATCTCGAGGGGAAAGACATGAAAGTTCGTAATCTGACGAAAAGCGTACTCGTGGCCCTGATGATCTCAAGCCCGATGGTCGGCGCTGAGACGCAGTATCCGGCCGCTGACTTCCAGCCTGAAATCATCAAGCAGGATCAGGAACTGATCGCTAAGACCTCGAGCACCCCGTCATCAAGCGCCAGCACTTCCTCTTCGTCTTCCTCTTCTTCAAGTAATTCATCCAAGAGCGAAACGAAGTACACCTCAGCTGCTCCGGTTGCTGCCGCTCCCAAAGAGGACTCATCTAACCTGACCTACCTTCTGGGAGGTTTGGGTGTTGCTGCGGCGGCCTTCTTCCTGACTCGCAAGAAGGGACCGGCCGTTGCTGCCGCTGCTCCTGCTGTTGCGCCTCAGGCTCCTGCCGCTGCAAGTGGCCAGACCGGCGTCGAAAAGTATCTTGCCAGCCAGGCAGGTAGCGCAGCTGCACCTGCAGCCGCTGCACAGACTGGCGTTGCAAAGTACGTCGCTTCCCTTCCGGCTTCAGCGCCTGCTGCCGCCCAAACCGGTGTTGCGAAATATCTGGCCTCGTTGCCTGCTGAAGCAAAGCCTGCAGCAGCAGCGGCTCCTGCACCTGCAGCAAAAGGACCGACGGGCGTTCAGAAGTATATTGATGCAACCGCACCTGCAGCCGTTGCAGCGCCTGCAGAAACTGGCGTATCCAAGTACCTGAAGGCTCAGGGACTGGCTGCTTAAGAAACGTTTTTGATTTGTGGGAATGCGGAAGGGAACTCATCCCTTCTGCGTTTTCTTAAGACCCCCGAAGGCCAGTCCTAGGCGGGTCTGATACCGGAAACGATCAGAGAGTCCGTACGCGCTCCTTGATCAAACTCGGAACGCGTGTTGACA
>CAYQOJ010000242.1:0-4840 GCA_964419105.1 uncultured Methylococcus sp.
TCACGCCGTAAATCTGATCGAAGACGCCGCCATCACTGAAATGACGGGTTTGTGCCCGATCCCAGGTCCCATAAACCTCCTTGATGGTGAACAGTTCAATGTTCGGGAAACGGTCGCGGTGCGCATTCAAGATTGCCGCATCCGATGGGCGATAGAAGTGCTTTGCGGCCAATTCCTGAGCTTCCTTACTATAGAGGTGTTCCAGGTAGGCTTGCGCCACCTCGCTAGTTCCGTGCTTGCGTGCATAGACATCAACGACGGTTACCGCTGGTTCTGCGAGGATACTCACGCTGGGATAGACGATCTCGTATTTGTCTGCACCATATTCCTTGAGAACCAGATGCGCTTCATTTTCCCAGGTGATCAGGACATCACCGAGTTCCCGTTCCGCAAAAGTAACTGTTGAACCACGCGCACCGGTATCAAGAACAACCGCATTGTTGAAGATGCGCTTGACGAGGTCCTTCGCATCATTCTCATTACCGCCACTCTTCTTGAGGGCATAGCCCCAAGCCGCGAGATATCCCCAACGCGCTCCCCCTGATGTCTTGGGATTCGGTGTGACAACACCTACGCCTTTTTTGCCCAAGTCATCCCAATCCTTGATGCCGAGGGGATTACCCTTACGGACCAAAAAGATCTGAGTGGACAGATAGGGCGTGCTGTTATTGGGAAGACGTGACTGCCAGGTCGGCGGAATCAGCTTGCCTTTCTCGGATAGCTGATTAGTGTCATAAGCGAGAGCCAGCGTTGCAACGTCTGCTTCCAAGCCATCAATGATGGCACGCGTCTGTTTGCCGCCTCCGCCATGGGACTGGTTTACCGTGACGTTATTGCCGGTCTTGGCCTGCCAGAACTTATTGAACTCCTTGTTGTACTCCTCGTAAAACTCCCGAGTTGGGTCGTAAGAGACATTCAGAAGGGTAATCTCTTCAGCAACGGCGGTTGATGGGGCCACGGTAGCACTTGCGATCAACGCAAGTGCCAGAGCGGTCATAAGGGTTTGAGTCAGTTTCATGGGCATTCTCCTTGGGTGTGGGTTGAAGCCTTATTGGCTGATTAAGGATTTGGTCAGAATGAACTGTGCGTTCACTCGATAGAGGTTGGTCGGTGGCGCGGCAGAATTCGTCGCCACAAAGCCGATGTTTTGAATATCGCTCACCTGATAGAAAGTGGATTGGGTCAGAATCAATTGACCTTTGTTATTGATTTTCCCCTTCCATGAGTAGTAACGCTTGTTGTAGGAGGGATTTCCCGGGAACGAGGCGCGATAGGTGAAGTAGTAATCAGGGCTATTCGGGCTCTCTGTACCGTTATAGATGCTCGGAACATTCGCAGTCGCCGCCTGCCCTGCAAAGAGTCCATCGCCACTTGCCGGCAACGCCGGTACAGTGTTGACGCCATAGAAGCGGTAAAGGGCATATTCGCCTGTCGCTGAAACGTCCAGGTTCAACGTTACGCTCTTGCCCCTCTGGGTCCATGTTCCGGTATAGAGCCGCCAATTCTGATTGGCTGTTGTAGATGGAATTGAGGGAACCGTCCCTGCCTGGGTATTGTTGAGATCGATATCCCAATACTGAAAGGTGCCATTCGGATTGAAGACCAGTTTGGCCTTCCAAAGCGGCCAGGCGTTGACGCTGGTGTAGTTGATCGTGGTGAGATCTGAGACAACCAGTTTCAGGTTGGAGCCGGTCGCAGGACCCTGACCTTTCCAGGTTTGGGTGACCTTTCCGGTCAAAGAGCCTCCCAGCCAGTAAGTCTGGCCGCTCAGGTCAGGTGCGCCTGCTGCCAAGGCGTTCCCTGAGGCAACAGTCAAGAGTAGTCCGCTGGCGATCAGCCAATGGGTGATGAACTTTGTCATAGTAAATAACCTCTTTGGATGAGCTGTTCGTTAGTACCAAATCTGAACACGTGACCAGAACACGTTTTCATTGGGGCGGTTGGCGACTTGGCCCGTCGGTGTAACAGCACCTCCGGTGAAGCTCGTTGAGTCATAGGACTGCTGAAGCTTGACGTTGGAATTGAGGAACCAGTTGGCGGATAGACCCCATGTTTGCGCATGGCTGACGGAAGCCCTCGGATCTGCAAAGAGATACAGGGGATTGGCCGCACTGCCGTAATTGGTGAAGGTGCTTTGGTCGATGTTGAGTTCCGTCCAGCGGAAGGCAACCTGCCATGCGCCCCAATTACCATTGAAGGGATCAAAGGCCTTGGTTGGTTTGATCTGCCAGTAGGTGTTTTCTTCACCTGTCAAAACATAGGAAACCTGTGCTTGCCAGGCGGTATTGGTCTGGCTCTTGTTAGCAATCGGTGCGGGCTGTGTCGCGTTCACGGTCTGTGTGATGGCGCGATAGCCAGGTGCTGCGGTCGTGCCCTGGGTCAGGGTGCCGGTCGCCTGCGCGTTGATATCCGCCTGTGAGGTGGTGGTCGCCACGGTGCTCTGCGTTACAGAAAGCTCCTGTTGGCTCAAGGTCCAATCCGCCATCAGACCGAAGGGACCGTAGTACCAGTAGCCCTGGGGAGCCAAATGGTACTGGCCGCCATTGAGCATGGCGCCGCTGTAGACCGTGTTGACGTTCGAGATCGTGATGGTCTTGGGATCGGGAACGGCGCCGCCCGTTGCCGTCGGTGAACCCCCGTTGCCGGTGAAGATGCCGGTGGTCTGGGTGGTGTTGCCATAACGCGTGCTTGGCACGGTCACGCCCGCAGAGTAGGTCAGGATGTTCGATTGTCCCATGGACTGCAGGGGCGCATTCGCAAGGCCCTGAGTCTGGTTGAAGTCGGTGTAGTTCCCCGCAAAACCAATACCGAGGCGCTGAATGGGTTCAAAATCGACGCTGCGGAACGGATGCGCGAAGACGCGACCCGCGTATTCCTTGTGACTAAAGCTGGTGCTGTCAGAGTTCTGTACGGCCTGGTTATCGAAGCTACCGTTGAAGATACCCGCCTGATACGAGAAGAACTCGTTGGAGTGGGAGATGTTCGAGACGTACTTAGTGTCAAAGCCGGGTCCACCGAATTCGCCGTGGACCATCGCACCCACCTGACGGTTGGCTGACAGCTGTGTGGGATAACCGCGCTGATCAAATACAAGGTTCGTTGCAGTCTGGAGACGTTCAAGATCCTGCGGGCCTTTCATCTTACCGAAGGCAAAACTCAAGGGCTGGTAGTAGTGAAAATCCGCCCAGGCATCAAAGAGTCGAGCCTGGCCCTGACCGAAGTCTTCTGCGATCAGGAAGTCGGTGTACTTTGCGATCGTACCAGCGAACTGGAGGCGTGCACGGGTGATCTGGAAACGGTCTTGCGCAAGACCATTCGGATAGTAGGTGATGGGTGCGCCATTTGCGCCCAGGGTATTGTCCCAACCGACACCAGTTCCATTCCCTGGAAGATTGTCATTCAGGAAGCCAGCGAAGTCAGCCTGAATGAAGCCACGCAGGCGAAGCTGCCAATCGCCATCCGCGGTACCGATCTTGAAACCGTTCTGGCCGACGTCGACCTTGGCAGCGGACTTGCGGGCGTTGTCGGTGACTTCCTTTTCCACTTCAAACTTGCGTTCAAGCAGCTTGACCTTGGTATCGAGCGCCTTGTACTCGGACTGGGTGATGGGTTTACCTGAGAGGACGGTGGCTGCGGATGAGCCGCCGGTTTCCTCTGTTGCCAGATGACCAGATGATTTGCCGCCCTTGGCTTTGGCTGCATGTTCGCTTTTGCTGAGTTCAGTCCGAAGCGCCTTGTTTTCGGATTCGGAAGCCTCAAGGCGCTGCTCCAATTTCTGAAGGGTTTTTTCAAGGCGTTCGAGGCGTTCGGCCTCGGTCAGAGCAAAAGCGCCGGGTGATACCGCAAGCAGGGCAGATCCCGTACTTGCAGCGACCAGCAAAGCCAGTTTTGTTTTTCTCATTAAAGCGTCCCCCAGTAAGGCTGAGATTATTCGAAATGGGTGATTGCACCTCCCTGAGGTTCAGGGTCGGTCGCGGGTTGTGATCGGTACGAGGCCTCCCGGTTTGGGGTCGGCACACGGCGGATGATTTTGATTGGGACATGGTCGATTTCGGTTTCGCTTGAAGATCCATCCAGGAGCACAGGGCGTGGGTCCGACCACGATCCGGCTTTGGGGAAATCCTAGCAATCGACTCAGAAAATCAGAAAGAATAAAAGATTAGAAAGATATTCTGATACCGCATAAGGGGGCGCGCAAAAGCGGTGCATTTGCGGTTTTGGCGAGGAGGGTCGGAGTCGACTAGGCGACGAATTTCCTGATGGTCTTGAGGAAGGTTTCGCGAAACCAGCGGTGGGTGGCATCCTGATCTTGCTCTTGGTGCCAGACGAGATAGGTTGCGATCGGGGGGACTGGAAGCGGGAGGGGGAAAAAGCAGATGTCGTAATGTTGGCTGATCCAGCGCGCTACACTTTTGCTGGTGATGCCCACAAGATCGCTGGACTCCACATAGAGGGGAAGTTGGCTGGCCGAGGGGACTTCCAGTGAGGTGAGGGTGGCCACCTGTTTTAAAAACCGCTCAAGTTCCAGTGAGTCATTTTCAACCCGGACCAAGGGTTCATGCACGGTCACAAAGCGCTCCTTGAGGAAATCCTCAAGGGTGGGATTTTCCCTGATTCTCGGATGTTGATTGGAAACCACCATGACGATTTCATGGGTGTTGGCAGGCACGTGCTCCAGCATCGGATCGTCCAGGCGGAAATGGTGATAAGCCAGGTCGAGACGGTGGTCACGGAGCATTTGTGGGATTTCCTCCTCGGGATCGATATGGCGGATCACCAGCCGAGCCTTTGGCGCTGCTTCACGAAAGGCGTTCAGAAAATGGGGGCCACTGAGCGTTCC
>CAYQOJ010000243.1:0-4838 GCA_964419105.1 uncultured Methylococcus sp.
CCCGCGATGCTGAGTAGACATACTCCACACCATCAACCTCGCGAAGCAGGGACTCCAGAGGTGTTGAAACAAGTTTTTCAACTTCCTCCGCTGAAGATCCTGGCACCGAGATCAGGACGTCTGCCACCGGGACAATAATCTGGGGCTCTTCCTCTCGGGGGGTTAGGCTGAGTGCGGCAAATCCGGCGAGAAAGGATGCGATAAGGAAGAGCAGCGAAAGCTTAGAGGTGATGAAGAGCTCGACGATGCGAGTTGTGATGCCTCTATCCTGCTTGGAGGTTTCAGGTTGCATCAATGGGCTCCGACCTGGATCAGGTCACCCTCGTTCAAACCCGTTATCACCCATGACGCGGCCGGTTCTGACATGACGGATTCGAGGATGGCCATCAATCACGATGGTGACAGTTTCGAGTTGACCCACTCGATGGATCGAATTCAGCGGAATGAGCATGAGTGTCTCACTGCCACAGGACTGCTGCAGTGAGACAAAGCTCCCGGGGGTCACTTTCGCTTCGCCGATCAGCCTGGCTTTGATGCGTTGAGTCTGCGTCTCGCGGTCACTGGCGGGTTCTTTTTCCTCAACGACGGCGGAGAGCTCATTGTCAGAGCCGGGTGATTTGGCCTTGAGAGTTGCTCCGATTTGGATGGCCGACGCACAGGTTGATGGGATGCTGGCTTCAATTCGAAGCGCAGATGATTCGAGGAAGATCAGAATAGGCTGACCCGGCAGAACCAAATCTCCTGGCTCCTGGAGGCGTCGCTCGATGAGGCCGTCATAGGGTGCTGTTAGATTGGTCTCCGCTACTTGAGATTCCATCTGAGCAATCCCTGCTTTTGCTTCCTGAAGGCTGGCCTGTGCCTGACGTTCCTCTGCTGTTGCAGCATCCAAAGCCTGTCGTGTTGCTGCCTCCTTGGCAAAAAGGTTCCGAAGGCGATGGGCATCGGCGCTGGCTCTGGCAAACCCGGCTTCTGCAGCCGCAAGGTGAGCTTTTGCTTGATTGAGGCGAGCATTAAGTTCCGAGCTATCAAGACGGACCAGGCGTTGTCCGCGAGCTACTGAAGTCCCTGTGGAAACCGGTATCTCAAGAATGCGTCCCGGAAATTTGGCAGCTATTTGTATGGTCTTAATTGGCTCGATGCGGGCAGGCCACGCGATGGGTCCATCGGCATCCTGTCGTGAAACAGTCAGCGTCTCACCGAGAGGGGCCTTAGCCGTTTCAGGTATTTGCCCAGGAGAGACTTTGGAGACAAACCCACCCTCAATCCAAATCAAGAAAAAGACGAGGCCCAGCCCAACGCCTCCCATTAACCTGACTTTGTTGTTAGCGAATTCCGGTGGCAGTGACATGGGGAGAGGCCTCGTTTCAGTGGCTACTGGGGGGGGCTTTCTGATCGCAGGGCGAGCCAAACTTCTTGTCCGAGAAGGACAGGATAAGAATGGCAAGGCTCAGAATCCCTATGGCGCTGGCGATTGACCAGAGAAGATAAAGGTGGAAGTCATCCGCCACTTTCTGAACATCGATAACCAGATGGCGTGACAATGCCGTGATGGCGATATAGATCAAAAACTGGACAGGTAACCGGCGTGTTCGAAAATAAATGCCGACCATGGCACCCAGTTCCAAGTAGATAAATAAGAGCAGGATGTCCTCCAGCGAGGCGTGACCGACTTTCATCATCCCGATGTAGTCATGAATTCCGGACCAAACCACGGTCGAGCCAATTCCAAACAGGGCCACATAGTGAAAAACATCGACAAGAATGTCCCCGGATCGTTGAATGGAAGCCAGCTTTCTTTGCATGATCTGGCTCCATCCTGTCCGTGATTCATTTGACGAGTGATTCATCGCCAGTGTCCCTGAGCTTCTAATAGTTGGGCTTCGGCTACCCGTGTCTCGAAGCGGGCCACAATCTGACGCATGGATGCCGCTGCGCGATCTGTCTCAGCTTCAAGATACCGGGTCACGGTTGCTGTGCCACCATGGTACTGCTCGCTTACCAGCCGTAAGGCTTCCTCTGCAGATAAGGCGGCTGCCTCGGCAACTTTCAGACGCTCCAGTGATTGTTCAAATGTCGAATGGGTTTGACGAACCTCATTCTCGACATCAAGACGAATGCGTTGCTCGAGTGCCTGAGATTCAACGAGTCGGCGCTCGGCCCCAGAGATCTGGGCGCTGGTGGCGCCACCGGCATAGAGATCAAACTCCGCATTTAGCCCGATACTTGCGTTTCCTTGATAACTGCCAGGATCGAGAGTTTGACTATTTGAGCCATAGGAAGCATAGGCATTCACGCGCGGCAACATGGCGCCATTGGCGGCATCAAGTTCGTGTTGGCGCATCTGAACCTGATGTTTGGCAGCTTCTACTTCGGGGCGGTGGCTATAGGCCTCTTCCAGGGCTTCTTCGAGTGACCGACTCTTGGCCGGACTGGTTAACTCGATATCGATGACCTCCGGAAGCTCTCTTTTTTGTTCTCCGAGCAGCGACTTGAGTGCTGACTTGGAGAGGGTCATGTTGTTCTTGGCCTGAAGCTCAGACTCCTTCGAGGACTTTTCCCTGACTTCGAGTGAGAGCACGTCACCCCGAAGCGCACTTCCTTCATGGACTTTCTCACGGGTCAGTCCAACTTCTTTTTCTATTGTGAGGACGGACTTTTGTGCTACTTCAAACTGTTTGGGTGCTGAAACTACGGCGTAGAAGGCTGAGGTGACTGCGGCTGCGAGGCGGTTTCTCAATGCAGCGTGCTGGAGTTCGGTTGTTTTGACGCCTAATTCAGCTGCTTGCTTGAGGTAGTCGTCTTGTCCGCCCCGATACAGATTGATGGTTCCAATCACCTCTGGCCTGAAGTTGGAAACAAATCCCGGAGCATTGATCCTGGCTAGGTCACCACTATTGAAACGCCGCTGTGCAACGATATAGGAGAAAGCAAGCGCCGGGTTGTCGGTGTAGTCGTAACCAACACGGGTCGTGAGCTTGGGGTAGAACCCGGAGGCAACTTCGGCGACCTTGGCTTCTGCCTCACCAATGCGAGCTTCCGCTGCGGCCAAGTCCGGATTTTGATGGAACGCAAGCTCAATGGCATCGCTTAGGCTGAGTTTCGGGGGTCTCGCTTCAGTTGGCTTTGACGACTTTGGTTCATTTTCTGCGCGGACATCCACGCCCTGGCCCATAAGGGCGGCGGTGAGGACGATGGCGCTGGATAAGCGAAAAGTGGTCATGGCGAACAGTGCGGTTTCATTAAGGCTTAACTATATTAGAAAATAATTATATTATGTAACGCGCAGATTGGGTAGATCCGGCGTTGCACAGCCAGAGCCACGCCTGGAGACTGAGAGCTGCGTTGTTGTGACACCAGCGTGAGGCATGATATGCCAATATGCGGTGTGTTTATAACCAAAATATATAGTCGGTAACTCTATCTATGAACGATCGCTTCAGAGTTGAGATTGGTTTGGTCTTGATTCTAAAAGTGGCCCTTCTCACAGGACTGTGGTTTGTTGTCTTTCGACCGGAAGGGAAGAAACCCGAACCACAATTGCCGATTGGTGACCGTTTTTTTTTGAATAGCCCCTCCATATCCCAGACTCCCGAGGAGAAAACGCATGACCGGTGATGAAATCGTCAACCTATCCAGGTTGCAATTCGGACTTACAGCGCTCTATCACTTTTTATTCGTTCCACTGACCCTCGGGTTGACCTTTATCCTGGCGATCATGGAGTCGGTTTATGTCATGACCGGTCGACCGGTTTACAAGGACATGACCCGCTTCTGGGGCAAGCTGTTTGCGATCAACTTTGCAATGGGCGTGACCACGGGCTTGACGCTTGAGTTCCAGTTCGGAACGAACTGGGCTTACTACTCGCATTATGTGGGTGACATCTTCGGTCCAATCCTTGCGAGCGAGGGATGGATGGCGTTTTTCCTTGAGTCGACCTTTGTCGGTCTTTTCTTCTTCGGTTGGGATCGCCTGACTAAGGTTCAACACCTTTCAGTCACTTGGTTGCTGGCGTTTGGTACCAATTTTTCGGCTTTATGGATCCTGATAGCCAATGGTTGGATGCAGAATCCAGTCGGAGCAGAGTTCAACTATGAAACCCTGCGCATGGAGATGACCAGTTTTGCCGATGTATTCTTCAATCCGGTTGCGCAGGTCAAATTCGTTCACACGGTGGCTGCAGGGTATGTCACCGCATCCATGTTTGTTCTTGGAATCAGTTCTTGGTATCTCCTCAATCAGCGAGACGTCGGATTTGCTCGTCGATCTTTCTCCATCGCTTCTGCCTTTGGTCTCGCCTCGATCCTTTCAGTGATCGTTCTGGGAGATGAAAGCGGTTACACCTCAGGCGAAGCGCAGAAGGTGAAACTGGCTGCAATCGAGGCTGAGTGGGAAACAGCGAAGCCACCCGCAAGCTTCACCCTCGCCGGCATCATCAACGAGAAAGAGCAGAAAACTGATTACGCCATCGAGATTCCTTATCTCCTTGGGCTTATCGCGACTCGTTCCATTGATGAACCCGTCCGCGGGCTCA
Source organism: uncultured Methylococcus sp. (assembly GCA_964419105.1). GTDB lineage: Bacteria > Pseudomonadota > Gammaproteobacteria > Methylococcales > Methylococcaceae > UBA6136. Next base: position 4,533 of record CAYQOJ010000243.1, read on the forward strand.
AAGACCTTTATCAAGACAATGTGGCCCGAATTCACAATGGCATGAAAGCCTATGCGGACCTTCAGACGATGCGTTCGGGCAAAAAGGATGCGGCCGTTATTGCCTCTTTCGAAAAGCATAAGGCCGACCTGGGGTACGGCCTGCTTCTCAAGAAATACACCGCTAAAGTCGTCGATGCAGACGAAGCGACCATCGCGAAAGCCGCACATGACAGTCTCCCCAAGGTCGCCCCATTGTTCTGGAGTTTCAGAGTCATGGTGGCCTGTGGTTTCACCATGCTTTTCATTTTCGCCATGGCGTTCTTCT
>CAYQOJ010000244.1:0-4815 GCA_964419105.1 uncultured Methylococcus sp.
CAAAATCAATGACTTAAAAACGACATCAAAAATGTTGCCCCCAAAGTTGCCCCCAAAAATGTTCACTTGGTGAGGACGTTCTGTAACGTTCCAGAACGTTCGTTTCTTGGCGCAAGCGAACAGTTGTCAGTTGGTGAAGTCGGCGTCTTCAGGTTGCCCCCATGAAGTTGTGTGCGAGTCGAGCCTTCTGGTTGGTGGCCTACCCGACGCAAGCGCATGAGATGCTCACCCTGCTGATTTGAGCGGGACCCTGAATCCACCGACATGGTTTTTCGGTGACAACATATTGGGAATTGTTCGTGCGGCCTCTGATTTAGGGAAACCAATCCAATTTCGGGAAATTTTCCCTATTCGGAGAATGGGATATAGCGCTAGCATCAATGGCTTTTGTTGCATTGAATCGTGCAGGATGAATTCAGTTTGGAATGGATGCGCTGCCTTCAATCAGCCAGCCCAGGTCGGATATGACAAGAAGGTAGAGTGTGTTTGTGAGTCTGGGAATCGGCGCTGGTTCTATTGGATGGATTGGGAGAGCGGCCTTTTGCCGACTTGTTCGTGTGATGTCGGAGAACTGGCTGCACCCCCCCGTTTAAAGATCATGACTCTGCGCCGGCCAGCGAGCTTGCGATGATGGAGTGGCGGCTTATAAGCCATGGGTATTTGCCGCCAGCCACTGGATTTACAAAGACAGGCTCACCTGTCTGGAATCTGACAGGAGTTGATCAGATCATTGGTATTAGTGAAATGGACTTGCTGGCCGAAATTAGGAAACTAGGGATTGATGGCGGCAGGGATGCCTGAATGACCGATTGATCACCTAAGGCCTAATAAAGTTAAAAGGTGACGATTGGATGAGTCTTGTTTGGTTGTATCAGGAGAGTGAAATGAAAAATCAGATTTCAGTCGCGTTGGTGGCTATTTGTGTTGCAGGCGTCATGTCCGGAGTAACCATTGCTGGAGAGAAATCCGTTGTCGATGCCTGCGTGAAGGAAGCCCAAGCCCAACTGACTGGCGAAATTGTGAAAATGGAGAAAAAGACTGAGAGCGGAAGGTCAATCTATGAATTCGAGATCAAAGATAAGGATCGTAGCAAGGAATTCGAGTGCGATGCTACGACCGCCAAGATCACCGAGAGTGAAGATGAGGTAGAAAGCCCAGAAGATCCCAGATTCAAGTCCAAAGCCAAGATTACTCTCGACCAGGCAAAGGAAATTGCCCTCAAGAAGCACCCGGGCAACATTGTTGAGACTGAGTTTGAGATCGAGTCAAATGGTCGTGCTTCCTATGAATTCGATATTAAAAAAGCGGATGGTCTGGAAGTAAAAATCGAAATCGATGCAGAGTCTGGCAAGATCGTTGAGGATGATCAGAAGGAGATTTATCAGATCGGTCAGGAATAAACCCAATACCAAGCTGGTGATGATGTGAAGCCGAACCTTGGTCTTGAGTTACGACTTAATCTGTCGATTGCGATCATCATGATTCTCATCATTGGCTTGGGTTTTGTTTGGGCAGTCCATGATGCGCGTAACTCTGTCCGACAAGAGGCAAAGGCCAGTGTCGGCTTGGCGCTGGGTCTTATTGATGCAGCCCTGGTCGCTGGTGATCTTAAGCAATCAGCTATCCATGGATGGGTCGAAAAAGTCAGTCATCTGGATCGTATCCGCCACCTACGCATTGTGGTGAGTGCCAGTGAAGCGGGTCCGCTACTTATGGACGGCCATAATCAGGAAGCCCCTATGGATGGCGTCCCTAGATGGTTTCGATGGGCTGTCGCCTCTGAACCTCTGATAGTTGTTCGAGAGGTAAAACTCGGGGGCGAGCCCCCTCTATTTATCCATGTGGAATCTTATGCAGAGGATGAAATTCGGGAAGCATGGGAGGAAGCTCAAGGTTCTCTCATGTTGCAGGGCTTGCTCCTGCTCGCGATCTATATATCTGTACATTTCATCGCCGGGCGAGCGCTTCGCCCTGTGAGTCGTATTCTCAATGGCCTAAATGCCATGGTAGAGGGTGATTACGATACGCGCCTGCCACGATTCGGATTAAACGAACTTGACCGTATTTCCGCTGGAATCAATCATCTTTCTGCGACCCTTAAAGCATCCCGTGATGAGAATAGGGCTTTGACCCGCCATTCTCTGGCAATACAAGAGGAGGAGCGAAGGAGTATTGCCCAGGAAATTCACGATGAATTCGGACAAAATCTGACGGCGATCAAGATGATGAGCGGGGCGATGGTGAACAACCCCGGTGTGGGGGTAATGGCAGATCGGGAGATTCAGCGATTGTGTGATCGCCTGTTTGGTGTGGTTCGCTCATTGATGCGTCGGCTAAGACCAATGGTGCTAGAGGACCTTGGTTTAAAAGCTGCGATCTCAGACCTTCGGGATCATTGGCATGCCACGGCACCTGATCTTGAGATTGGTATACGCTGCGATTCGGAACTAGAGGATGTAAAGGGCTCAATGAGCCTTGAGATTTATCGGATCATTCAGGAAGCACTGACGAATACCCTTCGTCACTCTGGAGCGACTCGGGCGGAAGTCCAAGTCGAGCTGAAGGATCCTGAGATGATTGCTTTGCTGCTTAGGGATAACGGGAGAGGTATGAAGCAGTCTCTTCCACAAAAAGGATTTGGTCTCCTTGGGATGAGGGAACGGGTTGCAAGCCTCAAGGGCCAATTCAAGCTGATCAACCGGCCAGGGCAGGGGCTTGAAATCAGGATTCTTCTTCCAAGGAATAGTGGTGTCTGACGCATTGATTACTGTGATGTTGGTGGACGATCACGCAGTCGTCCGGACGGGATACCGCATGTTGCTGGAACTGACGGGTGAATTCTCAGTGATTGCGGAGGTAGAAACCGGAGATGCTGCGGTAGACCAGTACACGGTCTGGAATCCGGATGTGGTGGTTATGGATCTCAACCTCCCCGGTATCAGCGGATTTGAGGCCACAAGGAGGATTCGCCAGATCGATTCCGATGCAAAGATTTTGATCTTCAGTATTCATGATGAATCAATCTATGTTTCACGTGCCTTTGATGCAGGAGCGAGTGGTTATCTTTGTAAAAGCTGTTCCCCACAGGATATGGTGCGAGCCATTCGAGAGGTCACAAGGAGTCGGTTTTATACCGGCGAAAACATTTCCTTTTCTGAGGATAATCGGGAGGTCAACTTCAATGACCCCATGCGTTTTCTATCCGCTAGAGAGTTTGAGGTGTTTCAGTTGCTTGGAAAGGGATGCGATTCCAGGGAGATTGCTGAAGTCTTGGAGTTGACTGCGAAAACGGTTTCTAACTATGCGGTCATCATCAAGGATAAATTGGGATATGGATCTACGGCTGAACTGATCAAAATGGCCGCGCAGTTTGTATCCGCGCATCCGCCGATCCAGTAAAAAATATTTCCAATTTCGGGAAATTTTCCCTAGGAGAATCGGGATTCTGTTATTAAATTTCCTGCTTCGTCTAAAAATCCGAAGCAGGATGATGATCAACAAAAATAAAGCAAGACTTCTGGCTATGTCGGCGTTAGCCGTCTGCATTCACAGTGCATTGGCTCAGGACGTGAGTTCTGGTGCTTATGTGGGCACGACGGGATCCGATGAGTTCGTGGTGATCGGGAAGACACTTCCGGAAGGAACCAGCATTAATGGTCTTGTCGGAAACAAGGACAATCTGGGACGCGTTGCCTCTGGTGTTTATGATCCAGCAAAGACTTATACACTGACTCAAACGCTGACTCTTGCTACTGATGCTACGGTCAATCTTGGATTTCAGGCTACTGGCCCCGGAACATTTTCAACGTCTGCAATCTCGACTGCGTCCACGACGCGGGGCACCCCCAATTTCATTGACACGATTGTTTTCAATAAGTCGGGCGATTTCACAAATCTGCTCTTCACCAACATCGAAGAAATCCATCTCGCGAATGGCGTAAAGGCCAAGATATCGGGTGAAGCCTTCGACAGCGACGCGACTTCCCTTGATCTGGGGCTTATCAATCCAGGACTCCATTTCTTTGGCACTCCGGGTGGTAAGGCTGAACAGCCAACTATTGTTGCTCATATCACCGTTCCTGCTGGAAACGACGAGGTCTTTGCCGGTGAAGGAAATAACTACCTTGTTGGTGGGCCGGGCGTTGCCTTCATCAAGGGTGAAAAGGAGATGACCTCTTCACCGCCTATGGATTTACTGGCCTCATTGGTAATCGTGAGGGGAAGTCCCCCACCGGTGAAAAGCAATGGATTGACAGCGATCGAGTCAATTCGTAGCTAATCTTCGTTGTATTGACTCAGTTCGGAACCGTGGGATGAAACTCTCTCCGACCCTTGCCATCTCTCCTGGTCAAGGTCAGCTTCGTGCGGTTTTGGACTGTTCTTTCTTATTCAATCCTGCCTTTCCATGGAAGTACCACCATGTCAGTTGAGTTCATGTCATTGAGCGATTCAGCCAGACATTTATTGAATGTGGCTCTCAAGACGACCGCCTCCACTCTTTATGGTCGAGAAAATTGCTGCACTCATTGTGGTATGCCCATCGAAATAGAGGGCTACTGTGTCAGAACCGAAGCTACTTTACGTCACTTCTGTGGGCTTACCTGTCAGCAGATATTTATAAAACGGTCCGAAATGACCGATGAATTCCATCGCAATGAAATCTGAGTTTGTCATGCCACATATTCTTTCTGCTCGGCTTTTAAATTTGTCGCTCGTCTTCGTCGCGGCGCTGATTTCTGCGGGTGTATCTGCTGAAACGATTCGAGATAGCCAAACCACCATGCCGCGTAAAAGCGAGATGGATTTTCCAAGCAA
>CAYQOJ010000245.1:0-4791 GCA_964419105.1 uncultured Methylococcus sp.
CAAGATCCAGGGATAGAAGGATCAGGGTGCTAATCAGCAAAAGTCGAGCGATCATTGGTTTGCAAGAAGATTGTCGGGCACATCAGAGCCGGTGATTTCAGCAATTCGAGACGCCCCATCATAAATCAGGGTGATTTCGAAATCCGCCGCAGGAAGAAATCCTTCGCCGCGTTCGGGCCATTCGATAAAAGCGACCGAGTCAGCTGAAAAGTAGTCGCGGATACCCATCCACTCGAGCTCTTCCGGATCGCTGAGCCGGTATAGGTCAAAGTGAAAGATCCGAAGCTCCTTCAAAAGGTATTCTTCGACCAGCGTAAATGTGGGGCTTTTGACGGCCCCCTGGTGTCCCAGGGCCTGAAGGTAACCCCGAACCAGAGTGGTCTTTCCAGCACCTAAATTGCCGTGAAGGAAAATAACGGTTCCCGCTTCAACCTGCGTGGCAAGCTGTTTACCCAAGGCAAGGGTAGCCGATTCATCAATGAGGGGGAGCTCTCCCTTCAGGCGCAAAGTATCGGCCATCGGGGTGACTGAAGTTGGGAAGGAGCGTTCAGGAGCTGGCGGATCGCAGGTGGCAGATCCAGGGCGAGTAGTCCGCGTTCACCATACTCTTCCGCCAGTAAATCGCCGGCTCCTGCGTGAAGGAGGGCGCCTAATGTCGCAGCATCGAAGGTGGAAAGCCCCTGAGCTATCAGTGCTGCAATAACGCCGGTGAGAACATCTCCCATTCCGCCCGAGGCCATGCCGGGGTTCCCCAGTGGGATTACGCGGCACAATCGGGCCTTTTCTGCGATGATCGTCCCGGCCCCTTTCAGAACGATGCTGGCTCCAAAGCGCTCAGCCAAGTCCAAAGCCACTGTGAATCGATCCTCTTGGACCTTCTGGGATGAGCTTCCCAAAAGCCTTGCCGCTTCACCTGGGTGGGGCGTCAGAACCCAGGGGGCCTCCCTTCGTGCGGGGTTGCTGAGGAGGTTGAGGGCATCGGCATCCACCACGAGAGGGAGAGGACTTGCGAGTACCTGATCGAGGAGGCTCTTGCCCCAGGGTGTTTGTCCAAGTCCTGGCCCAATCGCGACAACGGTCGATTGATTCAGAAGCGCATCAAGATCGGAACCCCCCTGGACTCCCTGAACCATGAGTTCCGGGCGACCTTGATTGAGGGTCGCGGCGTGACCGGGATGAGTCCCCACGCTGACAAGGCCTGCACCGCATCTGAGCGCGGCCTCCCCTGCAAGGCGGGCGGCCCCGCTATAGCCCTGATCCCCGCCGACGATCAGAACATGCCCAAATGTGCCTTTGTGACTCTCCCGGGGTCTCGCCTGGGGTGGGGATTGAATCCAACCGGTTAATTCAGCGAAGGGTTTTTGACGCCGCAAGACATCCGAATCAATACCGATGTGCGAAACATGGATTTCACCGGCACAGCTTGGACCCATGCCAGTGAAAAGCCCCGGCTTGGGTTGCACAAAGGTGATGGTGAGATCGGCCCGAATGGCGGTTCCAAGAATGCAGCCTCGGTCAGCATGAAGACCTGAAGGGACATCCAGCGCGATTAGCGAACGGCGGTTGCGGGCGTGCCCGAATCCTCTCTCCCGATAGCGGTTAGCCGCCTCGATGATGAGGGCGTCGTGTCCTTCGATTTCGCGGTCGAGCCCTGTACCAAAAAGTCCGTCAACGAGAACTTCAACGGCTTCAAAATCCTCGGGTATAAAGTCGAGGATGGGCCCTCCGGCCGCAAGATAGCGCTCTCTGGCTATTGCGGCATCGCCCTGCGGCGCATGGTGAGGGTCAGAAGGAAAGAGCCTTACATCCCATCCGGCCTGAAGGGCCAGCCGGGCGACCACGTAGGCATCACCCCCATTGTTGCCGCGTCCCGCCATGGCAGAAAGCGTGCGTGCATCAGGTCGGAGTTGCCTAATGCATTCAAATGCTGCAGCGCCGGCCCGTTCCATCAGTTCGATGCCGTTGCCGTCCAATCGTTGGATGGCTTCTTTATCCATGGCTCGAACATCGTTCGAGGCATAGAGCGGAAGGCGAGACGTCGACGGAAAATCCATGTTTAGACGGCTATGATGGAAGAGAATGAGGACATTCTACGATGGGTTTCTTTTTTCTTTTTAGTCGCAATGGAACTTAGGCAAATTCAGAAGGACATCAAGGTCTGGGCCGCTGAACTGGGTTTTGACCGTTTGGGCGTTGCTCGGATTGAGACACAGATTGCCCTCAGGTTTCTGGATGACTGGTTGGCCGAGGGGCGTCATGGTGAAATGACGTACATGGCCCGCCACCGGGACTTGAGAGCGGATCCCTCACAATGGATTCCGGGTGCGCTGTCCATTCTCTCCGTTCGGATGGATTACCTTCCAATGACCCTTCAGGATGCGATGGCGCGTCTTGCCGATGGCGAACAGCCAGCGATCTCGGTCTATGCTTTGGGACGGGACTACCACAAGCTCATACGTCATCGGCTTCAGAAGCTTGCTAGCCGAATGGAGGCCGCAATCGGCCCCTTCGGATATCGGGTGTTTTCCGATAGTGCGCCCCTTTTTGAAAAGTCCTATGCCGAGGACGCCGGTCTTGGATGGATTGGGAAGCATACGAACCTGATAGATCGAAAGAGCGGCAGCTTCTTCTTTTTGGGAGAAATCGTGACCGATTTGCCCCTCATGGAAGATGCTCCGGTTACTGCCCATTGCGGCAGTTGTTCCGCCTGCATCACTGCTTGTCCCACAGCAGCGATTGTTGCTCCCTATCAGCTGGATGCAAGGCGCTGTATTTCCTACCTCACAATTGAGCTCAAGGGGACGATCCCCCTCGAATTTCGAAAGCCCATTGGCAATCGAATTTATGGATGCGATGACTGCCAGCTTGTCTGCCCGTGGAATCGATATGCGCAAATGACACGTGAGGCAAATTTTCTCCCACGTCCCTCGCTTGATCGCGTCTCTATGGTTGAGCTTTTTGCCTGGTCGGAGGATGAGTTCAACCGAAAGCTGGAGGGCTCTGCCATTCGTCGTATTGGCTATGAATCTTGGCTTAGGAACCTTGCAATTGGGTTGGGTAACGCGCCCCCGAGCCCCAGAATCCTGGCTTCTCTGAGGGCAAGATCGGATGATCCATCGCCTGTAGTCCGGGAGCACGTGGCTTGGGCTTTGTCAGAGCAGATCCAAGACCCAAAACGCAAAAAGAATTAGAAAATGCTGATGCATAAAGGCGTACAATCCGTATGGGATTACTTTCAGGGATGGGGTAAAAGTACCCTCTCTTTGAAACCATAAAAACGACAAGATCCGGAGCCAAGTCATGAACCACACATTTCCATCTTCCCGTCGGCGTTTCATGCAACTCACTGGCCTTGGCGTGGCCGGTGTGGCGTCGTTACCCTCGTGGTTGGATGCCATGGAGATGAAAAATCCGAAGGGCCGGGGCGCCGTCAAGGCTGACCCGTCCTTCAAGGCAGATGTCGAACTGGAACTCCTTGCACGATCCAATCAGATCCAGATTCTCCCGGGCAAAACCACCGGAGTTTTCAGCTATTCGGCCAAATTGATTGGAGGACCCAAGGACACCGTGACAGAGATTCCGGGTTCCTATCTGGGGCCTTTACTTCAGTTTCAAACGGGCCAGAAGGTTCGAATTCATTTCAAGAATGCGCTTCCTGAGGAATCGATCGTTCATTGGCATGGTCTCCATGTTCCAGCCGAACAGGATGGTCACCCTTCGGATTCCATTGCGCCGGGTGAAGAGCGGGTCTATGAGTTTGAAATCAAAAACCGGGCGGGTCTTCACATCTACCATCCGCACTCCCATGAGAAAACGGCCACTCAGGTTTATTACGGCCTTGCAGGCGGCATTCTGATTCGTGATGCGGAGGAGGGGAGGCTTGGACTGCCTTCAGGTGAATATGAGCTCCCTCTGGTGATTCAGGACCGGCAATTTGATGAGAATAATCAGCTGGTTTATGGCCGGACCATGCACGATCGCACACTGGGGTTTGCGGGGAACCGAGTCCTCGTTAACGGTAAAGCCGATCCGGTGTTCGAGGTGGCAACGCGGGCCTACCGCTTGAGGGTCATGAATGGTTCCAATTCGAGAATCTACAAGTTGGGTTGGTCGGACGGAACCGCCATTTCTGTCTTGGGCGTGGATGGGGGCTTGCTTGAGAGCCCTGAAATTCGCCCCTACGTGATGCTGGCTCCCGGGGAGCGCCTGGATCTTTGGATGGACTTCAGTGGGCGAGGTGTCGGTAGCGAACTGGTCTTGAAAAGTCTTGCTTTCAAGGGCGCGCTTCCCAGGATGCATGAAGCCATGATGGCGAAGATGGCTGGAATGGATCACGGTGGGGGAAAAGGCGAGGGGATGATGGGCAACATGATGGGGCACCATGCGCTACCCATTGGTTCCGAATACCCGATTGCCAAGTTTCGAATTGCCCGGGCAGTGACTGAAAGCTCCCGCATGCCGACACAATTGAGTCGCTACCGGACCTACCGACTGAGTGACACGGTCAATGCTGATCACCCCATTCCAATCGGGATTTCCGAAGGGCCCGGTTCGATGCTGCTGAATGGACGCCCTTACGCCTATGATGATATTCAGCCTTCTGAACGAGTCCCAGTGAACACCCTCCAGCTGGTCGAGATTTCTCACGCACACGGTGGCCACGGAGGTGGTGCCCAAGCGGAGAAGGCCGAGGGTGGAGTGAAAGAAGCGCACCGCATGGATGAGGGTCAGGCATCCGGAATGAATCATGGGGGCTCATCCGATATGCCCATGAAAGGGATGCACCAGGGT
>CAYQOJ010000246.1:0-4758 GCA_964419105.1 uncultured Methylococcus sp.
TGGAACTCGGCATTGATATGACACGCGAGCCGATTCCCGTGGTGCCTGCTGCGCACTACACCTGCGGCGGCATCCTGACGGACCATCACGCCTGCACCAATGTGCCCGGTCTTCTGGCTATCGGGGAAGCCGCCTCGACCGGACTCCACGGCGCCAATCGAATGGCCAGCAACTCGCTCCTCGAATGCCTCGTCTTCGCCAAACGGGCGGGCGAATGGATTCTCGCCCACCTCAGTGAGCGTCCGATTCCTCCCGAACTTCCCGAATGGGATGAATCAAAAGTGACCGACTCAGATGAGGAAGTGGTTGTTGCCCACAACTGGGACGAAATCCGACGATTCATGTGGGACTATGTCGGTATTGTCCGGACCGACAAGCGGCTGGAGCGTGCCCTGCACCGCGTCGAACTGCTCAAGCAGGAAATCGCCGACTACTACGGCAACTTTCGCGTGACCAACGATCTTTTGGAGCTTCGGAATCTCGCGATTGTGGCTGAGCTGATCATCCGCTCCGCCCAGCTCCGAAAAGAAAGCCGGGGACTCCATTTCACCCTGGATTACCCCGAAACCGATACGGTATCGTCCCCCAAAAACACGATCCTTCGCCCACGAAACGCGCCGTGAAGGCAGTTGGCATCCTGAATCCCGGCCCCGAATCGCGCCTCGCGCTCATCGAAGAGCCCATCCCTACGCCCCAATCAGGCGAAATCCTCATCAAGGTCCGCGCGATCGGCGTCAATCGCGGCGATCTATTGCAGCGCCAGGGCCGCTACCCTCCTCCTTCAGGCGCCTCTCCACTCCCCGGATTGGAAGTCGCAGGGGAGGTCACGGCCCTTGGCAAAGACGCCCACGGCTTTACCGTTGGCGACCGGGTGTGCGCATTGCTCAGCGGGGGGGGATACGCCGAATATGTCACAGCCCCCGAAACGCTTTGTTTTGCCATTCCCCCAAAGGTTTCTGATGCCGAAGCGGCAGCGCTGCCTGAAGCGCTTTTCACCCTCTGGGATAACATCTTTCGGCGCGGGCGACTGATCAGCGGCGAAACCCTTCTCGTTCAGGGCGGAACGAGCGGGATTGGTATGCTAACGATTCCTATTGCACGCCATTTCGGAGCCCGCGTCATTGCAACCGCAGGGAGCGAAGAAAAATGTGCTGCCCTGGAACGCCTTGGCGCTATTCCCATCGCTTACCGAAGCGAAGATCTCAAATCCCGCGTACTCTCCCTGACCGACCAGAAAGGAGTCGACGTGATCCTCGATCTTGTCGGCAGCCCGCTTCTTCAAGTTCACCTTGAGCTCCTCCGAGAGGAAGGCCGATTGGTGCTCATCGCGGTTCAAGGGGGCTACAGGGGAGAAGTGAATTTGTTGCCCCTACTCACCAAACGACTCACAGTGACCGGATCCACCCTCCGCTCCCGTAGCCTTCAAGAAAAAGCCCTGTTGGCACAGGAAATCAAACGATCGCTATGGCCTCTGATTGAGGCGAATGGAATCAGACCGACCCTAGCTGCCCGATTCCCCCTGGAGGACGCAGAGGCGGCGCATGCCCTCATGGCATCCAGTCAACACATTGGAAAAATCATCCTGGAGGCCCCCTAGAATGCAGTGCAGACAATGGATGACCCCTCCCCTCCTCCTAGCCCTGCTGGGCCCAGGCTTGACTCGGGCGGATCTTGCACAAGGGCTGGATGCCGCCGCCAAAGAGGATTGGCCAACCGCTTACCGGGAATTTAAAGAATCTGCACTCCGAGGCAACGGCAATGCAGCGGTAAACCTTGGCAATCTCTACATGCGCGGTCTCGGCGTTCCTCAGGACTATGGGCAAGCTCGCGTCTGGTATGAAAAGGCAGCCCTTGAGAGCAATCCGATTGCGGAAGCCAAACTTGGCGTGATGTATTACGTGGGACTTGGGGTTGAAGAAAACCGGACCCGTGCAGCCGAGTGGTTTCAGAAAGCCGGGGATCAGGGCGATGCCCATTCCGCCATGACGCTCGCGGAGATGTATCTTGCCGGCGACGGGGTCCCCCAAAACCGGACTGAAGCCTACATTTGGTACACGATTTCCAGTGAATTAGGCTACCGTGAAGCAGAGGAGCCAAGGATCAAGCTGGCCACTGAACTCCCCGGCACCGAGATCAATACCGCGCTCGAACGGGTTGAAGTCTGGCGAAGGAGCTACGACCAGCAGGTCGAGAAGGCGGCACGACTGACGGCCAAGAGGAACAAGCCTTCAGAGCCTTCCGGGAAAGCCCCTGTCAACGCCACTCAAGAGGCCAAGCCGATGGCCGCGGCACCTTCTGGGAAGAAGGCGACGCGAAAAAAGAAAGGGGAAGGCCTCAAGCAAGAGAAGCCACCGAAGGGTTAGCTACCGAAGTGGCAGATGTAATCCAGAAACTCGAGGGTTTCAATATCGAACGCCGAATTTCCTGCCACCTCAAATCGTTGGCCGGCCCCATACTGGCGCCATTCGGTTTCGCCATCCAAACGGACACGACAGACACCGCCAGTGATTTCCATCACTTCAGGGGCCCCGGTCGTAAAACGCAGGGTCGAGGGAAAAATCACGCCGATCGTCTTTCGGGTCCCATCCTCAAGATGAATGGTATGGCTCACGCACTTTCCATCGAAATAAACGTTGCTCTTGAGGGTAAGATCGACCTTGGTGTACTGGGACATCGATAAAAGCTCCGGTAGGACGTTGAATCCAAAGGCTCTAGCCTTCAGATCAGGATGATGAGAAGGACGAGAAAGACCGCGCCTGAAATGATTTTTTGAACGAGGGTCAAGGCTTCCCAAGCCAGATGAACCTGCTTGACCCGGATGCGGAACCAGCGTCGAAGGCGAGGCCAATGTTCATCCCGGAGCTTCCTGAAACCATAGCGACCTAGCAAGACCAGCAAAATCAGCTTGAGTGGTGTCAGCCCCAAGGCCGTCGCAATTTCGGAGTAGCGCTCGGCTTCGTGAGGAAAATGCTGCTTGAGGTAATCGGCCAACTGATCTTCGAGCCACTCTTCAGGCGCCTCGATCAGGACGAGCCAGATTTTCTCCAGGACCTCGAAGAGAAACTCAAAAAAGTGAAGCCCGAAGTCGATGAGCAATTCACCGAGGACGAACATGGCGACAAAACTGCCAAGAAACCAATAAAAGGGTTTCCAACTCGCCTCGATGAACTCCTCATCCTCGTGTTGCCCTGAGTCGGGCTCCACATCCTTTTTCAAATCTGGATCACGCATGAACGAAGAGAAAAGCGCCACAGTAAAACCCTAAAGATTATCGGTGTTCTTCCATAGACACAAGCCGCGCAAGAAAGTGCCCCTTGGATTGGGGCCCCCTCAAAAAACCCCTCTGGGCATCGCTTAGTCGGACTTGTAATGGTCAGGTATGGTATATTTGGCGCCGCCGTAATGAAGGCAATAACTCATGGGTCGGCATGGAATGGTTTCCAAGGCCCCAGCAAAAAATAAAGGAAATTGCTCCAACTCCGAGGCGCTAGCTCCTAGCCCCCGCACCCAAACGCACCGGGACCTTCATGGAAATCAAAGAGTGGCTGCAGGTCTGGCAGTTCGACCATAACCCCTTCGTCATCTTCGACGCCGACCGCGATCCCTACCTTCAGTCCTCGATGGTGGAAAACACCTCATTGAGGTCAGTACTGCTCCACATCGACAAACCCACCCCCTACGTTATCTTTGCGATCCGGGGTGCCGGCAAATCGTCGATGCGTATCGACACCGAGCGCTACCTCAACGATTATCGTGACCAGGTTCTGGTCATCGCTTACACCGAATACAACGAACTGATCTCCGAAGTTCAAAGGCCGCGTAGCCTGCCGCTTGAATATGCATCGGATCGTTCAGCCATCACCCGTTTCCTCAAGGGCAAGAAGGAAATTCCCCTGCCCCGTTCGGAAAGCCGGATCACCCTCGACGACCATCTGGATCACATCCTGAAGCTGGGCATCGAGGAGCTCTACCGGACCGTGGCCAACACGCCTCGGGAAGATCTTCTCAAGAGCAATCCCGAGATTGCGGAAAAGTTTCTGCTCCTGATCGCGCTCTATTACGCGACCAACGATCTTTCCAGCAAGATTGCAACACTCCGACGCCTGATTGACCTGACCGGCTACGAGCGCAAGCTTCCGTTCTTCCTGACCAAGCAGGCGAAATTCCTGGCTGCCGATATCTACCGTCACCTCAGGGGGGTTACGATCTCCCTCGAGGGCATGACCAAAGCGATCAAGGAAATCGGGGTCGGTCTTTTTGAATTCCACGGGATTCCTCACAACACCGAAAATCGTTTCGCGCTGCTGCGAAACTTCATGGATCTGGTGCGTTATTTTGGTCTGGCCGGTGTCTACCTTCTGGTCGATCGTGTCGATGAGCCGGTTAGCATCAAGGGGGATCCCGAGAAGATGCGCGAACTGGTGACGCCTATCCTCAACGACCAGCTATTCCAGATCGATCATCTTGGCATCATTCTGTTCCTGCCTTACGAACTGCACGATCTCAAAAAGTACTATCGCAGTGACCGAATCAAGACGATTTCTTCGATCAACTGGTCACCGGACAACATGATCCGTTTGATCGAAAAACGAATGAATGTCGGCAGAAAGCCCGGGAGCGCCCCGATCCACTTGGCGGATCTTTTCGAGGATGAAGGGGAAAGCAAGGCCAACTTTATTGTCCGCCAGCTGACACCGAGAAACGCCTTCAGACTCCTCAGCAACATCCTCGAGGAACACTGCCACACCGACCTCAGCC
>CAYQOJ010000247.1:0-4742 GCA_964419105.1 uncultured Methylococcus sp.
CAGTGCGGTGCCACCGCCACATCCTGGAAGGTAAAGATCACAGCCGGAAAGGGGGAACAGGAGACACAGAGGGGCCCAGAATCGAAACTTTTGCATGGGGTGGTGCCTGATCAATGAACGATAATATTGGATCAAATCGGCGCGCCTCTCACCTGAAGCAAGCCTGAGTGCCCGGTTCAGCCCTGCGCCATGGCAGCAAAGATCTTTTGCGCGGCCTTCGAGCCGAGAACCCGGGAAGCCGTTCGATACCCTGTCCGGATCACCCTTCTAAATGCACTTCCTTTGAAAGAGGCGTCTGAAACCAGGGTCGTGAAGAGACGATTCTTTCGAACCCAGGGCCCCGAAACCTGATGACGGTCGCTGGCATAGCCTTTGAAGTCGCCATCTCGAACAGCCTCTGCAAACCGAATCCCATCGGCAATGCCCATGTTCATGCCTCGCCCGCCGATGGGGGAATGGATGTGGGCGGCATCTCCTGCGATCCACACGCGATCCCGGCCATAGGTGTCCACCTGAGCAAAATAGACCTCAAAATCACTTTCCCACGTGGTTTTCTGAATGCGGGAGCCAAGACCCAGAGATTCAAACACCGATCGGTTCGTGGCCGCAAAGCGAACCCGATCCTTGCCGATCCGCATCGCCATGACGGCCCCATCCTCGAGGATCCAGATCACCAGATCCGGTTCATCATCCCAGGAGAGAACCGCATCCTGGCTATACATTCCCAGGGGTTCAGGCGTTCGCTGATGATCAATGGCCAAGCCCTCTCGCACGATGCTGTGTGCGCCATCGGCGCCCAGAAGGTAGGCTGATCGAAGGATTCGAGTGCCTTCGGGGCCTTCGACTACCGATTCGACATGGGATTCCGTTTGCTCGAACGCGCTTAGCGTCAAGGGCCTTTGCACCTGAATACCGCGCTCCAATAGCCCTTCGTTCAAACAGCGTTCGGTCTCAAGCTGCGGCAAGGAGATCGGTCTGATGCCGTCGGAAGCCGGATCACCGACGGCCCCCGAAACCAGATCCCCGTGCGGTCCCCGAATGGCCATCGAGCTGAAGGGAGTCCCCGCCTTCTGGATCTTGTCCGAAATCCCAAAGGGTTTCAGGGCGCGAAGCGCGCTGGAATTGACCAGGATGGCCCGTGAAAAATCGAGGCCCGATTCATGCCGGTCAATCACGATGACCTTGAAGCCAAAGTCATGGAGCGCGATGGCCGCACTCATCCCCGTGGGCCCGGCACCTGCGATCAGGACATCGCAATCCAGTGAATTCGACATGGTTCATCTCCCGCTTTTCGGTTGCATGATGGATGGGCGGTTGTCTGGCGAATCCATGCCATCTCTCCTGGGTCGCATTATCGACATGCCCTAACCAGATAAACAAGCCACTTCCGGGTCTTGATCGGCATCGACAAGCCCCCATATCTGCACCAATGACGCCAATCCATCTCGGTCTTATACTAAAACCTTATTCTTTTGGATCTTACCTTCCATGCGCAGTGTTCTTTCTACCGTTACGCTGATTCTGGGCTCGCTCTCTTTCTCAGGCTTCACCCACGCTGCAAGTTTTGACTGCAGCAAGGCAAAGCAACCGGCCGAAACCCTGATCTGCGGCGTTACAGCACTTTCCAAGCTGGATGGACAAATGGGCGAGGTCTACCGGAAGAATCTTTCCGAACTTTCCCCTCCAGCCGCCCAGCAATACAAGGATGGCCAACGCGACTGGCTGATCTATTGGCCCGTTCTTTGTGCTCAAGAAGGCGGCAAGCTCGACCCTAAATCCGAGGAGACCCTTCAGTGCGCCAAAGCTGAATACGCAGCAAGGATAGCCACCCTTAAAACGCAGAAGCGGACGGTCGATAATCTTTTGGCCTTTCCGGTCAGCCATTATCGGGTCCTCAAGTCGACCGCAGGGATCGACTTTTTCAGAAACGCGCATCACTCCGAATCCCGCATGGCCATCGACGTCGAAGCCGCCTCGACCGAGCAGAAGGAGCTGGCCCATGCCCTCAACCACTGGCTCGGGGCCTCTCCGATCGAGACTTCGAACACCAATGGTGAGGATGAGACGACCAGCGATACCGAAATCCAGCTTTCCTTTCGGGACGCTTCTTCTCCCCTGATCCTCTCGGCCCAGCAAACCGGTTTCCTGATGGGGCACGGCGCCGCACATCCCCTCAGCACCGCATCACAGCGCCACTTCAATCTCCTTTCCAAACGCCCGCTTCGAACCGATGATATTTTTCAGGGCAAAGAATGGGAGGATGGCCTGACTCGACTGGCCGAAAAGGCCCTCAAGAAACAGCTGGGCGACAACTACAGCGTCGATAAATTCGAATCGCTCAAGGCGCTGGCCATCGCACCGGAGCATTGGGCTTTTGACAAGAAGGGATTGACCCTGACGTTCAACCCTTATGAAGTGGCCCCCTACGTTGCAGGGGCCCCGGAAGTGACCCTCCCCTGGGGTTCGCTCAGTGGCTGGTTGAACCCGGTATTTGCCGCCTCGTTGCCCAAAGCCGCCCCATCGCGCCGTTAAATCAAGAAGCCGATGATCGGGAGCCCTGGCACGGACCGTGTCAGCCCCCGGATCAACGCCCATTCTCTCCCGAAGTACTGGAGCTCAAGACCATGAATATCCCTCGTGATCCGGTCATCAGCAAGACCCTGATGGTCCTCATCCTCTTCCCTCTCCTGTGCCTTGCCAACGAGGCGGAGAAGCCTACCGCAGACCCCCATGCAGCGCATCATGTGGCCACTCCCCAAGCCACATCCCCTGTGTCTTCGGTCCCCGAAGCTCCAGCAAAAGTCGAACCTGAAGCCCCGAAGGCTGAGGAATCCTCCAGCAAAGGACTCATCGTCAATCGCGCGCCTGACTTTTGCATGAAGAAGGATCCCCCTCCTCACTGCGCCGAGTAACGCCATGGCGTTTGATATCGACCAGTTCGATAAGTACTCGAGGATACTGGTCGGCTGGATCTCCATCATCGCGTCCCTGACCGGCGGATTTATCGCGCTCAATACCTATCTTCAGAGCGCGGAATCCGAACGGGCCAAGGAAACCCTCAAATACCGGGAACGCTTTGATCTCCCCCGCTATGTCGTCCCCATCAAAAAGATTGAAGAGAATCTCAAGACCCGCGAGGTAGAACTCACGCGTGCCATCGAAAAGGGGGATGAAGCCGCCACCCGCTACGTCACGGGATTGATCCGGGATGAAAAGATCGACATCGACTCGGTGATCGATATCTACGAGGAAATCTACCTCTGTATCGAGGCCAGGCTTTGTGACCGGGAAATTGCCGTCCGTTTTTTTGGCAAACGCGCTTATGAAATGTACGGCCCCATCGGCTATTACATCAAGGACGTTCGGCAAGATGCGGGGGACAGTCGCTACGGCCGGGGTCTTCAGTATTTCTTCAAGGAGTGGAAAAAGCTCAAGAAGGCCGAAGGTTAGAGCATCCCTTGATCATCCGGGGATCACAGCAAACCTTTTCGTTATTTTCTTTCGCAGTACATCCCGCCTTCCGCCTGCGGCCGGCAATCAAAACCCTCCGGTTTTTCAAAGGGTTCGTTGGTATAACTCTGAGTAGCCTCGCTACCCGAGAGATTCGAGAGCAGGATCGACTTGAGCCAATAATCCACGGAATGGCAGCGATAGTGGCCCGGGGTTGCGACCGGCGTGCAGCGTTTAAGACCGCTCACCGCCTCCTCCCGTGTCATGCACTTGTTGTCTTGGGCCTCCTCGGTGAGAAGAGTGGCACAGAAAACCACCTCGCTCGCCTCACCCTGATGCTCGGGAGCAAATTTCAGATTAGGTCGACCCAGTGCCTGCCATCGGCCCCGCTCGATACACCGATAACTCCCATCCCCACCGGTGATACATCGCCCCCTTTGAAGATCCAGTGAAGTCAGACTCAGGGCGTTCCCTTTTTCCTGGACGCCATCCCCCGATGCCACCGGCTGTGAAACCGAAACCTGGGGGGTTCCCGCAGGGGAAGCCAGACTGTTCGAGCCGCCTGCCGCGCTCATCTTGCCGTCATCACATCCTGCAAGACAGAAATCCCCTACCAGGGAGGAGCTCTCCCAGGGGATCTGGCGCGGATTGGTCTTGAGTACTTCCTCTCTAACCTTCTTGAAGACATCTTCGATCTTGAGGCCTTTCTGGATCATGAATTTTTTGAGGAAGTGGGTATAAAGCCCGTTGCCACCGCGGGCATTGTCATCGGCAATCGCGCCCGGTGCCGTTGCAAAGGCAATGATCGTCCCCTTGGACGCCGTCATGGTCGCAAGACCTCCTGAGTTCCCCCGGTGGGACAGGAAGGGGTTATTGCGACAGGCATCAAGGATCAGAATATTGACATCGCTTCGTGCCTCGGCCATTTCGGCGAGGATGATGTCGGCGTCATAGGCCCGGGCCTTCAATTCGCCACTGCTCTGGATATCGGCGCCGACAGGGATCAGGTAATTGATGCCGTCGGCCTGAGCCCCATGTCCCGAGTAATAGACGATAGCGACCCCGCCTTGCTGAATTCTGGCTCTGAACTCCCGAACCGCGGTGGTGATGGCCGTCACGTCGACGTTTTCCCGGTAGATCACCTCAAATCCGACACTCAGGAGCGCATCGCGAATATCGGAGGCATCATGAAGCGGATTCTTGAGCGGTGCCTGTGCATAGTCCTTGTTGCCGATTACCAGAGCGATCCTTGGACTTGGCATCAGGGCCGGGGGTGCTGGCGCGGCTTCAAG
>CAYQOJ010000248.1:0-4651 GCA_964419105.1 uncultured Methylococcus sp.
ATTTCAGTATGTGAAAAACCTAAGACCTTTTTCCATCATTGTTCTATTTTTCATCAATTAACACAAATTCGATACCTGCATTCCATTAACCTTAATATATCAACCATCAGACTCCTTGACTTTGGCCAAAATAATACCTATTCTCTGTCCCAGAAGGTCAAACTTGGAATATAGAAATCGATAATCAACCGAGCCAAAGCTTATGAGTGAACGGCAGGATTTTACCATCACATCCACGCTTCCAACAATGGCCACCTTGGTCCCTGTTGGATTTACATGTTTGTAAACAGTTAATCCGTCAGAAATATATTTTTCCCTTGTATCATACCGTAGAGCTTTAATTAAAATCTTTCCACCACCAAAACACTTTACAACTACTTTCAAGCCCTGAAGATTTCCACGTAACAGGCCAGAATATTCAGCAGCCCAATCAAATTTTGAATGAAAGTAAACAAGCTGAATTTCTAAGTGTTCAGACCAAATCACAGACATCTGTGCCGTCATTATGCTTAAAAGATCAAGTGATAATTCTTTAAATGGAGTGACAATTTCGATCATATTACTTACAAGCTCATTTCCGTTAAATGTCTTTTCAATCAATTCTACAACATTGCCATCGTACTTTTCAACGTTAAAAGATTTGTCACCACAAAAAAATGTCAGACAACACATCTGTTTTTGACTTATTTCCACGCGAACAAGAAAAAAAAGACCACTTACAGGAAAAGAACCTGAACATTGCAGGCAAACTCTGCTTTTATCAATGGCGGGAAATTTTACATCAGATCTCTCAAAGTTATTTGATAACCACGAGAAAAGTTTTATGCGTTCTGATCGATCATTTAATGCGCTAAATATTTTATGTTTGAAATGTCCATTGTTAGCATAAATGTGGTCATAAACGTTAGCATACTCCCTGATGGTGCCAATGATCTCATTGACACTCTGTACTGTTATTTGTTTTGTCCCATCTGGATCAGGGGTTGATTTGTGAAACTGGTAATCCTGATCTGGCAAAATTTTGAGGGTGAATTCATTTATGATACTATCGCTACCAGAGAAGCAAGGGGCTATAGAAAAACTTAAAAGACGTTTTGAAGGATGACCTGGATCAGTTGACTTTGATACAGTATATGTAACATACCATTCACCCATAAAGTCATTGAAAATTATCACAGGCCAAGGCATTTGCATCAGTTGATTGATGTCATACAGCATTTTCACAGTTAAAACTCTAAATAGACCATCATCCATTGATTCAAAAAAATCAAGCATTCTTCTTGTATGAGACACTATCTCTTTTTGAGATTCAACACTAGATTCCAGGTTTGCTGGACAGAAAATAATAGGTCTTGTATGTGAATCAGAGTACACCTCTATGAAAGATCCATGAGTACACTTTTCTTTATTATAAGAACAATTCAAGAAAATGAAGTACAAAATTTTCTCTTTTGATTCATCTGTATGATTTTTATACATCGGTGAAATACATATAACAAAATAAAGCTCCTTTTTGTTAAATTTACCAGTATAAGTGACGAATGATACTCTTTGCTCTTCAGTCGTATTAAATCTTCTTTCAGAATGAAACTCTAAATTGAAATCAGAATAACTACCTTTAAGACTATTCAAAACATCAGACGTCCAATCCCAGGACACCTCCTGATTCTCCATACATAATAAACACGCAAACAGCTTTAAATACACAAACAAAACACACAGCACAGCGTATTCATTCGGCAACCCCCTGACCCCCACCCCCAACGATAGCCTCGGCGATTATGCGGTTGTAGGTCGGGCCGTGCACTGCAATGTTGAGGCCGGTGAAGTTGGCGATCTCAAACGCGGCCTTCTCGAGACGCGGGACGAGGCACGGGGCCATCGCGAACTGTGTGATCGGGGTGGACGATGAAGACGCAGTGATGATGCGGCCCATCCAGAGCTTGCGAATGCGCTCGGCGCTGTGAAAACATATAAACGATGATAAATTCACTGGAATGACTGGCATACAATCATAAAAAAAAACCTGAGCTTGCGCACGGAGTCCTCCCCGACAACGCCGCGCTGGAGGATCCTGAGCAGGCTGCGCTTGACCCCTGGCTCGAGATACACCCCGGCGTTGTCAAGGGTCGTGTCCAGCACCGCGCTGACATCGAGCTCAAAAGAGATGTCGGAGACCAGGAGCTTGGCGAGTTCTGAGAGGATCTGGAGAAAGGCAAAAAGATCAGAAGAAAAAAAACGCCAGCAAGCAGTGGTTACAGATGTTGCCCACCTGATGCTTGGACTTGGCGTTGACAGTCTTACTGTCCAGAACAGCAACAACACCGGACGCCAATGCGAACACGGCCGCACGGTCAGCAAGGCACACGAACTCAATCCGGGCTCGCTGAAAACGGCTCAGATCCAGGGACAGCGTTTCCGGCAGGTCGTCCGGCTTAGCAATGGGTGAGCGCTCAACGATAAGTCCCATGACTGCAGTTGCGTATATTGTGCCATAACACGCTGCAGCACCACCTCCCATGCTGCACTGCCGCGCTGCCTCGCCAAGCCATGCCTCCGTGCGCTGCAGCTGCTGTCTGGCCTTGAACTTATCCCGCTCATAGTCGACACCGTGAAACCAGACAGTGCTGGATACGCTATTGAGTCTGGACAAGGAAGAGGAAGGCATCAGTTGAGTCAATAGCTCACAAAACGATTCACATAAACAAACCTCTCATTCACTACGTCCACCATAAGAATCCTGACGTCGTCCAGCAACAGCTTCAGCGCTTCGCAGAGTAGACGACCGGCAGGCTGGCTGTCCTGCAAGCTACTTCTACTACCCCACTTGGCCTGCAGCTCCGCGGCGCGCTGGGGTGTCTTCTGTGCACTGTGGATGAGGTCACGCATCTGCCGAACGAGCGAATACCAATCATCCTGCCCAAAGCACCCCCTAACCTGCATCTGCTGCCGGATCAATTCGGTGTCGACAAGCTCCTTCATCGCGAGCGCGTTGGGCCCGTCCACCAGACCACAGAAATCGTCCCTGATCTCGACGAGAAGGCGCAAAACACGCGACCAACACGGGGAAGAGGGAACAGAAAATAAATGGGAGCAAAGGTCGTGCTCCAAGGATTCCCAGAAGACCTGCAGTGTGACAGTTGTTAGCTGTTCATAACCATCAATTACATCCACAAAAAAAAAAATGACCTTCTGAACGCTCTCACTGGCAGCAAGCTCCTCCGCCGTGATTGCACCCATATACCTGCTGTCAAGCCTGAAAGACGGATTCAGGAACAGCTCATGCGCATACTGCTCATTGGACGGTCTGACACCCATATCCATTGAAGGCTGGCGCGCTCTCTCCTCCGCTTTCTTCCTGCGCCGCTCCTCAAACAGGGCCAGCGCTTCAATGCCCCCCGAGAGACACCTCAACTTCTGCTCAAGCCTGGCAAGCTGCTCCTGGAGTTCAGCCTTGCACCTCAAACGCTCAGGATCGGTGGTGTCGTCTGGGATCACGGAGAGAGAGTCATCCAGCGCTGTCATAGCATTCACTACCCGCTGCGAGAAGTTCCGCTCGCTGGGTTCTTTCCACTGGAGAAAAAGCCGCATGAACGTGAAGATCATAGGAACAAAGTCGACGGTTAACTCAGCGGGCACACGCCGAAAGTCCCCCTTCTGCACAGACAGCCGCAGGATGCGCTCGAACCGGATGCTGAGTCGTGCGGAGATCTCAAGCAGCGACTTTTCAACCGGTTCCAGATCGTGTTGCTTTTCAAAGACCTCGTTGGGAAACAATGCAATCAAGTACGCCGAAAGGAATATCCTGACTTTGACGTTGTCAGCGGAGGAGGCATCTGCAGACATCATCCCATGCCGTCGCACGCACAGAATATGGATGCGCTGCAGGCACTGCTTGGTGAGGCTGATGACTGACTGCTTGCGAATGTGGGTGCAAAGGTCCAAAAAGCTGAAGTGGTGAAGAGTTAGTAAATATGGGATATCAATATCAACAATATCATCCTCACCTCACCCCCCTCACAGAGTTCACTGGAATGCCAACCCCGAACGTGAGGAACTTCGAAGCAAGCGTTGCCAACCGTAATGGACTAAACCGAGCACGCCACACCCTCTGAATACGTGTAGCTGCGATAGCTTGTTTTGAGACGTACACCGAAGAGGCAAACCGCCTGCACGCAGCCATAAGGACAGCCTTGGTAACACCGTCCAGCTGCAGGTCACTGTGCTCCCACTTTGCTTTCCAGACAGAACGCTTTGGACGGGGCTGGCTGCGAGCAGCGTGGGGATTTCTCCGGGTGGGCATTGAGATAGATGTTGGTGGTGCGTGTTTGCAGGTTTTCTTTTATTTCACAGTATTTCTACAACTTTCTTGATTCTTTTTTAAGTTTGGATTTTAATGGTTATTTATGTGATTTTTAACACAAACATTTTTGATTCTAACCACTTCAGCAGTGAAATTTAAAACGTTTTAACTTTTCAATCTCACTTCAACTGAGTTTTAAACAGTTTTATCTTTACAGCTCTGTTGCACAAACAGCTGGACTGAGCACAAAAATGTCAGGCATCATTGCGTTCATGCTCCCAAGCACTACAACCACTGTTAGACCATATGGTTGCACTGAGACCATGCGTCAATTCAACGCCGATGCCC
>CAYQOJ010000249.1:0-4644 GCA_964419105.1 uncultured Methylococcus sp.
AAATTTTGGACGTACTCAACCCTTTCCGGGCCAAAGAAATGTCGGGATCCCCCCAGAACAAAACTAAAGATTTGGGCGAAATGAACTGTGGTGGCTCGATGAAGTCGCCGTAGCCTCAACCCGTTACTTCTTTTCACTTTCCATCATCATGGCCCCACAGCCCATCTGTGGAACCCGACGACTCGATCCTTTTTTAGTTTCTGCGGCTTCAAACGGGTTTTCACTGTCACCGGATTCTGCGCTGCCGGCTTCAGAACTCTCTAAGGCCATCGGGCCCCTCGGCCCAAAAAGAACCAGAGCGGCCAAGCCCGTTGTCGTAATGACCGTCGCGAGAAGAAGTGCCGGCAAACCAAGGGGTTTTCTCGAAGGGCAACGCCCCTCAACCACACATTCTCGATAGAAAATGTAGGTAAAGCACATCAGGATCAGTACGTTAATTCCGGTAAAGAAGGGCATAAAGATGAGGACATTGTCCGGCAACATCATGACCACAACCATTGCGCCCATAGGCCCACCCATAACGCCCCCCATCAAGCCATGAAGGACCGCCATGGAACCGCAACACCAGGCCGTAAGGACACCGTAGAAAGCCCCAAGCCCCATTCCAACCATAGAACCCACAAAGAAACCATTGGTTGCGCCTAAGACGCCTCCCACCATGGTTCCAACCTGCATACCGATTGTCATGCCAATAAGCATGCCCACAGCATGCCCCGCATTCGCATAAATATAGGAACGGAGATAACTTAATGTCGAGACCAGCGCCACCACGCTGACATCCAGATAAAAAATCCAAAGCCCGTAATGCTCTTCCAGGTTGGCATGGGCTGGACCGGACCAACGGGCAAGGAGAAACTGCCCTAAGATAATCAGAAAGAGAGTGACGGCCGCATTCCGAATCAGGCGAAATACGGAATGTTTGGCCTCGTCAAACGGAAAAGGAACTCCCGATTGCGATTCTTCGGAAACCGTTGACTCACAGGCGGTTGATTCAGGGGAAACATCCACTTCCCTCCCATTGACACGAACCCCAAGAAATTTTCCGTCGGAATCTAGGCGGATTTTAAGATCGATTTCCTGACCTTCAGGGGTTTCGGAAGATTCCCCACAACACGTTTCGGTCATAACCTCTCCGACAAAAATGTGGCACCGGAACTCACGGCGCGACCACCGAGCCTATCGAGCTAACCGTATATTCTAACTGTTTGGTGGAGCCCGCCAAGCAAGGTTCACCTTGAAAAATCACACGTTATTGAATGTGAGTTGATATCGGTAAAAAGAAGTCGAGCAAGACGCTCAGCCTCTCCTTTTTCCGGCGCAGAGAGCTCTGCCGAAACGCATCGAAAAAGCGCCTCGAAGGTACGTCGATCATGGTCTGTAGCCGGCCAAGTCATGGCCTCGCCAAAGGCAGCCAACTCTGCCAATCCCGGGGAACGTGTTGAGCAAATGGAATTCATCTGGACAAGGACAAAAGTGTCGCGCAAAAGAAAGCCTGGAAACGACTACCGGAGACCTAGGCAGGCCCTTTCGTCGAATTCCAGGCCCATAAATTAAGAGTAAGAGCTGGAAAACACTCAATTGAATTTAATGCATTTCTCATGCCACAGAAAAAGAACACCCACATCGGCTGATGCAAGACTGTGCTCTTCGACCCTTTGGATCATCCGTCTTCATTCAAAAGGAATCGCAGACCAAAGCGCTTGCAGGATATGGCGCAGGCACTGTGTGAAATCACGCATTTCCACAATGCAAGGAAATCAAGCCCGATAACAGAGGAATGGGCGACCATCCACACGGTCACCAATTAAATTTCAATAGGTTACAAGAAGAGGTCAAAAACAAGTCAATCCAACCGACCCCGCAGAGCAGCGCTGCTCTCAGATTTCTGTTCACAGACTTATCCACAGAATCTGTGGAAAATTTTTGATGATCGACTCTGAATCCAAATCCCGACCCGCCAACCCTTTCATTCGGCGAGGTTTTTTCGCTCCACCTCCAAAAATCACTCCACTTCGCTTCCAATCAGATCTTAAGTGGCCCATTTATTGCTGACCTTTCCACGAGCAGGTTGCTGATCCAGCGACCTTCATTTTTTGTGGACGAGGTTTGTGATGGAAAGAAAGTCAGCACATAAGATCCAGGTAGGTCATCGCTATGGACACTGGGTCATCATCGGCGAAGCCCAACGAATCGGCGGCGACATGCGCTACCTGTGCCAGTGTGGCTGCGGGACTGAGAAACTGGTGTCCGCGATTACGCTGCGAAACGGCTCATCAACGAGCTGTGGCTGCATGCGAAAGGAAAAGCCCCCCAGAATTTCGGACTTTGAACTCCAGCCGACTCCGCCCGATATACAGGAGATTTTCAACCTGATTAGTCAGGGCTGCCTTCCTCCAGCCGATCAGTTCAGCATTGTAGATGGCGCACCCTCATGGACCCTCCCCGCAATAGCAAAAATCCTGGGCATTGGAAGATCAGAATTGATTCGACACATCGAAAAGGCAGGCCCCCGGTTTTCAGCAGATTCCAGGGGTTCCATGAGTGAGGCTTATTCAGCCGCGATCTGAATGTTAAGCGGCTCCCCTCCCTCAGGGAGGGGAGCCGCTAGCCTAAAAACCTTTGGGGGCCGCGAGATCAAAGATGCCCCGCGAGCAGCCTCTTAGCGTGCGCCTGGCAATCCCTGCCCACCCAACATCGTTGGCCTCGGCGGCGCCCATTTGAGATCCAGGACCTCCCCGCCTTTGAGACGGATTCTTTGCATCATGGATCCGTCCTCTTCCTGAGCGTCATTGACGCCGTACATGAAGTCAAAATAATCGTGGTCTTTGCCCAGCCAACGGGTTCTCGCCACAACAAAGAACTCTCCGTCCGCCACATTCAGGAAGGAAAAGTCACCATCCTCATCGCATTGCGCCGTCCGGGTAGCCGCATAAAATGCCTCAGCACCTTGGAACGTGATCTGGGACTCTCGGGCATCCATACGGAATGCGGTATCCATCGTCCCGTACTTGCCCGTATCCAGATCATAAAACTTTCGAGCCCATTCCTTAGCGTAGGCCGTTGCAGGCACCAGACTCACACTGCTGTTAGCGCAGGTAACAAGCGTTCCACTGGCCATAGCCACCATGATGCGCCCCGACACCTGATTGGTTCCCGGCTTTAAAAGTGCGCGTGCCTTTGCCTCATCAAAGGGGACGGAGACACGGACCGGTCCTTGCGACTGACAGCCCATCAGGGCTAAAAAAAGAACGCCACTCCAGAACTTGATTTGCATGAGGTCACCGAAAAAACGGAAAGGCCGCTTCCGAAAGGACCCTCCTCCCGGAACTTTAAGGGTTGGACGAATTCTAACCGATCGCCACAACAGGATCGGACATTGACGAATGTTGAATTGGTCAGACCCAAAGAAGACTCGGGGGTAGCCCTTATGATTTACGGACAGAATCTAACCATGACCAGAGAGATGCTCGACTGCTATCGCAGAGACATTCATAGTCGCCACCCGGTGTTCTCAACCCAGGCCGCCCAATCTCTCAAAGAATGTATCGAACGAGGCGGGACATTTGATTGTGAGGCTACCCGCCTGAGTGCAATCAACCTTTATTCCTCACTCGTTAACCCTTAGCAAGTCACCCAAGCATCCCCCCCAGTTGGTCTACAATGAGTCCTTGATCATTGTGGATCCGTCCGATCTGGACCTTTGCTGGGAGGATTAAATGCAGCCCGATGTCCTATCCGAATTCCCGCGTAATTCTTGGGGAAATGACGCCCAATCAACCGATTCGGGGCTGGAATCTTCTCTGGAGGCGGGCAGAGTGCTTTATTTCCCCAACCTCCAATTCAAGCTCAGCGAGTCTGAAACCCGTTTTCTCGACCCGATCTGGTCGGATGGCAAATCCAAAAATATCAGTCTCCGCGGGATAGACCAGCCGCTCCAGGGTGCGAGTGGATCCGATTCGGATGTCCAGGCCCTAAGGAGCCTAGTTGCCCGCTTCAGTGAACAGGCGGAAAGCTTAGTAGATAGTATTTTTCCGACCTATCGAGGACATCTTCGAAAAGGATTCACCTCCTACCGACCGGCACAGGTCGAAACCCGCGTTACGAGCTGGAGGAAGGATGACACCCGCCTCCATGTCGACTCATTCC
Source organism: uncultured Methylococcus sp. (assembly GCA_964419105.1). Taxonomy (GTDB): domain Bacteria; phylum Pseudomonadota; class Gammaproteobacteria; order Methylococcales; family Methylococcaceae; genus UBA6136. The sequence continues at coordinate 4,147 of CAYQOJ010000249.1, forward strand.
CGTCCAATCCAACAGGCGGTCTCAGGCTTCTTAGAGTCTTCACCAACATTAATCCAAATGGCGTCCCCAGAACCTGGCGGGTGGGTGAGCCCTTTAAGGACTATGCGGCTCGATTTGCGCCCAAAGCCCGTCCCATGTGGCCAGGACAAGCGACGGCCATGAATCTTCTGGGTCTAACCAAATCGAAACGCTCTGCTTACGATCATTTGATGGGACAACTTCATGATCTTGGGAAGTTTGATCTTGAGTATCAGAAACACTCGCCACAACTGACTCTCGATATCCCCCCCGGGGCCACTTGGGTCGTCTTTTCAGATCAAGTGCTTCATGCCGTAATGTCAGGGCAGTTTATGCTTGAGCAAACCTTTTATCTGAAACCTGAGCATCTCAAAGATCCTTCCAACGGCCCTCTCAGCATCCTTGAGAAGCTGACCGGCCGCTCCTTGCTAAAGAATTGATATGTTTTCGAAGCCAGCAAAGACCGAAACGGACATTCAC
>CAYQOJ010000250.1:0-4637 GCA_964419105.1 uncultured Methylococcus sp.
GAGGGGTGAATCAGGGGAGAAAGACTCGCGCGAGCCAGGAGCTGATCATACTGCGTGATGACCGGCTGAGACAAAATCCGCCCAGAGCGACTCGACCCGCGCCAATGAGGGAAGGCCCGGGCGGGCCCCCAGCCTTTCGCAGCAGGCGGCTCCCGCCACCGAGGCCATTTGAAGAAGATCCTCCCAAGGAAGCTGGGTCGCAAGACCCACTGCATAGGCGCCATGGAAGGCATCGCCTGCTCCGGTGGTGTCGACCGCTTGAACCCGGGGCGCCGGAAGACGCCCTTCAATGCCTTCACGGCGCCAGATCAGGCCCGCAGCCCCAAGCGTAATCACCACCACCGGCGCCAGTTCCGAAAGGGCCAAAAGGGCGACCGACGGGTCATCCCGCCCCAGCCATTCGCGGGCAAATTTCTCAGATGCAACCAGATGGTCGACGGCTCCCATCAGTCGATGGGTCCCCGCATGAAGCGATCCTGCATCCAGCACCTTGGGAACCTTTCGGAGCAGAAGCGATTCAGCCAGCCCAGGCTCATGACCATCAAAAAGAAGGACCTTGGCATCGATGCCCGAATAGTCGACCGCACCCGGGGCCTGCGCCCGGGTCTCGCCTTTGAAGTTGACCAGGCTGCGCGCACCACCCGGCTTGACGAGAACGGTGGAGAGTGGCGTTGGCGAGGTGCCACGGACCACGCCGCGGACATCGACGCCTGAAGCTTCAAGCTCCTTGAGATGGGCGTCCCCAAAAACGTCCGCACCCAGGTATCCCGAAAATCCGGTGCGAGCACCCAATCGAGCGCCCTGGACGGCTGCATTGGCCGCTGGCCCTCCGCCACAGAGCACGAGGCTCTCGGCAAAGAGCTTTTCATCCGGCAAGGGGTGGTGGGAAACCGTGAAGACCTGGTCAAACGAGGCGTGACCGACGCAAAGAACATCCAAGGAGGAGAAGGCCACGCTCGGGGCCTCAGTCTTCTTCCAGCCCAATGAATTTCCAGACTTTTTCCATCGGAGTCGGCTCGTAGTTGACGTCATGCGCCGCCTTTCCCGGAACGCCATTGGCGTAGTTCAGCTCAAAGACCCGATGGGTATCGTCGGCCAGTTGCGCCATCCCCAAAGTTCGGTAGGCCTGCTCCATGATTTCAAGCGCCACCGGAACCGCCTGGGTTCTTTGGTATTTGCGAACCACCTCAGCGCCCCGCCTTGCCGCCGCAAGATAGGCGCCGCGGCGCATATAGTAGTCGGCGACATGAATCTCATGCATGGCGAGACTGTTGCGCAAGGCCACCATGCGTTTTCTCGAATCCTCCGCGTAGCGGCTGTTCGGGAATCGTTTGACCAGTTCGTCAAAGTCCTTATAGGAATCCTGGGTGGAACCGGCATCGCGCTGCGAGGCATCCGTCGGCATGAAACGGTCGAAAAAGCCGATGCCCCGGTTATAATTGACCAAGCCCTTGAGGTAATAGGGGTAATCCACATAAGGGTGGGTCGGATTGAGCTTGATGAATCGATCCGCCGCCGCAATCGCCGCATCGGGCTCATCGTTCTTGTAGTAACAGTACGCCACGTCCAGCTGGGATTGTGTAGCGTACTTCCCGAACGGGAATCGCGACTCCAGCTTTTCATGGGTTTTGGCGGCCTTTTCATAGGCGCCATCATTCATCAGCCCCCGGGCTTCCTTGTAGAACTGTTCGGCCGTCCAGCCATCATGATCGTCAACCACGACTTCGTCAGAACAGCCGCCCAAAAGCAGGCTGAGTCCGGCAAGCAGGACAATAAGGATAGGATGTCGGGTGGATCTTGGCATGGAGACGTAGAATACCGGGCATGAACCCCAGCGTCGCAGTATAACGTGATTGAACGAACGGACTGAAGTGGAACCCCAAGACAAGCTCAGCGCGCTGATTCCGAATGAACTGGCAGGAAAGCGACTCGACCAGGCCTTAAGCCAGCTCTTTCCGGAATATTCCCGTAATCGAATCCAAGACTGGATCCGGGCGGGTGCGGTCATCGTGAATGGGCAAGCTGCGGAAACCAAGCGAAAACTCTTTGGCGGTGAGGAAGTGGTCCTGACCCCGACCTTCGAGGTGGTCACGCAGGTCGCCCCTGAAGCCATTCCGCTCCATATCGTCTACGAGGATGCCGCCCTCATCGTGGTCGACAAGCCTCAGGGGCTGGTTGTCCATCCTGCCGCGGGCCACCATGACGGAACGCTCCAAAACGCGCTCCTTCACCACGACCCCGCGCTCGACAAGGTGCCACGTTCTGGCATCGTGCACCGCATCGATAAGGATACCAGCGGACTTTTGATGGTGGCACGCACGGTTGAGGCCCACAAAATCCTGGTCGAGCAACTCCAAGCCCACAGCGTTCACCGCCAGTATCTGGCTCTGGTGCAAGGGACCCTGACCGGGGGAGGCACCATTGACCTTCCGATCGGACGTCACGGCAGTGACCGCAAGCGCTTTGCGGTGCGTCCCGACGGCAAATCCGCCGTCACTCATTATCGAATCCACGAGCGATTTGCGGCCCATACTCTGGTCGAAGTCCAACTTGAAACGGGCCGAACCCACCAAATTCGCGTTCACATGGCGCATATCGGTCACCCCTTGGTCGGGGATCCGGTCTACGGAGGTCGGGCCCGACTGCCGCAGGGCGCGAGTCCCGAACTCATCACGGCACTTCAAAGCTTCAAACGGCAGGCTCTGCATGCGGGGAGCCTTGGGATTGATCACCCTGAAAGCGAGGAGTACATGGAATGGGAAAGCCCCTTGCCGTCTGATTTTGAAGCCTTGCTCGACAGGCTTCGGAAGGGCTAAGCCGGTGCTGAGCTACCTCACGCCCGAATGGCCGGCACCTCCGGGAATTCGGGCCGCCAGCACGCTTCGGGGCCCAAGTGGCAGTCAAGGCCCCTACCGGGGCCTCAACCTGGGCGCTCATGTCGGTGACGATCCCCATCAGGTCCAAGAAAACCGACGTCAGCTCGTCCAGCAATTGGGACTTGCCACGCCGCCGGCCTGGCTGGATCAAGTCCATGGCACCGCCTGCGTCAGGGCCAATCCCGATCACGTCGCGACGGCTGATGCCAGCTTTACTGACCAGACCGGCATCGCCTGCATCGTGATGACCGCCGACTGCCTTCCGGTGCTTTTTGCAACGAAAGACGGCCAACGCGTTGCCGCGGCCCATGCCGGCTGGAAGGGGCTGGCAGGGGGCGTTCTTGAAGCCACGCTGGACGCCATTGGCACGAGGGATGTCCTGGCCTGGCTGGGGCCTGCGATCGGACCTGAGGCGTTTGAAGTCGGACCTGAAGTTCGGGAAGCCTTCCTCGATCGCCACCCCCATGCAGGCAAGGCGTTTTCCAATCCGCACAAAGATCGCTACCATGCCGACCTTTATGGACTGGCACGCAGCCTTTTGACCCAGGCGGGCGTTCCTCTTGATGCAATTTATGGCGGTGGACGTTGCACCTTCTCAGAGGTGGATACGTTTTTTTCCTACCGGCGCGATCGCACAACCGGCCGCATGGCCAGCCTTATCTGGCGCGTATAACCAATTCACTGAATGACCACCCTTCTTCTCATCATCGGCTTTACCCTCATCGGGGGTCTACTCAGTGTGCTGCTCGCAGCCAGTTTTCTTTTGGTGCCAGAAAATCATCACCCCAAGATTCTCCCCCATGGGGTCAGTTTTGCACTAGGGGCCCTTTTGAGCGTGGCCTTTCTTGACCTTCTTCCGGATGCGATGCACCAGGTGGGCCCGGGACGGGAAGACCTGATCCTCGGCACCGTCCTCGCCGGCATCCTCGGATTCTTTCTCCTCGAAAAGCTTCTGGTCTGGCGTCACTGCCATGCCACACACTGCGAAACCCACGGTGAGGCACACTTCCATCAGCCGGCCGGCACCCTGATCGTGATCGGCGATGCCATTCACAATTTTGTCGACGGGATTCTGATTGCCGCCGCCTTCATGACCGATATCCAGCTCGGCATCGTGACGAGCCTTGCTGTAGCGGCCCATGAAATTCCGCAGGAAGTCGGCGACTTCGCGATCCTGCTTCAGAGCGGCTACAGCCGGATGCGGGCCCTGGCCTACAATCTCCTTTCAAGCCTTGCGACCATGGTCGGCGGGATTCTGGCCTACTTTGGCCTCGGCCTGATTCGCGATGAACTCCCCTTTATCCTGGCCATTGCCGCTTCAAGCTTCATCTATATCGCGGTAGCGGACCTCATCCCAAGTCTCCATCAGAAGACTACACTTCGTGCCGCCCTCCAACAGGTCGCACTCATTCTGGCGGGAGTCTGGGTCATTTATGTGGTTCACCATCATGCAGAGCTGACCCCCAGCACTGAAGATCCCATCGCGCAAGAATCCACCCGGAGCGGGAGCTTCTAGGAATGGTGGCCGCAAAAGCTTTTTTAGCTCCGGCACTTACTCGACTGGATGAGGCCTTATGGGATCTTCCCGGGGTTGAGGCTTCCGATCCCGAAGGCATCCGCTCTGAAGCCCAGTCCCTCCTCCCGGATGACCTCGCCCAAAAGCTAAAAACCCTGCTCGAGACCGTGAGGTCCCTGGAGCAGGCTGAATCCGCGGATGCCCCACTCCTCGGGGAAACCGTCTTTGCGCTCGGGCAATTTCAT
>CAYQOJ010000251.1:0-4637 GCA_964419105.1 uncultured Methylococcus sp.
ATCCGCTTGAGATTCACGAAATTCGGGAGTTGATCCGAGAGCTCGGTCAGGAGCATGGCGTGATTCTCTCGACCCATATCCTCTCCGAAGTTCAGGCCGTCTGTAGCCATGTCCAGATCATCAATCGAGGGCAGCTGGTTCTCAATACAAGTATTGAAGGGCTCGAGCAGCAGATGCGTGCTTCCAGCCTGATTCTGGGTCTGGGGGCATCTCCGGATCTTTCCCTGCTTCGCAATACGGGCGGTGTTTTGGAGATCGAGGAGCTTGGGGAAGGACGCTATCGCGTCTTTCATCACCATCATGACAATCCGGCCCCGGAATTGGCGCGACTGGCGATCGAGTCTGGCTGGCCAGTCTTGGAGTTAACCCCGGAGCGAAGAAGCATGGAAGAAATCTTCCTCGAGATTACTCAAACTGAAGCTGCACCCAAGGAGGCCCTGGCATGATGGCTCTGGTGATCGCGGGACGAGAGTTCCGGAATCTTTTTCTTTCGCCCTTGGCCTGGACCATGCTGGCCGTCCTCCAGTTCATTCTTTCCTTCATGTTTCTGGCTCAGCTGGATTACTTCCTGATGCTGCAGCCACGACTTGAGGGGCTTGAGGATGCCCCTGGCGTGACCGATGCGATCGTGGCGCCCTTGTTCGGCAACGCAGGCGTGATTCTGATGTTGGTAACTCCGCTCTTAACGATGCGGCTGGTGAGTGAGGAGCGCCGCAACCGTACCTTGAGCCTCCTTTTTACCGCGCCGGTTTCAATGACCGAAATTATTGTCGGCAAATATCTGGGGGTTCTGGCGTTCCTCTTTGTGGTCATCGCGATGCTTACGCTGATGCCGCTATCCCTCTATCTGGGTGGTTCTCTGGATACCGGAAAGCTCTTAGCCAATATTTTGGCACTGACCCTTTTGGTTTCAGCCTATGCCGCTGTGGGTCTTTTCATGTCGACGCTTTCGAATCATCCGACGGTGGCAGCAATCTCGAGCTTTGGCGCGATTCTTTTACTCTGGATTCTGGACTGGTCCAGCCAATCCAGTGAGAAGGTTGGGGGAGTCTTTCAGTATCTTTCCATGTTGCGCCATTACGAAGGCCTTCTCCGGGGGCTCGTCAGCACGACTGATCTTTGCTACTTCATTCTGTTTATCGCGCTCTTCCTGGTTCTTAGCATCCAGCGCCTTGATAACGATCGCCTGCAATCATGAAAATCTCAAAAAAAACTCACCTCGAGATTCGCCTTCAGAATCTCGTGTTCACCCTGCTTTTTTTGATCGCTACGGGTCTGATTGCCTGGCTCTCGACCCAATATACGGCCCGTTTTGACTGGACCTATGGACGCCAGCACACCCTCTCTGACGCCAGTCGCAAGGTGCTGGATCTGGTTGAGGGCAAGGCTCGGATTCTCGCCTTCGTCAGAGAGGGCAATGAGCTTCGAAAGCCCGTGCGGGATATGGTTGAAAGGTACAACGTGTATCGGCCGGTTCTCGAAGTGGAGTTCGTCAACCCGGATACCAATCCAGATCGCGTTCGAGAGCTAGGGATTCGTGTCGATGGCGAGGCGGTTGTCGAGTATCAGGGCCGGAGTGAAAAGCTTTCTGAGGTTGATGAAGCCTCGTTGACCAGCGCACTCCAGCGTCTCGAAGCCCCTGAAAAACGGCGCATCGTGTTTCTTCAGGGGCATGGTGAACGCTCACCTGAAGGCCGGGAGGCGCATGATTACAAGCAGTTTGTTGATGAAGTCGCCAAGAAGGGCATCAGTAGCGGCGTTGTGAATCTGGCGCTTGCAGGAAAGATTCCGGAAGAGACGGATGTCCTTGTGATTGCCGGCCCCAAAAGCGCAGTCCTCCCGGGTGAGATGCGCCAGATTGAGGCGTTTATTCAGAAGGGAGGTAGTCTTTTGTGGATGCTTGAACCGGGAGATCTTCACGGTCTGGTCGGGCTTTCCAATCTTCTCGAGTTTGATGTGCTTCCGGGGATTATTGTCGATGCATCTACCCAGCTTCTGGGTATCGACGATCCGACCTTTGCCCTTGTTGTGGATTATCCGCCGCAACTGATTACACAGGGCCTCCAGCAAATGACGATGTTTCCAACGTCTGTTGCTCTTCGAAACAAGGGCGAAGGGCAGTTTGAGAAAGAGCCTCTCCTCGTGACTTTGGAGCGGAGCTGGACCGAGCTTGGAGCCATCAAGGACAAGGTCAGTTTCGAAAAGGAAAAAGGCGAAACCCATGGCCCTTTGGAGCTCGGATTTGCCATGACGCGTCCGACCTCTGTTGATTCGTCCTCAAAGAAACCGGAAGGCGGGACAGATCGGTTGAAGGATCAGCGCATTGTGGTCATCGGCGATGGGGACTTTCTCTCCAATCACTATCTTGGGAATGGGGGTAACCTGGAACTTGGGGTTCGAATCGTTCAGTGGTTGACCCGTGCTGACAGCATGATTCAAATTCCGAAGGTCAAGGTTCCGGATCGAAAGATCGATCTTTCATCCTTGCAGTCAGCCAGTATCGCAGTGATTTTCCTGATCCTTCTGCCCGTTCTTCTTCTTGGAACCGGCGCCTGGATCTGGTATCGGCGTCGTAATCGTTAAGGGTCGGTGGCATGCGAATTCGTGGTCGTTGGGGGATTAATCTTTCTCTGTTTTTGATTGTGCTGATGCTCGGAATCCTTGCGTTGACGCGGCCGGGTAAAAAGGATGGGGAGACCTCATCACCCTTGCTGACCGTTGATTTGACTGCCCTGAAGAGAGTCACTCTTGATAATGGCGAGCACATCGAATTTGAGCACAAAGACGGGTCCTGGCGTCTTACGCAGCCATTCTCTGCATCGGTGAATCAGGCTCGAGTGCAACAGCTATTAGCCATCCCGTCGATGATTCCGGCCGCAGAATATCCTTTGCCAGAGCCCTCTCATCGAAAGGGTTACGGACTTTCAGAGCCTTTTGCAAAGCTCCAGATCGAGGGAACAGAGCTGGAGTTTGGTGGAACTGCGCCACTTGATCATCGGCGCTATGTTCGAATTGGAGAGAAGCTTTATCTGCTGGATGACAGCTTCTCCCATCAATTGGCTTCCAAAGCCACAGACTTTGTCGACAAAAAGCTGATCCCAGAAGACGCCACGATTCGTGCCCTGAATTTGCCAGGCCTCAGACTCTCAAAGTCGACCGAAGGCGTTTGGACGTCGATGCCGGTCCTCTCGGTGGAACAGATACAGGATCTCGTGATGCAATGGTCGACGTCCCGGGCGATAGAAGTGCGAAGGGGTGCTCCAAAAGTGCTTGGGGAAAAGATTGAGCTTGAAACCTCTATCGGACCCATTCGATTCAGCATCTTTCAAAAAAAACCTGAGTTAATCCTTGGGCGTGAAGATTTGGATTTGGTTTTCGTCATGACCGGTGAAACGGCCAGAGCTCTCCTGAATCAGCCCGCCGCGTTGAATTCGCAAAAGCTGGCGGCCCCCCTTGATCCATCTGAACACGTTGAGGAGGATTCAGGGCAAGGTTCCCGCCAAGGCCTTCATGCCGATGAATAAGGCGTGCTTTTGGGCTCAGGGAGTCAGTGCTCGTGCCTGAATTACCTGAGGTAGAAACAACGCTCAGGGGGATCGCCCCCTATGTCAGTCACACCCGAATCCGGCAGGTGATCGTTCGGGAGACGAGGCTGCGTTGGCCGATAGCAGAAGATTTGCGCCAGAACCTCGAGGGAGCCACCATAGGCGAGCCATGGCGGCGGGGTAAGTATCTTCTGCTTCCGATTGGTGAGAGCGGTGCTCTGATGATTCATCTAGGCATGTCGGGGAGTCTTAGAGTCGTTGACCCTGATCTTGCACCCCGAAAACACGATCATGTTGATTTCGTGCTCGAAACTGGAAGGGCGCTTAGGTTTCATGATCCCCGACGTTTCGGCTGTATCCTTTTCACGGAAACCCCTCATCAGCATCCTTTGCTTCGTGATCTTGGCCCTGAGCCCTTTGATCCGGTCTTTGATGGGCAATATCTCCACCAACAGGCGCGCAAGCGGAAAACCAGTGTTAAGGCTTTCATCATGGATAGTCATACGGTTGTTGGCGTGGGCAACATTTACGCCAGCGAATCCTTGTTTGGAGCCGGTATCTCACCGATGAGGGCTGCAGGGAATATTGCTCTTGCACGATACGAGCGTCTGGCCCAGACGATCCGGATGGTATTGTCCGCCTCAATTGCTCAAGGGGGCACGACCTTGCGAGACTTCGTGAACGCGACGGGAAGCCCTGGTTATTTTCGGCAGACCCTTAACGTCTATGAGCGAGAAGGTGAGCCATGTCGCGTTTGTGAAACGCCGGTTCGAATGGCGCGACAGGCCCAAAGGGCAACCTACTGGTGCCCGCGGTGTCAGACCTAGCCTAAGAATCAAGGCCTGCGTTTTGGCGAAGCGATCCTTTGATCGCCAGCGCATCGGATAGGGCTGTGTCGAGGGTTTCGGCCAGTAGATTGAAATGCCCCATTTTTCGGCCTGGCCGTGCTGAAGCCTTGCCATAAAGATGTAGCATGAGCCCTGGGTGCCGGAAAAGATCAGTCCAGTTCGGCTCACTGTCACCCCAGACATCCCCGAGAAGATTGATCATCACGACGGGCGAGAGAAGTCGGGTGTCACCGGGCGGCAGCCC
>CAYQOJ010000252.1:0-4318 GCA_964419105.1 uncultured Methylococcus sp.
GAAACTCTGATCGACCGTTTAGCCGCGATGCGCCCCGGAATATAGAGTTCCTTGATGGAAAAAGTCGAAAAACGTAGCGTCCTCCACATGCTGGATCCCATGCCCCATGTGAGCCCTTTCGATATCAACATGGCGGTCGATGCCGGTTTTGACCTGATCTTCCCCTATCCATCGGTTCAGCCGGAACAGGTGAACGGGTTGGTTCAAGACGCGATTTTTTCGAGAGGCCCTTCCGGGGTCAAACGGACCGGTATTTTTATCGGAGGCCGGGACATTGGCGTGGCTCTCAATATGCTGGAAACGGCTCAAAAGGCCATGGTCCCGCCCTTTGAAGTCTCAGTTCTTGCAGACCCGAGTGGAGCCTTTACGACGGCGGCGGCTCTGGTGGCCTGTGTGGAGCGACAGCTCAAGCGTTGCCATGGCGGAGATCTCTTGGGGGCGCACGCGGTGGTCTTTGGCGGGACGGGGCCTGTGGGGCTTGCAACCGCCGTGATTGCATCCCTTGCGGGAGCTGAAGTCACGATCGTCGATCCCTTCAATATTGATGTGGCCCTCGACAAGGCAGCTGAATACAACGCCCGATGCGGATCCCATGTTATCGGAACTTATGCGAGTTCCGATGCCGACAAGGCGCGGCTGGTGGCGCACGCGGACCTTATTTTCTGTACCGCCAAAGCCGGGGTTCAGGTCTTGAACGCCGATGTTCTGGCGGATGCCACCCAGTTGAAGGTGGCCGGTGATGTCAATGCGGTGCCGCCTCTGGGGATCGAGGGCATCAAGCGCACCCACGATGGTGAGCCTCTGATTCATGCCGTGAATTCACGGGGGGCGGTGGGGATTGGTTCCCTGGCGATTGGGGATATCAAGTACAAACTCCAAAACGCCTTGCTGGGATCTCTCCTGACGGCGGAAAGTCCCCTCTATCTGGATTTTCGGCATGCGTTTGATGCCGCTCGGAAACTGGTCTGAAAGGGCTAGATTCGCGTCGTACAAAAATCGTTTTGAAATTTGACGAGGGTCAAAATCGAGAGTGCATCGCTTCTCTAATCTCCACACCCGTTGTCCGGCTATTTCGCGGCGACGCAAAGAAAAAACAATGATTGTGGAGGATTGAGAAAATGAGCGAAGTTCAAGCACAAGAAAAAGACATGTTTTGGGTTTACATTGGTGGTGTGGTTATTGCGGTCATCGTGACGCTCTTCATGGTCAAGGGCAGTGAACATGACAAGTATGCAACCGCAGCCAAGGCCATTGCCGAAGATTCATCCAATTCCGCCTACAAGCATAAGCCCTAAAGGAAGTACACCCGGACGCTCTGTCTGGGCACTGAATGCAGAACGCCACCCTCGGGTGGCGTTCTGCGTTTTGGGGGTCAAGTCATGATTTGGCCATTATCATTGGGCCAAAAAAAACGCGCGGGTCGCTTGGAGCCTGCGCGCTGGAAGTTCTTTGAGGTAAATACACCGGCGACTTCGGTCTTCGATGCACAGGATCAGTCTAGGGATGTATGGCCTCGTCTTCTCTGTCCTGGATCAAACTTTGCTGCGATTGACCTTAATTGAAATCACCGGCGGCTTTGCTGAGTCCTTCCATGTCAAGGATATGGATGAATTTGCCTTTGACCTTGATCATTTCGGCGCTTTCAAATCGCCCCAAGAGCCGGCTGACGGTTTCAAGTGCGAGACCCAAATGGTTGCCGATTTCCTGGCGGGTGAGGCTCAGGTGAAATTCTTCTGAGGAGAAACCGCGCGTGCGAAAGCGGCCCGCAAGATCCAGTAGAAAACCGGCAAGCCGCTCTTCAGCGGGGCGCTGGCTCGCCGCAAGGCGCTCAATGGAAAGGTCAAACTGCTCCCCTGTTCTTTGCAGGATCACGTGCTGAATGGAGGGGACCTTTTGCCCCAAAAGCTCCAAATCATGGGCAGGGAGCTCGCAGTAGCTACTGGTTTCCAGTGCCACGAGGGTGCAGCGGTGCTTTCCTGAGTAAAGGCCATCGAATCCGACGAGTTCGCCTGGAAGCAAGACCGCAATGATCGATTCCCGACCGACGGCATCGGTGTGGATGAGCTTGGCAGAGCCTGATTTGAGGGCGTAGATCCCGGTAAAGCGTTCACCGGCCCGATAGATCACCTCCCCCTTTCGGAGGGTGCGGTTTCGTTTGACAACGTGACTGATGGATTGGACTTCGTCGCTATCCATCCCGCTGGGGATGCAGATCCGAGTGAGGTTACAGTCACCACAGGCCACTTTTTGAGCGGAATGGGCTACACGCGGGGAACTTTCGATCATCTTTCCTGTCCTTGGCTTTTCCACAACAATAGTAGGTTATTTGTTCTACGTCAATTTACGTAACCCGATTCAGGTGAGGCCGATCCCTCTGGCAGAAGCAACACCCGATTTCAAATTTCGTGGATTCTCGTTGTGCCTTCGCGAGGAGAGGCTCTAGAATGCCCCCTGAAACTTTCCTTGGGAGCCCAGGACCATGATTCAGACCTCAAGCCTTGCCCATCGCCTCATTGTTCCTTTTTTCTTGCTGCCTTTAACCGTGCTTGCAAAGCCTCCGGTGAGTGAAGAAAACCACAAGCAATTTGAAAAGAAATTTGCCGAAATGTGCGTTGAAAACGAAAAGAAGGCCATGCAGGGCTCCGGCGTTCTCCTCTCGGAAGTGGCCAGCATGTGCGAGTGCATCGCAAGGGAAGAGAGCAAGCGGGTCACGAGCGAAGAGGTCACGCAGTTCGTTTTCGAGAACCAGTACCCGGCCTCACTCATGATGAAGAGCAACGCGGCGACCTACACTTGTGTCGAGGCCCAGAAGGGCGCACCCACCTCGCCTTGAGTCGGCGTTAGAGCGGCTTGATCAGAATCTTGGAATTTCGGGCGGGGTCATAAGTCGCCTGCCGCGAGGAAGGCAATGCCTTGATGGTGGAGGGCTCATAGCCTCTTTCCCGGAACCAATGCTCGGTCTGCGTGGTGAGCACAAAGACCCTTCGAGCGCCGTGGGCCTTGGCTTCTTTCTCCAGGTGCTCCAAAAGCCATTTGCCGCGTTGCTCGCCCCGATAATCGGGGTGTAGCGCAAGGCAGGCGACCTCCGCCATGCCTTCCTCTTCAAAGAAGTGAAGGGCGCCGCAGCCAAGAATCGTGCCGTCACGGTCGATGACGCTGTAATCGGTGATCGCACTCTCAAGACGCTCCTTGGACCGTTTGACCAGAATCCCTGAGGCTTCAAGGGGTCTTAAGAGACCTCGGATCCCGGGGACATCGCCGACTTCTGCCGCCCGAAGTCGTTCAAAGGGGGCTTGGCTGACCAGGGTCCCAACGCCGTCTCGCGTGAAAAGTTCCAGAAGGAGAGCCCCTGGACGCTTCCAGTTCAGATAATGCACGCGGCCCACACCCTCGCGGCAGGCCTTGACGGCCGCCTCTAGATCCACTCGGAGTCCTGGGGGGAAGCCGATGCCTTTCCGAAGCCGCCTTGAGGCTTCTTCGGTCGTGAGTTCCCGAACCCACGCGCATTCTTCGCCTTCGATGAAGTCTTCTTCCCCAAAGAGAATAAGCTTGTCGGCTTTAAGCGCGCTGGCGGCGGCTGTGGCGACATCTTCCGAGCGAAGGTTGAAGATTTCACCGGTCGAGGAATACCCGACGGCAGAGAGGAGAACGAGATTCCCCAAATCAAGAGCCGCCCGAATCCCCTCGGTATCAATCCGGCGCACTTCGCCGGTCTGCTCGAAATCAATGCCTTCCCGAACGCCGACGGGACGGGCGGTCACGAAATTGCCTGAAGCCACCCGGATGTGAGTTCCGGCCATGGGCGAATTGGGAAGCCCCATGGAAAGGAGCGCCTCAATCTCGACCCTAACGGTACCGGCGGCTTCCTTGACGCAGGTCAGCGCCGCCGCATCGGTGACCCGAAGGCCCCGCTCATAGCGGGCGGACTGTCCGATCCGGGCAAGGCGAGCATCAATCTGGGGGCGAATCCCATGGACCAGGACCAGCCGAATCCCTAAGCTGCTTAAATGAGCAAGATCATGCAGGAGCTCGGAGAAGCCTGGGTCCTCAACCGCTTCGCCGCCAAAATAGACGACGAAGGTCTTGCCGCGATGGGCGTTGATATAGGGTGCAAACCCTCGAAACCAGAGAACCGGTGCGGGGGTTTCGGTGAGGACTTCAGTCGTCATCGGATTAGATCAGGGGTTCAAGGTAGAACATCATGATATTCCCGATCAGGAACATGGCCAAAATGGCGACCAGACCTGCAATCCGTCCCTCGCTGAAGCGAACGGCGTTCTTGAGGGATCCTTCCGCAGGTTCCAGCCGAAGTTCCAGC
>CAYQOJ010000252.1:4328-4632 GCA_964419105.1 uncultured Methylococcus sp.
ATCAGGTATTCGGTTTTGAGCTCAAACTCCGCATGCGCATGGGTCAGGAGCAGAATTCCGCCAAAGGCACACAGGATCGGGAACAGGTAGCGCATCCTCTGGGAGCTAACCCCGGTTCGGGCACGGACTTCAAGAATGCCGAGGACCATGGCAAGGAGCGTTGCGATCCGGTGCTGGAAGACTTCCCCGTTCTTGAGCGTACTCTCCCAGAATCCGATAGGGCCCAAGGGCCAGGTTTCGGCATCACTTCGAAAGAAAAGGAAAATGCTCAAACCCACAAAGCCCAGCGGCCAGAAATTGGCCC
>CAYQOJ010000253.1:0-1800 GCA_964419105.1 uncultured Methylococcus sp.
GGTGTAAGAGAGAGCAAGCTAACCCCGAACGGAGGCAGGGAATGTCACAGGCACAGGTTGAGCGGTTGCAGAAACTTCTTTCTGAGGCACGGGCCTATATCACCCCGATACAGGAAACCCACGCCTCAATCCTAGCCCGTATCGACGCGGCTATTGCGGAGCCGGTAGAGAGGCCGTCGTTGCCGTCGCCGGAAACGGTGCGTCGGTCGCAACGGATCTTGCAGGTCTATCGGGACAGGGCCATCGCACACAAGGCGGACCCGAACCTGCCTGCGCCCGACCTTCGGGAAGTTATGGATTATGTTCACGGTAACCCCGAACCCTAACCTTGGTAAATTCAAGTCCAAATCCCTGCATGATAGGTGTAGGGTGAATGTCTCGCCCTACAAAACACGGGAGAACCCATGTTCAAGGTCGGTGACAAGGTGACGTTCGGGCGCACGTTTGGTGAAAAGACCCTTGGTGAGATCGTCAAGGTGAACCGTGTCAAACTCAAGGTGCGCCAGTTGGAGTCACGGGGGACGTTCCGCGACCATCCTATCGGGACGATTTGGACGGTCCCCCCGCAATTCTGCCAGCCTGTCGGGGCGGTTATCGCTACGGGCGGGGCCGATGACCCCGAGCGCACGCTCCACCCGATGCTTGCTTAGGTAAATTCAAGCGGTTAGGCTCACATAGTAGAGGTAGGGACAACGCAACGGAGGCACCATGCCAATGACCTTCTGTTACGATATGTTTATCCATAACCGTAGGCACTACCGTGTTGATACCCATATGATGGAACATATGGACGACCCCGAGAGGCAGTATAAGACCATTGTATATTGGTGCCATCCAAGCGGGCAGGTGACAGACTGGGGGCCGGTCTATACTTGGTTCTATTCAACCTATGAGCGTGCGCTTGCAGGGCATAAGAGCGTGCTAAATACCTTCCAGCCGCCCCTTGTCAAAAAGTGGGCGCACCATAGATAGACAATAGGTTTGAACCTGCCTAATAAATTCAAGGCAGAACTCTCGCATATAAGGTGTAAGGGACGCGGTGAATGGTTCACCGTATCCAACTAGCGCAAGTCGGAGGATATTATGGCTAACATTCGTAAGGACACCATCACCCGCGACGGCCAGCATTTCCTTGTCTCGACCGTGTGTCTGGAGTCGATGCACTTTGGCGGGGAGTACGAGACGATGGTTTTCCCCTGTGACACGGATGGGAACGTCACCGACTGGGGCGACCTGCACTGTGACCGTTACGAAACCTATGAGCAGGCGGTCGCCGGACACGCGGGGGTGGTTCTCACCTTCCAGCCGCTCGCCTCTCCTTTCGAGGCGGTGGCGGTCTAAGTAAATTCTAGGTGTATCCCTAACAGTATAGGTGAGAGCCCACAACCTTTCTTGGAGAGTGCCATGAGCAACGACATTTGGAATGACAACCGTATCCAGTTTGCACGGCTGCTGGCCGAACTCCAAGGGATTCTCCCCCGTGAGACTCTGGAGGCGGTGGCCGAGTCGATGGATTTGACCCCCGCGCAGGTGGGTGAACTCCTTGACCGTGCCGTGACGGAGTGGGAGGATATCAAGTCGCAGGAGCGGTGGGACGAAATGGACCGCTTGCAGGAGGAACATGAGGCGTCCCGCGACCCAAACAACCCCCTCCACGTCCTGTTGGAGGATCTGGTTGTCTCCCACGGGCCGGTGGCGCATATCGACCGCGCCCGTGCCGATGAACTCTGTCGTGACGGTGAAGCGGGACGGGTTCTCTGCATCCACCGTTCCGAGAATGATGTCCTGTACGGGAGCATT
>CAYQOJ010000253.1:1810-4625 GCA_964419105.1 uncultured Methylococcus sp.
GACCGCTACGAACTCGCCAAGGCTGCCCCGCTTGATTTACAAGTGTACGGCTGCACCGATGTTGACCTGTACGAGGTCAGCGAGGCGCAGTCTAACCCCTAAACCCTAGCCCGTTCCCGCCCGCACCGCCCTCCCTCCCGATGGGGCATCCCACCACACCCTTCAAGGGTTATGCACAAGTACGTCGGGAGGGAGGGCGACCTGCGATTTACCCATAGAAAAGAGGATATATCCATGGACCACAACGCTGCCGAGACTGTTGCTGGTGTTCTTTCTATCATTGAGGAGAACAATAACCTTAAAATCCAGATCGCCCAATATGAGCGGGCAATCGTGGAGGCCCGTGCCCGTATACGGGAAGCCTTTGAGTATGGGGCGGAGTATATGCAGGGGGAGGCGGTAAAGACTCTGGGTGGCCCTGACCGTGAGCGGGTGCTGCGTATCCCTATCCCCGTCCTGCGTGTTGGGCCTATCTAGTAAATTTTACCGATAACCCTAGTATATAGGAGCCATATTATGGACAGCCCCGTCTTCCAGCATGATTGCTACCGTTGCCGTTTCATGGGTCGGGTGGTTGGGCGGAGGCAGTATGACTCCTACTGGTGCGAGAACGCCATCGGAGGCTCTGCCATCCTGCGGTATGGGGACGAGGGGGAGGAATATGACAGTTACCCTGCGACGGTACTGGGCAACCCTGCCTATACTGGTGGGGGGTCGGAGACCTTTGCGGCTGCCCGCAGGGTGTTCCAGCGCGCCCGCCCCTAATAAATTCAGCCTCTAACCCTAGCATATAGGTTGTAAGTAACCGTGATGAGGGATGCCATGACAAATCGGGATGTGGAAATCCGCTTGGAAGGTAAAGACCGGCACGGCCAGGGGTGCGGTTGCGGGGTATGCAACGCGAATGGTCACGCTTACGAGGCAGCGGTCTATGTAGACGGTGAGAAAGAACAGGCTTTCTATGGGCCAAGTGAGGGCGTTTCCTTGAGCCTTGCGGAGCGATACCGGCGGGAACTGGTTGGGGCCACTACCTGCGGCAACTGCGGGGATGAACTTGACCCCTCTGATATGGCTACTGAACAGGTGTGCAAAGTCTGCCATGAGTCCTATAAGTAAATTCTATCCCCCACTCTCACATATAGGTTAGGAGGAACGACAATGGCTGACAATAACAAGTTTCGCTGCAAGGTTCTGTGGGGTGAGCATCCCGAACCGGACACCGAGCCTGTAGAATATGGGTTCGAGACTCTCGAGGAAATGCGGGGTTTTCTTTTTGGTATCCGTGAGGCAATCGGCTGGATGGATTGCCAAACGTGGGTGCAGGGTGAGGATAGTGACTATGACACCGCACGGGTTGAGTAACTAAAAAATTCAGCCCCATACCCTCGCATGATAGGCGGGAGGAGAGAGACATGGCAAAGCGACGGGCACGGTGGGTGGTGAAGTTTCTTATCAAGAAGGGGTCGGACCATGCGACCTTTGCCGAGGGGTTGCGTTATGCTGGCCTTGGGCATTTCGAACTTTGCGATAATCACAATATTTGGTTCCTGCTGGATGCCCCCAAGGGGGTGGTTGGGGAGGTATGGGCCCAACAGTCGTCCACCCATTTCATTGGGTTGGGGTTTAACTGCGCCCGTGTCCTGCTCCCCTAGTAAATTCTAGCCTAACCGCTAACAGTATAGGTGTGAGGGGTGACGGTGAATGGTTCACCGACCCAACGCAGGAGAGTCCCGATGGCTACCGAAACCCAGACTGCCCAGAAGGTCGAGTGCTGCTTCCTTGACTGCACGAACGAGGCTGCCCCCTACCCGGCTTATGACGAGGACGGGGAGAACCGCGCCTGTTGGGACTGCATCGAGAAATACGAGATGTCGGACGAACCCCTACAGACGGAATCAGGGGACGACGAGGACGACGGCTCCTGCAACACCTGCGGGGGGTCCGGCGGTGGTGACTACCCGATGCACTGCACCGCTTGCGGTGGTAGTGGGCAGGACCGTTATCGTAGCCGTCGTGGGCGCGACGAAGAACCCGATAACTATGTGGATGATTACTGGGACCCCCGTTGGGAGCCGTGAGGGGAATCATGATTGGGCCCGCCAAGTGGCCTGGGGCTGCTCCGTACCGTCAACCGCCTGTGTGTCACCCCCCCCCTTTTTTTGAATAACCCCAACCCCGGAGAGAAAAAATGCCCGCTATTAAGTCCCGTTTCCCAAAGCCTGACCTGTCTGCTAGCAGGTGGGAACTCTATACGGCAACCCAACCCAAATCACAGGTGGACGCTGCCGCCCGTAAGCTCAATACTGCGACTTGG
Organism: uncultured Methylococcus sp.; assembly: GCA_964419105.1. Taxonomy (GTDB): domain Bacteria; phylum Pseudomonadota; class Gammaproteobacteria; order Methylococcales; family Methylococcaceae; genus UBA6136. Next base: position 4,125 of record CAYQOJ010000253.1, read on the forward strand.
CGGGCGCTCCGGTATCTTGAGAAGAAGCTCCTCACCCTGCCGAACCTCACCCGCACGGGTGCTGACCGGGTTATCCATGAGGCCTTTACCAAGTTTATTGACCCGGTGATGGAGGCCAACCGGGACATGGGGGCATGGGACAGTGAACCCCGGAACCACGCCTACCAGATTCTGGAGGAGGGGGCTGACAGGCTGGTAGGGGGCAGGCACCTTCTGCCGTAACCCCCTAATAAATTCAGCCTCTAACCCTAGCATATAGGTTGTAAGCCAACCCCGTCATAAAGGAGACCCCATGCTGCCCGGTGAGACCATCCTGTCTAGTGGTAAAGACACCTGCCCGGATTGTGAGTCCCCCCTGCCCCTCACCGTACTGATGAGCGGGGCGGGTTATTACATCGGGACCATGTGCAACTGTGGCCCCTATAGCCGTGAGAGTGGCTACTTCCCCTCCCATGGGGAAGCCCTGTCGGCGCTTAACCAACTGCTGGATAGTATGGTAGA
>CAYQOJ010000254.1:0-4576 GCA_964419105.1 uncultured Methylococcus sp.
GCCTTAGAGTAAATCTCATCATTAGCACGATTTACCTTTTCCATCTCCTGCGCTGAAGGTCTCTTACCCTTTGGGCTAAACTCGCCACCTAAAGCACTAATGGCTCTACCATAGGCACTCGTAGCACAGTTCTCCACAAACGAAGTCTTATTGACAGGAGACGAACCAAGACGTTCCTCAGCGTAATCAACAGCAGCTGGAAAACTATCATCCTTATTCAAAAACACTTCAGCCTTCATAACAACCTGAGTGTCAGTCATAGAAACAATCTCCAAGTTCAACCGACCATCTGGGTACTTAGCCCAAAACAAGTCAATTCTCTCTTGAACCGTTTGATACTGTGAAAGGTCAAAGTAAGCCATTATGCCACCGCCCAAGTAACAGTCATATTATCTTCAAGCCAAACCCATTGACCCAAACCCTGCACAGTCAAACCAACCTGACCAGACTCCAAGACTTGCAAACCAGACAAAATACCTGAAACATGCGTACTCTTGTTGTCCTTGTTATGAATAGAAATAGCGACCTTATCGCCTACAGATAAACCTTTCAAATCAGTTATCTTCTTCATCATTACCCTTTCTTACTTAGTGTTAGATACGGTGTCCCACCAGCTCTGGCAGAACGAGTAGCAATAACCTTGCCACCTAAAAGACCATACTTGGATTTACCCATACGGTCAAGTACTTGTGACTTTATTTTGTTTAGATTCTCAGTAGCCAAATCCAACTCACCTTGAGCAAACACCAGGTCAGACCCTAACTGACCCAACTCAACCTCATTATCAACAATGTCAGGGTGCATCACACGAACAGTCTGAAAAGTAGACTCCGAACCATCCCAGTCAGGAGCAACATCCTTTTGCAATCTGTCCCAAAACTCTGCCACACGACTGTTCATAGACTCAGCCCAGTCAGCGTTATAGTCAAGATGGAAAGTCTCTAACTGGTTGCCCTGAAACAGTACAACAACCTTGCACCACTTCAAACCAAGCAACTCCATGTACCACTGGCACTGAGCTTCATAATGCGCTGGCACAGTATCCCAACGATACCCAGCAGTCTTAATCTCCAACAACCCATAGTCATCCCCAATCTTTAGGATGCCATCAGGATTAGCGTGTTTCCAACCATCAGCCCAAGTTCCAGTAGTAAACATTTCAAACTCAGGGTTACGCAAACCCCACTCTTGAAAGATAAGCGGCTCAACAATAGTTCCCCAACGCATCTTCTCATTCTGCTGAAAACTATCTTCAATCTTGTTAGTCAACTTAGCCCACAAAGTATAAGCAGACTCCCAAGGGTTCAACCCTAAAATAGTCCCTACCTGTGAACCACCAATGCCCTTGCTACGTTGCTCATGCCACTCAGCACTCTGATTCTCAAAGTCCCCGACCAGCACAGCCTTACCAAATAACGGATGTTCTAATTTATTAGACATAACCCTTTTCCTTCTTTACATCTGACCGAAATGTCAGTAAGGTAAGTGTATGACAGACCTACGACATTCAGTGCCAATTTCAAGAAAATTATTTAGTTTTTTAGAGAAACAAGAAGAAGCAGGAGAGTTGCCCTGTCAAAACTTCCCAGACCTATTCTTTCCAGACCAAAAAGGGTCAGGACAAGCCCAAGACATAGCATCCGCTAAAGAACTTTGTGCCGACTGTCCACTAATGATAGATTGCGCAGAATACGCTATTGAATCTAAAGAACAATACGGTATTTGGGGTGGACTAACAGCAGACGAAAGACGTTTACAACGCTCTATTTCTTCTGGTCGGCATCCTTAACTTTTTGCACAGCATCATTAGCTGCCTTAGCGACATCACCCTTAGTGACCTGACCTGTAGTCGCAATCGCATAACCGATAGCACCGATAACACCAATCATCAGTGTTCCCCAAGCAATAATCACACCATCAAGCCAGTTACCTGTCAGAGCTGCACCAACACCTGCTGAACCGCCCAAGATAAACAGGAAAATACCGAACCCACGCCAAGCGAGGAACGCTAAAACATCAATGATTTCTTTAATTCTTTTCTTCATGTCTTCCTAAACAAAACTTAGAGGGTTAAGTAGATTACTGTATGGTGCAAGGTGAACGTCAGGATTGCTCCAAGACTTGTCAGCCTTACCGATTGTTTGATGTAGATGAGCGCCTGTAGAAGCCGAACCTGACTTGTATTTACCGCCACCAACTTTACCAATAACAGTCACACCAGCAACAACCTTATCGCCCTTCTTCAAGTCAGACTGTTTTGCTAAATGAGCATCCTGGATAAAGACATTGTGTGTCTTACCTTTGTTATCTACAAGAATCGCAGAGTAAGTGACATACCAGCCCAACACGTCAGACCACTCGTTAGTGAACACTGTGCCAGAAGCACTCGCCTTAATAGGTGAAAGTTCCTTCGGAGACCAGTCCTGACCCCTGTGCGGTCTACCATTACGGTACGGAGCTAAATTACCGAACTCATCCCCACGCAACTTAGGGCTAAAAGGCTCAACATACTTTGTCATACTAACTCACCAATCTCATAATTAAACCAACAAACGTAGATGTAACAACCGCAGAAAGCACACCCGTCACCCACGCAGACTTCCAGCGAGCCTTCTCCAACTCCCTAATACGAGTCTCATGGTCAATAACCAAATCAGACTGGATGGTGACATCCTTCTTGATAACTGCAATGTCAGTTTTTATTACAGCCATGTCATCAACAATTCTTTGTAGAAGTTCACCATTATTAGGTCGTTTAGTTTCAGTCATTAGCCGACTGCCGTTCCAGGAGTCATCTGAATCGCCTGATAATAGACAGTTGCAGGGGTAGTGCCAGTCGCACCAGACACGTTACGAACAGTAATAGTTGCTGAACCAGCTGCAATAGTGGTCGCAACAGCAATGTATCTTTGGTTTGTAGTCCAAGCTACAACCGCAGGTACTTGAGTAAAACGGCTTGCAGGAAAAGTCACGTTGAAGGTAGCTTCAGCGTTATCTGCCAGAGTACCAGTCTGAGTTGCCGCAGTACCAACAGCCATAGCGAACGGCAACTTATCAAAATTACCATTCAAAGCAGCAGCACTCAACACCGCACCAGCAGTAAAAGTATTAGTACCCGACATCTATCTCTCCTTACAACCCCAAAACGTATGTATCTAGTTTACCGAACTCTGTATCATCCAAAACAAGCGCAGCAACCTTGATACTGTCAAACTGCAAAGTCATGTTATGGCCACCAGGAGTAATATCATGGGTCATACCAATAATCTGTACAACACGCTCAATCGCAGTACCAAGACCATTCGGCTTGAACTTGACCTTAGCGAAATCACCCAACTCTAAGCCAGCCAAATCATACTGAACCGAATTACTAAAACCATAAAAGTTCACAGCAATAGAGTTGATACGATACTCAGGTTCACCATACTTGCGAATAAGATAGCCACCTAAACTTGTCAACCTATCAACATTGCTATACAAAACACCATCAACAGTCAAACCATTCACACCAAACGCTTCCTGAGAACCAGCGTTAGCAGCCATAACATAATTCACGTTATCGTAAGCGTTCACAGTCACACTGTTATACATCAACTGGCTAGTGTAAGACACATCAATAAACTCGTAGGGAATACTCGGCTTCCCAGCAGTACCAAACGAATAATTTATTGTGCCATCATCAGCAAACAACTCATAAGTAGAAGAAGAAGTAAGACTGTTATTGTTATCTCTAAAAATAAGACCAAAGTTCTTAGGGCTATAAAACAAAGCACCCTGCTCAGAAGTCTCAATCTGACGTAAATACTCTAAAGCATTAGTTCCAGCACCAACAGTAGAAGCATCCAACAACTGTGTACCTGTATCAAGAAGCCTGTCACCAAAGCCAGTAGACCAAGCTACACCACTGTTATCTAAAACCTTGTCAACTCTAGCTCCAGACAACTCCTGCGGAAAAGTCTGCCCAAACAAATACATGTTAGCCAATAAACCACTATCTTCAGTGGCATAAACGTTAGCGTAAGACTCACCATTCGGGTCATAACTAAATGACCAGTCATCAATTAGACCGCTAAAGATAGTTAGCCCATTAGTAGAAACATCAATCCTACGTTTCGGATACACATAAGGTTGAAAAGCCGAAGCACCATTCAACGGGTCAAAAGCCCTATCAAAGTTATTTAGAACAACAGTGACCGAACCAGGCTCATAATAATCTAACTGCCTAGACTTACCTCTAGTAATGTTGACCGAAAAAACCTTAGAAGTCACCTCAATACCAGAACCCGTAGTAGGTTCATACAGCCAAACAGTCGCATTAAGAGGCATTAGTTACGCCAACCCTTACCCTTAGCACGTTCATACTCCTGAATAGCCTTCACAAGAGCATCACCAATCTGCGCACCACTAGCACCAGGAGCAACATTGATAGAAATGTTGTAGTCATTAGCAATCGCTTGGCTTTCCTTGAACTTAGAGAACCCTTGAGTACCTAAAGCAAAAGGATTAGAAATATCCTCAGACTCCATCAACTTGTAAGCACCCTCTAAACCAGCACCAGCAACACCAGCTTTATACT
>CAYQOJ010000255.1:0-4550 GCA_964419105.1 uncultured Methylococcus sp.
GTCGCCATAATCTCAATTACTGGGAGTTTGGGGACTATGTCGGCATTGGCGCGGGTGCCCATGGCAAAATAACCACATCAAAAAACGGGGAGATTCTCAGGACCCAGCGCCTGAGGCTGCCCTCAAGTTACATGCAGGCCGCTCAGGACGGGGCGCCTTTGGGAACAGAATCAGCAGTGATGCGTGATGAGATTCCTTTTGAATTCCTAATGAATGGGTTGCGGCTTCGTGAGGGCTTTCAGATCGATCACTTCAAGGCAAGGACAGGGTTTGATCTGGAGCAGCTGGAGCCGACCCTCACGACATTAGTGAATGAGCAACTTCTCGAACAAACCCCGACCCATATTCGCTGCAGCGAACAGGGCTTCAATTTCCTCGATTCCATTCTTCAGCATTTTCTGCCCACCCCATGTTGAACCTCCATCGAAAACCTCGTGATGCCGAAGACCCCGATGCGGTGGTTCGACCGACACTCGATGACCTGATCCGACTCAACCAGCCCGCAAAAAGCATCGAACTGGCTCGGTCCACAGCAAGAGCGCTGCAAAGTGGCCAGTATTTTTCCGCCTTCAAGGGTCGCGGCATGGAATTCGATGAAAGCCGGCCTTACGCCCATGGCGACGACATTCGGAGCCTCGACTGGCGCGTGACCGCGCGCACGGGAAAAGTCCACACCAAACTCTTTCGCGAAGAGCGGGAGCGCCCTGTGTTCCTGAGCGTCGATCTCAGGGCGCCCATGTTCTTTGCCACCCGCGGCATGTTCAAGTCAGTGCTTGCTTCCCGCCTAGCCGCCCTGATCGCCTGGAGCGCCTGTCATCACGGTGATCGCATTGGGGGGCAGATTTTTTCAGCATCAGGGAGCACCGAGTTCAAGCCCCTTGAAGGACATTCTGCCGTGCTTCGAATTCTCAAAGGGCTAACGGAGCGTGCACAGCAACCGGAGCCCCAGAATCTGAGGCAAAACGCTCTGGATCAGGCCTTGAATGAATTGAACCGCCACATCAAGCCAGGAAGTCTTGCCTTCGTGATCAGCGATTTTCGAAATCTCGGTCCTTCAGGCGCATCCAGCCTGGGTCGTCTGGCCCGTCAGAGCACGGTGGTTCTCATCATGCTTTCAGATCCCATCGAGCGAGATCTCCCCCAAGGGCTCCATCGTTACGGTAGCCCGGGGGAAGACCGGATGATTCTGGGTGATGAAAAATCCCGGCGGATTCATCTTGAAAAATTTCAAGCCCGAGAGGATGAAATCAGAAAACTGGCACGCGGCCATCGCATGCGTTTTGTCTCCGGATGGACGCATGAGGAGCCTGTCCTCATTCTCGAGCGGGCCTTCCGCTCAAAATCGCTTTAAGCATTCACCTTTCTCACCCCCGAGGATTGAGCCATGTCATCACGCCCCAGACCTCTCATTTTGTTTTTGGCATTCTTCTTAATGACGGCCTCAGGCGTGATGGGGATTGCGTTTTATAGCGGCGGTCAGGTTGAGAGCGGACTGAAATCGCTTGCAGCCCATAGCCAGTGCAAAGGACTTTTTACCGTCCGCAATCTGGTGCATGACCGAGGTCTCTTTTCGTCGTGGGGGACCCTAGACCTCGACATCAAGCCCACCTGTGGCAATGGATCCAAATCTCAGGCGCCAGCCCTTTTGAGCTTCAAAATTGAATACGAGGTCAATCATCTGCCTTCTTTCGAGGGCCTGAGTCGTTTCCACTGGATCGGAAAGCCAGGAAGCGACGCCGTAATCGATCTGAGTCAACTGGCATCGTCTGGTGCCATCATCGAGGGTCGTGGAAAACTGACCTACAGCCTTCAGACCGATTCGACCCTCACCATGGGCGATCTGGAAATCGCGAGTGACAGCGATCGTTTAAATATCAAGGGGATTCAGGGGGCTATCTTGGCCGGTGGCGCCCAAATCAAGATTGAACTCCAGTCTCAAAAATTGCTGGCGCTTTCAAGCGAGACCTCTCTTGAGGCGGAAACCCTCAAAATCAAGGCCGATATCCTCGACTGGCGGACCGCCAATGGCAGCACCGAGCTTCAGATTGACACCATCGCGATGCCAATAGGGTCCCTTAAGGGGCTCAAGGTGGCCAGCCAATCCTCGGACAACGGGATAACCCTGTCCTCGGCCACAGCAATCGGCATCGGTGAACTGAATGCACAAGGCCAACGCATCGAAGGTCTTGAACTCGATCTGGCTCTTGAGGGCTTAAACAAGAAACACATCGAGACCCTGACGCAGGTGATGGAATCCCTGACTCAGGAGGGATCGCCCAATCAGCAATCCATCACGCAAACCTGTGAAGCCGGAACCGGTCTTATCCAAAGTGGTTTTGCTTTCAAGATCACGAAAATTGCCGGCAAAAAAGGAAACGGCGCTATCAGCGGGAATCTCTCGCTGGAGGTCCTTCCCGCAAAAATCGGCGGGCCCTATCGTGCGTCCCGTCAAATGGCTTCGAGCGGGACCCTCTTGATGAGCAACCTCCTCGATCCCCAACAAGTCAAAGAGGCCCTGAACACGGGTTTTGTGACCCAGAGTTCGGAGGGACTTCAATTTTCCTACGCCCTCTCGGAAGGTCTTCTGAAAGTTGGGGACCAGATCATTGACACACCTGAGATTCGCTCATTCTTCAAAGAGCTCGATCAAAATGTTCAGGAAGGCTTCAGCTACTGTGCAAATCCCTTGGCAGCCTCTGTCGCACCTCAGGCGGTCGAGGAACCGACACCGCGCATGACGACGCCTGAAATAGCGGCAGAGGATCTTCCAGTCGAGGAAGCGAGTTCAGCAGGGAATGTCCCACCCGCGCAGGGAGAACTTGCCGAATTGAACCGATTCAGAGCCAAAGAGGCCATGGAAAAGTCGGATGCCGAAATCAATCACCTCTGGAAATCTGCACCCAAGGAACGTCGCCAGGCCATCCTTAAAGAACAGCGCGATTGGTTGAAAATCCGGGACAAAACCTGCAATGAAGCGGCTCATGCTTCAGGGGACAGCGATGCCCTGATCCAGGACACCACCCGGTTCACCTGCCTTGCGGAAATGACCAAGGCCCGCATCGAAACCCTTAAGGGCATATTTGAAAGCCCGCTGAGCGGAAATCCCTGAGCATCGGAAGTTTCCCCTTGGGGCGCAATCCAGCGCCCCAAGGGGAATTCAGTTAGCGGACGGGGATCGTCAAGGCAGGTGTCACCGACTTCGCTGAACCGGCTTGCAGGCGGAATAACTGCGTCAGCAGCATAAAGGTCGATTTCGACTCCAAGTCCCTTTGCGGGATGTAGAACCAGTTGTCGTTATAGGGAATCGAGATGAAGGCATCATCTGGACGGCTGCTACTGGTCTGAATCCTGAAGATGCGTCCCGCGGGCGTCTGCTGCCAATCGTAGCTCTTGCCTTCGTGATCATGCGTCACCTTAGTCCACCCCTTCTCAAGATGTTCTTTCGGTGTTTCCACATTGTGGGAAAGATAGAACATGATGCTCATCAATGAGCGCGTCGTAATCGAAATGACCGAAGGATCACGCACGATGACGTCGGTGACTAAATGGTAGGTGGTTCGCTTGGGATCAATCTCGAGGAGCCGCTTGATTTCAGCGATTTCTCGCGCGAGTTCGGGGTCATCGCGAATCTCGAGAAAGAGTTGCTTGCCGGCTTCATCACTTCGAATCGACATCAGATGGCCATGGCTAACTTTATCCAGAAGATCGACTAGACGAATGAAATCACCACTATGAGTTGGACCGAAATCCGGCATGGGTCCGGAGGCCGATGGCGCGTTATCAAGGCCATTCATGCGTTCGATACAAAGACCAAAGACGCGTTTCGCACTCCAGCCGGATCCTGTGAGTTCGAAAACAGAACGGAGCGGCAAAGGACTCAGGAGACTTCGAACAAAGGCCTCTCCCTGCAAGGGGGAAAAGGTAATCGTCGGTAATTCGTAATAATCAGCTCCTCCCGATACTTTGAGAAGGTCTGATGATGGGGTCGTTCCCAACTGGGACTGATTCAGTCCGCCGTTAAGATCCAGCCGAGCAGATGCCGCGATCGTGCTGACATCGAGAAAAAGAATCGGATCAAAGTAATGCAGACGGACAAGATTCTGGACGAATTGATCGTTCAGACTGACGTTGACCGCATTGTTGTAGAGGGGGTGGACTCCCTTGAGAGTGTCCGGACCAAAAGAGTGGCATCCCGAGGTCAGTAGAAAAGCCCATGGCAACCACAGGCGGGCCTTCAGCGACATGCCCTGCCCTCCGAAAAACCAAAGCTCATTCGTTCCTCACTTCCCATCCATTAATTCTGAGGGCCACGGACCCATGTCGGCCATCCGTGTGCTTGGCCGCAATACTACCATGCCTTCCTATAGAGCCTGCCCGCCCTCGACGGGGGTGAAACAGGGCTACACCGGCAACGGTGGAGCCTGCCCACAGGCATCGCCTCCATTGACGACTGGTAAAGACAAGAAAGCCCCGACAAGCGGGGCTTTCAAGTGTGTGAGGCCGTGGCCTCACACCGAGATGGACTTCAGCTTAGAGGCTGTAGTACATGT
>CAYQOJ010000256.1:0-1217 GCA_964419105.1 uncultured Methylococcus sp.
GCAGTACCTAACTGCATAAAAAACATATAATCCCACAGGAATTGAGTCCAGTTCTGTTTAAAGTTTGGTTTCTTCCTTTGTGAATATAAAAAGTCTGTTTCTGTTGGCGTGTTAATCTTACCTAAACTAAATAGATCACAGTTTAATGCAAATACTTTTAATACTGCTGGATTTGATAAAATTACGTTTAATTTCTGTTTATCATTTTCAAATTTTGATACGTTTGCATTTTGGTTAATTAGTTCATAAAAGAAATTACCAGACAAATCACGCTCCACTATCTGTGGTGCATTATTACCAAAAGAAAAATTTAAATTGAATCCCATAATAAAATTTTCACAAAGTTACTAAATATTTTTGATTATATTCATTTCAAACAATTTTTGTGCAATATATTCAATTGCATTAATTAAGTGATCATTTCCATCCTCTGGATTTTCTAATGTTACACCGAATCTATCTTTTTGATAACTGTAATTTTCCTGCTCAAATTCAATGTTTTTTGATGTTGAGGTATAATACACATTTAAACTCTGCATCGTTCCAATTCTGTCTAATAGTCTGGTTTTACCACCAACAGATACAGCATATTCCCAACCTGATCGCCTTAATGCTATTATCTTTGTAGGTCTATTGGAATCACAGACAATGATTTTATCTTTAGGTATATTTAACTTTGTAAACATCCAACTTACTAATCCTTCATCTTGATTTGCATTGATCTGGTGCAGTTCCGTTGTTGTTAAGTTCCTACGGAGTTCATTCTCTGATTTGTAGTTAAGTTCGTGAACGTATAAATTGCCATCGTGATACTTAACCTCAACTATTCCCCAAGGATCAACCAAACCCCAGTCACAGCCATAGTAAGTTTGTTTTTCAATGTTTAAATAATCAATATAATCAATTGGCTTCCAGTTGTATATTCTGCCCTCTACTTGACCTATTTTACCAAGCCCGTAAACTTGCCACATATTAGCCCAGTATTGGTTTATAACATTACCGTTTGCATCGTATCCTTTTGTTTTATATCTTAAAATCTCGTTTTGTTCTTCTTCACTTAAAAACTCATTATCTAAAAAAGTAAGATTAATATAATCGCAATCAGGCCTATCCATTACTTCAGTATGAAACCAAAACTTTTTATTTGGATTAAAATCTATAATTATTCTTTTTGCTCTGGATGTTAATTCTCGATATGTATCAAATTTTACCTTGTT
>CAYQOJ010000256.1:1317-4523 GCA_964419105.1 uncultured Methylococcus sp.
CCCCAGATTCTGTTTTTTAAACTGCTAATTTTCTTCAGCGCTGTCGTTGCTTTCATTAGATAAAGGATCGTTTAATAATAATGGAGTTACTTTTACATTTCCTTCATAGGCTTGCGTGTTCATTGATAATTTTCTTAATTCATCTGGTGTAGCTATTAATTTCATCAAAGCCATTTGAAGCGCTGGAGCATTTGATTTATACCACTTTGAACGCATTGATACTTTTAGCTCGGTTCGGTTCTGATTTAATAATTCTTTTAGCTCCTCCGATTTTTCCAGTTCCCACGCATAAAAAGTACTCGACGAAATAGGAAGGAAAGCAACAATATCTTCAATAAAAAATAGTTTATGTTTAACTATCATTTCCTTCGCCTGTTCAAATATTTTTTTCTTATCGTATGCCATTATTCTAATCCTTTAAATGCTTTTAGTGGATAAAATACCAAGCTATTTCTATATCCGTTTTCGTGTGTTGGAACAATCGGAGTAACTCCGTGTACATTTCTCCAAGCTGGATAAACTAACATTGAATTATCACAGCTATCCATAGTTGCACCATAATCAGGAACAGTTGTATTTCCCCCTGTTGCGTTCATTTTTTTTGCTATAATAACATTTACACACCCTTCTAAATTACCTGCATCTCTATGGAATGGAGCGGATATATTATAATTAGAAATTGAACTTGTAAATAAATCTCCAAATCTATATTTTTTCGATATATTTGATTCAATTATTTGCTTTTGTTTTTCGTAAATATTTGGAGTCAATTCTTTAATTATTTCCTCTGATTCTTTACAAAGTAATAACATTGCTTTTATGAATGTTTGAGCAGATTTAACTGAATGCACACTTGATACCGTTGCGTATGGTCTTCTCATATGTGGCTTTGGAGGGACACCCCCTAATATAGTGCTATATTGCAACACGTCTTTTTCAGAGTTATGCAATCCGCTTGACCTTTTCATTGTACTTTTTGGCACATTTTTACTTCTTAATTCTTTGTCAGCCAAATCGGCTAATTTAGAGGCTTTTTCTGAATATTTTGCAATATCTTTTATATAGAATCCTATTGGTTCATTATTGAAATAAAACATTGAGTCCTCTGTTATATTTGGTTCTATATCTTCACAAACATCTCCAATTTTTACGTTGTGTTCTATCTGTATTAAATCAATTCTTTTCATAATTTTAATTTTTATAACAAAAAATATTTGTGCAGGCTCTTGCAATGTTTTTTGGCAATGATTCATCTGGCAATTTTAATATACTGCCATCTTCTATTATTCTATTATACATACTTTCTTGTTTTTTAATTAGAGTTCTTAATCTGTTTATATTTCTATCAATATCTAAACTCCATTCATAAACTAATTTATCAAATATTTTATTTGAATTTTCAAGGATTAACATTTCAGCACCTTCTATATCCATTTTGCAACAATCAAATTTTTTAGCTTCTTCGTCAAAGTTTATACAAGGTACTTTTATTCCTTTATTATTCCACTTTTTTACTATTGAATTCCTCCATACTGCGTTATTATTTCCTATAAACAAAACAGCTTCTTTTCTATCATTATGAACTAATGCCACCTGTTTTATTTCGGCTTTAAAGTTATTTAATTTTAGATTGTTTTCTATCATTTTACAATTATACGGATCAGGCTCGTATATTGTTACTTTAGCGCCTTTTGAACAAGCTAATAATGCAAATGCTCCAACATTTCCGCCACAATCCATCCATCTTTCATTAGTATTTATTGTCATTCCTTTTTTTAGATAAACTTTATTTCCTAAAACTTCTTCAAATGTTTTTAAATCACTAAATCCTTCTCTATAATAAAATTTAATTCCATTTATTTCTGATTTGTGTATTTTCATAATTTTTCTTTTTCAGTTCTTAAAAATTCCATTACCATATAACCTACGTATGCTTTTTGATCTCTCCAGAACTTAACTAATTGTGAAGCCTCATCATAATGTTCAATATCAAATTCTATTTGAATCGCTTTTTTAACACCGTTTGTCATATCGTCTAACTGACTTGAAACATCATCATCATCTAAAATAGAATAATCAACTTCAGTATCAAAAGAAGGCACATCCAAACCCCATTCCTCTAATTGATCAACATCCCATTCATTATGTAACATTTCAAAATCCCACTCACCGCCTGAAGTGTTATCTTTTATCAGAAATTCACGTTGTTGTTCTTCTGTTAAGTTATCCGCTACAATTACTGGAATTTCTTTTAGCCCAGCTTCTTTGCAAGCCTTAAATCTCATATTGCCACCTAAAATAATCATATCAGCATTGACAACTATCGGCCTTATATCTAACATTTCTGGAAAGTCTTTAATTGACTGAACCAGTTTTTTAAACTTATCATCCTTTATGATTCTTGGATTATTAGGATTCAGCTTAATTTCGTTTAATTTTAATTTCTGCATTTTTTATTTTTTTTAATACTTGTTTCGCTTCTTGTTTTAATCTATATTCCTGTTCAAAAATAGACTCACGCAAAGTAACTGGTTTAATTTTCTTTTTATTTGCCATTTTATCAATCAATAATGCACAAATATACAAAATTATCATCAACGTATTGTACTCGCATTAAATCGCCTTCAGATGGCTTGATTCCTTCAGATTTTAATACAATTGTTTTGTTTAAATGCCTTTGTTGGCTGTGTTTACCCAATTGAAACATTATTACTGCCATTATTGCCATTAATAGCGTTAAAAAAATTATTCTCATATTGTTGTAGTATTTTATAGTCTTCATCGTTAAATATATTCATTTCTTTGTTCCAAAGGTAAGATTTATTGTCGAATCTTAAAGCGTTTATGATCCTTTCAACGCTCCATTTTTTTACTTTTGGAATATCTTTTTTCTTTAATTTTTTTACTGCCATAATTGTTGATTTTTTGTTATACTCAACATTAAGAAGTCTATATTCAAGATCTTTAAAAAGATTTACGTCTTTCTTTTTAAAAGCAATACCCATTTCGTTGAATTCCTTTATTTTTTTGTAAATAGGCAATAAATTTATATAATACAGTATTGTTGCGTGGTTTAAATTTAATTCTTTTGCTAAATGGAATTTTCTTTTACCTTTTTTTAATTCATTTTCAATGTAGTGAATTCTCAAATAAACTACGTATCTATTTCGGTTGTTTTCTGTTAAATCAATCCCGAATTTATCATT
>CAYQOJ010000257.1:0-4118 GCA_964419105.1 uncultured Methylococcus sp.
TGTGGCTTGCGATCTCCCGTGCCTTGTCATCGCCAATCACCTGTTCGGGCTTCACATCCATGCCCAGCTTGATCTGCTCGGGTGAAACATCCGTCCCCGACGAGGCATGTCCAGCATTCACATAGCGTTGCTCCTTGGGCCACATTTGCGGGGCATCCGACTCGTAATCCCACATGGTGTAGCCAAGGAAGCTGTTCACAAAGACGTTGGGCTGATGCATGTGACAGATCATGCATTGACTGGTCGGAATTGCACGGGTGAATTCATGCTTCAGGGGATGCCCGCTCTCCCCTCGGGGAATCGTCGGATCCGCTGATTGGGATGTCCCATGGTGACCAAATTTGGCATAGGGGCCTGAATGGCGGGGGTCACGATCATTGCCGTAGACCACATGGCAGGAGGCACAGCCTGAATTCCGGTAGTCCCCTGGGTTATCGTTTGTCCCAAGGAACCAGGTGAAAGGATCGTTGAGGCGTGTTTTTGTGATATTGAGGATCGGAATCGCAATCCGAGCACCGGTGCCTGGGCCGCGATTGGACTGACGGATGTCAGGTCTTCCCGGTTCATCGAGGCGCTGGATGGAACCTGAATCATTCGGGAGCCCCACCTCGGCGAATGTGTTGCCGATTAAACGGCCACCCCGCTCGAACACGCGGAAGATATCGGCCGGCGGTAACACTTCATAGGCTGGCAAGGGGGCCAGCAACGGCAAAACACCCTTCTTTTCCATGTTGGCATCTGGAGCCACATTGGCCTTAAGGATGCCAGAAACACTCAGGGGAGCCCCGGATTCTTCGGCTTCCTTTCGCTCCTCACCGGTCAGTACTTGGTAATGCTCACCCAGAACATATTTCTTGAAGGGCAAAATGCCGTTGTTGTAGGCACCGCCGCCCCAGAGCATCGCACCCGTCGACATGATGCTGCGAACAGCCGCCTGGATTTGTTTGGTGTGACAAGCGCCACAGGCCTGATTCACAACCCGATAGTCACTCGGGTTCATGAAGCGGATGAACTCTGGACTCTCGTAGTTGAGCCTGGCGTAGGAAATTTCGGGATTCCGACTGCTCGGGTAGTTCCAGAATTCCGGGAAGCGCGGCTGAACATGGGCCTGATCCATCAGGCTTCGATAAAGGCTCGAGTCTCGACTGAGCGCCATCGTCGCAACGACTTTTTCATTACCCCCATGGCAATCAACACAGCCCAACGTGACCGCTTCGTTGTCGTGCATGGAGTTACGATCAGTCTTGGTATGACAGGAGATGCAGCCCTTGCTCTTAGCATCTGCTTCCGCCTGACTTTGATGACCTGGCGCCGCCTTGGCCTCGACATATTCGCGCTCAACCGGTTCTTCACCTTCACTGGCCAGAGCAGCTCCGATCCCCAGGAGGGCAAGGAGGATAAACTGAAATAGGCTGGATCGTGTCATGGGATGCGTCGGTATAAAGGGCGTAAATCGGCGTTTAAATCAGTAGGTCAAGATCACGTCGACCAGGAATGAATAAAGCATGCGATCCCCATACAAGGCCTTCACACCATCGCCAGGAACGAGGGTTGCACCTGAGAATCGAGTAACGACGTTTTGGGTAAAAAGAGGCCGGTAGATGACTGCCGCTGAAACGTCCCATCCAATGCTGCTGGGGATAGATCCCTGATTTCTCGCCGCTTGGAGGGAAGACGTGTTGTCAAAAGAGAGATAGTTAATATTGGTCGACAATCTCAGTTCTGGAAGGATTTCGTGGTCGGTTCCGATCCCAAAGAGATTCAGCCCGGGATTAGTGAAGTTGGACTGGCCCAGAATTTTGGAAGAGCGAAGGTCAGGAAGCAGGCCATTTTGCCCTGCCACGGCCACAGAGCCACCGCCAATCAGGGGAACCGCCTGTCGAATCCAGAAACTGGTATCGGCTCCCGCAATCTGGGGATTCTCCAGAATGGCATCAAAGCCCTGATCGATCCCGTCATAGGGATTTTTGTCACCGCTGGCATGAATCGCCGAGATTCGGATGCGGTTCCAGTCAAAATCGACAGAGCCTTCGGTTGCTGTAAACCAGGCACTTACATCGGCGGGCTTTCCGGTAAACGTACTTCTATTCTCAGTACCTGTAGCGTAGTACCAGGAAGTCGTCAGATTGAATCGATCGAAGTGACCATCGCCGTTGTAACCCACATAGCCAATGTCGTAGTTACGCGTCTGGTTGGTCCCAATCAAGGCGGGTCGTTGCGGGAACCCATTCTGATCGTAGTAATTGGGGTTGTTGCCTTCCCGGTTCATGTTGTAGACCCCCGCCAATTGCGAGGTAAATCCCCGGAAGGGGAAGTCCTGACGGAACACATTCACCAGGTAGACGTCGTCGTTTCGCGGCGCCTGAGTGATATCGTTCAGGCCGTTGTTGATGTTCTTTTCAAGGCGACGGAACCACGCCACATTGTATTGCCAACGGTTATCGTCACGATTACCAAAAAGACGAACGCCGAGTGCATTATCAAGGAAGAGAAAGCCTCTGAAATCAACGTTCATCGGCTGAATACCGACGCGGATACTGTCGAAGTCATACCGCGAGGACACATCCTGGATGTGATAGTCGACAAAAGACTCCTGGAGTCCTACCCAATAGATACTACGGTCCTCTCCCCTTCTGGGATCAACATTCAGGAATCCATATTCCTGAGCGTGCGTATAGTTGTAGTTGATAACCGGAGTGACCCGGAATTCCCATTCCGGCGGCATGAACACGGTGTCACCCTTGTACATGTCGATGGAAAGAATAAGGTTCTGGTTGAACATCAACTGAGAGCCACGCCCCAAAAGGTCCAGCTGGCCGTTGTTGTCCAGATTGGGGGCGCTCACTTGGGAGGAAACCGGGGTGGGAATCTCACGGGCTTCAAAAAGGGAATCTGATATCCCAAGCACGTTGACGAACCAGTCGTCAAAAACCGGATTGTCAGCTTTCAGAGGGTTACGGTTATAGGGATCCCAAATCGATTCGTTGACCAAATTGAGGTCTTTCGCCAGACGCCAACGATCCGGTGTGGGAAGAAAATCCGATCGCACACGCGGGTCCGGAGCATCGACCGGCTTTAAATCACTGTCGGGGTTACTGTCGATCCAGCCGGTTCCCCCTTGAGTGACCTTCCCGGTTCCAGGAATCAGTCGCTTGTTCTTGTCGATCCCAATCCAGTTTTCGATCCAAAAATCATCATCCGGATCCTCATCCAGGACGGCCTTTTCACCGGGGATATCCCGCTTTTCTGATGCTTTGGGCTTTTCCGCCTTTGAAGGTGGCGCGAGCTCCGGAATTGCGCTCGCGGGGATCGATGAGCCGAGCAGGAATATACCCACGAGAAACGCCATGGCACTCGAAGGGAGGCGATCCTTCGCATGGGTCTTCTGGTGGATGTGCTTGCTCATAATTTCTGTGTCCGCATCAATCATTATCAGTGCCTGTCGAGGTCTTCTTTAACGGCCTCGTTCAGGATCAACCGGATTATTTTCCGGAGCATGCCTTCTGGGTGTTGTTATCCAGGAATGGCGCAAAAGGACATTCAACGAAACGTAATGCAACCGTCTGGCGTCCATCATTAAATTTGACACGGTTAGAGCGAATGCTGGTCCTTGGGAGACCGACACGGGGTCTTGTCGTCAAACCTGTTCGGTACGCTGCAAGGAAACTACCCATGTCATCTTGGTCAATCCCGTCACCTGAGGTACCAATCGCACCCACCAACACACCAGACTTGTAGAGGGGCACGCCTCCAGCGAACAATTGAGGGCCGTTGGCCAATGCTTTGGGCGGTATATTTGGGAAGGACGTCGCACAGTTCTGAATATTTTTGACGGTTCCACCCAGCAACACCTCAAAGGGATTTGTAATTGCATATAGAAGATTGCTGTAGGAAAAGTCCAACTGAATCCCGATGTTGAAAGGACTCCATTGGTTCAGCCCCTGATCGAAAAAATAGATCGGCTGATAAACCAAGCTGAAAGGACCTTGTGGTGTTTGAAAAATTCCATCGGGCAGTAAGGGCCGAGCGAGATTACCCATGGCTCGCGGCGTCATCGCAGTGCCATCTTGCAGAAACTTTCCACGCGTAGCTTTCGGGATCACTCGCTGCGCATTGGA
>CAYQOJ010000257.1:4128-4506 GCA_964419105.1 uncultured Methylococcus sp.
GAAGCATAAGACGCCAGCGTAGGTGTCCCGTAGATTAGAGAGGCTGCATTCGTCTGCGTGAAGAAAGCTGCAGTGCGGGCCTTCTGAAGGGCAACGTCCGTGCTGAAAACCGGTGCATCCTCAGCCCGAAGAATGCCCAGAATATTCCCTTCCAAGTCGACTACAGCACCTGAGAGCCTCGCGTTGGTTGGTAGAGGCTGCCGAATCTGTGCACGTGCGCTGTTGGCAACCGTAACCACATTCTTCAAAAGGGTCGTTACATCGGAAGCCGTCAACTGTTGCCCGCCATTGGGTGTGCCATCTATCGGCGGATAGCGGTTATTGCCTGCTGTATCCGTCATCATATAGGCATTAATGCCTTTAAAAGGTTCTGAGGCG
>CAYQOJ010000258.1:0-4457 GCA_964419105.1 uncultured Methylococcus sp.
GGCTCGAGAAGATCCAAAAGGCTCTTGCTGACCTTCATTGACGAATCACCAAAATCCCGAAAAAAAAATGGGCACAAGGCCCATCATCATGTTCAAGTCCCTAGAAACCAAAATCGCCCCATTGGGGCGACGCTTCTGGCGAGTAGCGCCAAACTGCCACTGCCCGGATACTTTCAGTATCTTATCATGGGCCTGACGAATCGTCGACTCCTTTAACTGCATTGTTGACTATCCTGATGGCCGAGAAAAATCCCCAGAACCCGCAAGATGAATCCAGCATGCGATTGGATAAATGGCTTTGGGCCGCTCGCTTCTTCAAAACAAGGCAGCTGGCTATTGAGGCCATCAACGGGGGTAAAGTTCACGTCAACGGCCAGCGAACCAAACCCGGCAAATCCATCAGCACCGGTACACGCCTGACGATCACCAAAGAGCCCTATACCTGGGAAATCGACGTAATTCGCCTCGACCAGCAAAGACGCTCAGCCGAACTCGCCACCTCGCTGTACATGGAACAGGCAGCCAGCCTCGAAAGAAGACTCGCTGAGATCGAAAACCGTCGAGAGGAGCGCGCACATGGGGGGGGAGTAGACCAACGACCCAACAAAAAGGAGCGGCGACTAATCCATCGGTTTAAACGCCTCGACCCCTCAGGCTAGCCTTTTGCTGTCGACAAGCGACCGCCGTGCCTTCAGAATATGCGGTTTTGACTGCCAGCCTCCTCTCACGCTCAGTCCATCATCCAGGGAGTACCGCAATGCACCAAGACAGCCAGAAACTCATCCAAGATTATTATGCGGCCTTTAATGCAGGCAACATGGACACTTTTCTGGCGCTGCTGACCGATGATGTCATCCATGACATCAACCAAGGTCAACGCGAGACGGGGAAAGCCGCCTTTCGTGCGTTCATGGATCGCATGAACCGCAATTATAAGGAACAACTCGTCGACATGGTCATTATGACCAGCGAAGATGGCAAAAGAGCTGCAGCTGAATTTGTGGTGCTTGGCGAGTATCTGGTGACCGACGAAGGTCTGCCTGAAGCCAAAGGACAAAAGTACCGCCTCCCTGCAGGCGCATTTTTTGACATACGCGATGGGAAGGTTGCCCGCATCACCAATTACTACAACCTGGAAGATTGGATCGCTCAGGTCAACGCCTGAACGCCCCTATGTCTGGCACCCTCACGATCAAACGAATCACAGGGCGTGATGGGACCCTTGAGTCACACCTCAAGGATCTGGCACAGCTCCGTATCGAGGTCTTTCGGGCGTTCCCCTATCTCTATGACGGCTCAATCGATTACGAAATGAGCTATCTCGAAACCTATACCGCTTGCCCGGAAAGCATTGTCGTTCTGGTGATGGATGGTGAGCGGGTGGTTGGCGCGACCACGGGGCTTCCCTTGGATGCAGAAACACCCGAGTTTCAGAGGCCTTTCCTCGATGCTGGATATGACGCAACGCGCATTTTTTACTGCGCTGAATCCGTTCTACTCCCAGAGTATCGAGGCAAAGGTGTCTATCCTAAGTTTTTCGAAGAACGGGAGGGACACGCTCGCTCTTTAGACAGGTTTGACACCTGCGCCTTTTGTTGTGTCGAGCGCCCAGAAAATCACCCATTACGGCCATCCGGCTATGTCCCGCTGGACAGAATCTGGTCGAAATTCGGCTATGAGAAGCACCCTGAACTTCGAACCTCCTATAGCTGGAAAGACATCGATGAGACTCGAGAATCAGAGAAGCCGATGGTTTTCTGGCTAAAGTCTCTTAGGGGTCATTCTTGATGTCTGGTGAATTTAAAATTGCGACAGCCCAGTACCCCATCGGTTCACCGGTGAGTTGGGCCGAGTACGAGAGCAAGATCACTGAATGGGTAAGCCAAGCGGCTTCAGCCGGTTCGAAACTTTTGGTATTTCCCGAATATTTCTCGATGGAACTGGTTCATCTTTTTCCTGAGCCCGTTCGGAAGTCTCTTTCGCTACAACTCGAATCCCTGCAGGAAGTCGCCACATCGTTCACCGAACTCTTCGGTCGGTTAGCGCTAGCCCATAAGGTGCATATCGTAGCCGGCACATTTCCAGTCCTGGACCCTGATGGGCTTTACCGGAATCGATGCTTTCTGTTCTTCCCTGATGGGCACCATGCCCATCAGGACAAAGTGCAGATGACCCGCTTTGAAAATGAACAGTGGAAAATCAGCCCAGGAAACCACATCCGGACCTTTGACACCGAGCTTGGTCGATTGGGTATTAATATCTGCTACGACAGCGAATTCCCCATTCTCGCGCGTCGTCAAGTAGAAGCGGGAGCTGACCTCATCGTTGTTCCCAGCTGCACCGATACCCTGGCCGGCTATTGGCGGGTCAGAATCGGCTGTCAGGCGCGAGCCCTGGAAAACCAATGTTATGTCGTCCAATCGCCGACCGTTGGCAACGCACCATGGTCCGAGGCAGTCGATGTCAACATTGGGGCCGCCGCAATCTATACGCCCGTCGATTACGGCTTTCCAGACAATGGGGTCCTCAATGTCGGCGAACTCAATCAGCCACAATGGGTCTATGCCGATATCGACCTTGCAAATATTGCGCACATCAGAAACAACGGCCAAGTCTTCAACCATCGGGATTGGCCCGCGCAATTTCGGGAACTCGACCGTTTTTAAATAGGGCGCCATTGCCCAAAACAATCATTCAATAGCCACTGCCATGTCACACAATGCCCCCATCGTGGAAATTTTTGACACGACTCTGCGGGATGGAAGCCAGACAGCTGGCATCAATTACTCAGTCGAGGACAAGGTTCGCATCGCCGAGCGCCTGGCAGAGTTTGGAATCGGCTGGATTGAAGGTGGATGGCCCGGGGCCAGCCCCAAGGACAGTGAATTCTTTCATCTTCTGAGGAAACGAAACTGGGGCAGGACTAAGCTCATTGCCTTTGGGAGCATGGCGCGCCCGGGAAAACCTGCATCCGAAGATATCGGCCTCAAGCATCTCATCGAAAGCGGAGCTGACGGCGCCTGCGTCTTTGGAAAAAGCTGGGACCTCCATGTAACGAAGGCGCTAGGAATAGGTCTTCCTGAGAACCTCGATCTGGTCTCAGACTCCGTAGCCTGGCTCAAGGAACACTTAGAAACGGTTTTCTTTGACGCCGAGCATTTCTTTGATGGCTTCAAAGACAACCCTTCCTATGCTCTAGAGGTCCTCAAGGCAGCAAGCGCCGGTGGCGCAGACGGGCTTGTCCTTTGTGACACTAATGGCGGCAGCACGCCCTATGAGATTGCGCAAGCGGTGCTTGCAGTCAAAAGAAACTTCCCTGACGCTCTAATCGGTATTCACGCCCACAATGACAGTGAGTTGGCTGTGGCCAATTCATTAGAAGCCATTCGATCCGGAGCCCGAATGGTCCAGGGAACCATCAACGGCATCGGGGAGCGATGCGGCAATGCAAATCTGGTATCCATCATTCCCACCCTAATCCTCAAGATGGGCTATGACTGTGGCATCGAAACATCTCAACTCCGCAATCTCTCGTCCCTGTCCCGCTTCGTCAATGAGATGGCCAATCGACTCCCCTGGCAACATCAGCCCTTTGTTGGACTGAATGCCTTCGCTCACAAGGGAGGGATTCACGCCTCTGCAGTCCAGAAAGACTCCCGGCTCTACGAACACATTTCACCAGAAATTGTTGGAAATGAACGGCTTATCTTGGTCTCAGACCAAGCCGGCAAAAGTACAGTTCAAATCAAGATGGCTGAAATGGGGCTTGCCGTTGATGCCGACCCCAATGATCCAGCACTCAGAATCGCGATTAATCGAGTGAAGGAATTGGAGAATAGAGGGTTTGCCTATGAGGGGGCTGAAGCGTCTTTTCAGCTGCTCCTCCTCAAGGCCATGGACCGGTTCACGCCCTACTTTGAACTTCAGTCGTTCCGAGTTCTGGACGAAAAGTCGGGGGAAGACCTTGAACCCATCTCAGAAGTGACCTTGACCATCAGAGTTGGATCCAAAACGACAACCACCTCCGCAAAAGGAAATGGACCAGTCAACGCCATGGATAACGCCCTAAGAGAGGCTCTACTGCCCTTCTATCCAAAGCTCGCGGAGATGAAGCTCACTGATTTCAAGGTGCGCGTTTTGACCACTCGCCAAACCACTCGCGCTACGGTTCGGGTATTGATTGAATCGACCGACGGAAAAACCGAATGGGGGACTGTAGGAGTTTCAGCCAATATGGTTGATGCCAGTTATCAAGCCCTCGCAGATGCTGTCGAATACAAACTCATGATTGAACACCTTGCCCCGCTGAATGTCTGAGTCAGTAGGTTTTGAGAGGGAGTCGGGATCGACTTTTTCCTTACCTTCGCAAGTTGATTTAGCCTTTTGTGGAACGTATACTTCAGGCCGAGCTTGAATAAAGCGTGGCCACAGAACAACGACCTATTTTTGGAGGATGC
>CAYQOJ010000259.1:0-4344 GCA_964419105.1 uncultured Methylococcus sp.
CAGCACCTACTTTTTCTATTGCTGACATTGTAACTGCAGGAAAATTATATTTTTCTGCTTTTCTTTTTCTTTGTGCAGGAACTGAGTCCCAAACTAAATCTTCCATTTGTTTTTTTGTTTTATTAATTAATTATTTTAAACCTTTAGCGATTCCTTTAACTGCATACATTTGAGCTGTTTCTAACTCAGTCATTGCAATAGAAAAACATCTTTTTGCTTCTGAATCTTCTGTTGCTAATAATTCATTGTTACAATAATCAATAGCATCAGCCATCATTCGTTTAAATGTCCCAATCTTGTCATCTGAAGATGGGTTAAATCCAATATGACATCTTTTTTCTCCAAGTGTCATGGCTCTTTTTGTTTCATTCATTTTATTTGTTTTAAATTGAATAATATTCTCTGATTGCATTATTTACAATAGTTAAATCATTTTCTATTGTGTTTTCTTCAAACATTTCTAACGGCGTTTTACAAGTATCGCTACCTGATGACACAGTTCTAAATACATGTTTGTTTGGTTGTCCAGGTTGTTTTATAATCTCTGCATACAGCACTATAGTACTAAAACTCTCAGGAACAAACCTTTCTAACATTTTACCTTGGACGCCAATGCGCTCGGTTGCAAAACCTCCTTCATCATAATGACTTTCTGGATGAGCAAATAGATATACAATGATATCTTCTCTCATTGAATCATTAATAAAATTAATTAAGTCATATTGCGCCGAAGCCATCTTTGTCCATTTATCAAAACCCTTCTCTGCACGGAAACTTGGTGACATAATTGCATCAGTCATAATTCTTGACCAAGTGTCGATTATAATAGTTTTGACATTTTGAAGCTCATTTACTTTTTTCAAAGTAGCAATTACTATATTTACATCTGAAGTCTTGCGATAATTGCGTTTGTCTTCATTGTATTTTAAGTTAAATTGCTTGAACGGAAGAGCTTTCTGATCCGTGTTAATAATGACAGTCTCATCAGGATTTAAATTTCTTAGAGACGTCGATTTACCCATACCTGATTTACCAACCAGGAACACTAATTGCGCCATAAATAAATTGTTTTTGATTGTTTAATTACATAATAAAGATAAGCATTTTTAGCCTAATTACCAAGCTCTTGAACTACTTTTATTGATACTACATCGTGGTTTTTTCTTAGCCATTCTTTGGCTTTATTAACGTCTTCGTCAGTGTGATGTGATTCTTTTAGTAATTCAAAATATCCTCCTATTATACTTAACTTCATTTTGTAAAATAAAATTTTATTAGCTTCTTTTGTAGCTATTATTGGATCGTTAGAAATGATAGAGCCAGCTATTCCGTCGGGGATTCCCCAATCTTTAATGGTAACATTCATATACTTTTGATTTCTTCCTTCACCTCTTCTTCCTTGCCTTTTCTAAGTTTATATAATTTACCTCTTAAATGCGGATGCTCCTCTTGCACTTTCCTACTTGTACGACCTATAGCATCTAGATAGGGAATCTCTCTTTTCTCCATTGCTTTTAGGGCCTCTTTGAAAGGCATATTAACATCAAATTGAATGTCCTTCAAATAATGATAATATAACCTTTCATTAGAGTCTCTTAATGCAGGATACTTAGTCAGCTTTTTTTTCACCCAATCGTACCTCTCCTTTATCATCTTGTTCTATTACAGTAATTAATAAATGCTCTTGAAAATTAAGAATTCTCTTAGCATTATTAGTTTCACTTACAAACATAGGCACTACTAACTCTAAATAAGTATTAGCTCTGATTGCTTCGTTTGATAGTTTTTTTAGACAAGATTTTAAAGCGCTGTATTCAAAAGCCCCATCTGATTCTAATTCTGTGTAAAAGATTAAGATATTTCCAAATTCCGTAGGACATACAGCGTAGTCACCTAATCTGTATAACGTAGGAAGCGGAAATTCTTTATCTACTTCAACTAAATGTGGAAATCTTTCTGCTAATGCATTAAATAGATCTCCTTTCATAGTAGCTCGGCAATTTGTGCTTACTACTATTAAACTACTAGACCCTTTTTGAAATAATTCTACTAGGTCCCCTTTTGTTTGCTTTACTATTGGCATATTACTTATTTAATTGGTTTCTATAATATTCATCTACTCTTTGTAATTCTTCTGGTTTGCCTTGTATATCTTCGGCTCTAGGTAATTGTGAATATCTACCTATCTCGCCCAAAAATAGAAAGCTAGCAAGAAGATTTACATCACCATCACGATTCTTGCAGATTTTGGCTAATCTATAGCGATTTTTATACTTAGTAATGTCAAACCCCATACAACTATCTACACCATAATAAAACGGACTCGCTAGTCCTATAACAGTGTTTGCATCCTCACTAACATTACCTGTATTTTTAATATCACTCAACATCGGCATCCAGTTTTCATATTCTCCATTACGACTTGTTTGTTCGGAGTTACGATTAATCTGGGATATTATTACAGGGCTAAAGTTGAACATATTTCTGAAAAACACTAATGTTTTCGATGCTTGATCAATAGCTTCTTTCAAATCTTTATACTTGCTGTAATTAATTAAACCAATGTGGTCGATTACTACTAGAGTAATTAAACCAGGATTATTAGGAACATACTCTACAATTAAACCATCCTCATTACGTATTACTGTACCTCGTTTTTCTGCATAAGTTATCAAATCTTTATACAAGAAATCAGGATTTAAACTACTACGATAATGAATGTATTTATTTTGTATTTCATCCATTTGTTCAGCATAACTTCTTATTAATAATTCTACTTCAGGCCTTAATTTATTATCACCCAAAGATAGAATCTCATTAAGATTAGTCATTATACCGTGTTCCCGCCATATCAAGCTACTAATGTGTTTAGCCATTTGATGCTCAGGAGGAATTTCTAAAGAGTAATAAATTATCTCTAAATCGTGGACATAACCAGGATTTGCTTGTAGAAATTCTATAGCTCCATAAACATAAGTGCTATTAACAAAAGCTGTTTTACCGACACTTGTACCTGCAAAAATTAAATCATATCGACCAGGCTGAATATTCTTAATATGTTTACTTAAAGTAGTAAAGCCTTGAAAGGGAATACCTGTGTTTAAACCTTGTTTACCTCTTTCTATGTTTTTCTGAAGCCTATCCCAATATTTTATTTTTGCCATAATTAAATTGTTTCGTTATTCCAGTCTGCACCTTCTGTTCCTACATCTTCAATAAAGACTTCCCATTGTTCCCATAAAGCATTATTCATTACTGTCTCCATATTAGGCAAATAAGCTAGTTTATTAGTCTGTTTTTGCTTTGCTACAAAGGCATTAATTGCTTTAATGGCTAGTTGATGTTTTTCTAAAGTTTTTACTTTACTTATATATTTCTTTTCATGTTTTAATGCTACCTGGGAAGTAGGTCCCGCACTACGAAGAATACGGCTACCTACTTTTATAGGATAACAATTATAAAATTCCCAGAAATTAATGTTTTCAATCCTTATATCCAATAACTTTTCTACGTGTTTATTACTCAAAATAGTTTCCATAAACTTTTGAGCTGCATCACTAAGTATATATTGGGTACCAACTAAAGAATCTCTAATTTTCCGCGCCTCTAATTTACCAAATATTTCGCTTATATCATCGAATTTTTTATAATAAAGCAGGTATAATAATACTGTTTGGTCAGGGGTTAACTTGTGTTTCTTGAGAAATTCCGTACATAATGTAATCTTCATAAGATAAGAATTTAATTTTTGATTTTTCAAAGCCTTTAATAGCAGAATTCATCCATATTTCGTCTTGTGTATTTTTGATATACACAATAAAAATAGTGGCTTTTTTGCCTCCTTCCATATTCATAGCTCTCATTGCTTGTTGAATAGCTAAATTCTCACCGCTTTTAAGCTGATTAAATACTGCTACTTTAAGATTAGGAATAGTAACACCCATACTTACCATAGAAACTACACTAAGTTTGTTAATTGTGCCTTCACTAAATTCTTGCAATGCTTTCTTATCTGACTTACTATGAAAAGAACCATCTCCAAGCTTATTTGCTATGTCTTGTCGACCAGAAAATATTATACAACGCTCTACATCAGATACTATTTGCTCAGTAATCTCAAACTTAGTTTTAGAGTTATAAATAATATCAAGTCTTTTAGACATAGGAAACTGCAACGCACTCCATCTTTGTTGGTTTTTAGCTATTTGATACTTATTATTCCAATAATTATAAGCTTCAGCTTCTGTTTGCATAAAAGATTTCTCTGCGTTTCCTGCTACTACATTTTTATCAACAGTGTTGAGCTCACAGCCTATACAATAAATATCATAATCAGCAATAATT
>CAYQOJ010000260.1:0-4313 GCA_964419105.1 uncultured Methylococcus sp.
GGGCTGCCTTTAATCTTGGCATTGCAGAAATAGAGGAAGGGCGATTCGAGGAATTTTCAACCGCTTAGGTCTTTAGTGCTCGACTCGTCGAGCTCACAGAGGTTGCACATAAAGATCCATAACGCTGTTTTGTAATGTTCGCCCCCCTTGTGCGCATCAATGAGACCGTGTGTATCAACAATGCGTATTATTTTTGGTTGGGATTGGGCACCAAGGCATTTGCGTTGGACTAGATCATGTGAGTTCTCGAGAGAACGATGTACATCATGACCAGACTTCCCAACACCTTCCGGAAACCGTTTACACCTTCCGTGATCTCAAGATATGCCCACCAGGTCAGGGCTGCAGTTCCAATCCAGCCGATTAGGCCATGCCATGCATACAACAGGTCTATCAATTGAAGGACCGTAGCTCCGAGCCATGTCCATAGAGGCCAATTTGGAAACTGCGCGATCACAATCGTTCCATCGGCTGTCCGAAACAACCAATCCAACATTCGTTTCATTCTATTTTCGCTCTGGTTCATGTTTGTTTGCTCTCGGAAGGTCAGTTGCTCATCGCTAAACGGATTGAACTGAAGGCCCATCGACTGGCTGCAGGATAAAAGTTTCGATAGCTCGCTCTGATATGGCTAAGGGGGGTCGCACAGGCTCCTCCACGGAGCACTTGCTGATTGACCATGAATTTACCGTTGTATTCCCCAAGGGCCCCCTGGATCGGTCTAAATCCAGGGTATGGTGCATAGCTGGATTGGGTCCATTGCCAGCCAACCCTAAAAAACCCTGAGACTCCTGAGTTGTCTTCAGGATCTGGATGTAGCGTGATCGTTTGACCAAGGGTTTCAAGTGTTGGGGGGTAGTCCCATCTTTTATTCCGGACCATTGACTCCCACTCAAACTCGGTGGGCAAGCGGCAACCCGCCCATCGAGCAAAAGCATCTGCCTCGAAATAGCTAACATGGAGAAGGGGTCTTAATGGATCCAAAGGCTGATTTCCACCTAAGGTAAATTCAAGCCATCCATCATCCGATGACTCCCAATAAAGTGGATGGCGGAGTTTTTGTTTTTCGCATTCCACCCATCCTTCAGCCAACCACAACAGCGGATTTTGATATCCACCATCATCCATAAAATTCTTGAACTCCTGATTAGTTACCAAATAAGGAGATAACTTGAAGGGCTCGAGCCATTGGGAATGAAGGGGAGCTTCATTGTCGAAAAAAAAACCATCCTCTTTTGCGCCAATTTCGATTAAACCTCCGGGGTGGTCAAACCAAGTTGGGTCTTTAGGTGACGTTTTTCGCTGCGATAAAAGGTGCTTGTTTGTCTCGAGGGGGCGTATCGCCGGACGTAAGGGGTTCTGATGGAAAAGGTGCTTGAGATCACTCAGGATAAGCTCCTGGTGCTGTTGCTCGTGCTGAAGACCCCATTCGATGCGGGATTTCAATTCGCCTTCTTCGATCTTGGACGAGCTCAAAAGCCGCTCGATCCTCTCATCCACGGACTTACGGTAATCGATGACTTCCTTGAGGCAGGGGCGAGTTATCAGTCCTCGATCGGCCCGAGGATGCTTTTGGCCTACAGTCTCGTAGTAAGAGTTGAAAAGGGTCTTATAAAAGGGATGGAATGGCTTGTAACACTGCTCAAAGGGCTCAAGCACGAAGGTCTCGAAAAACCAGGTCGTGTGGGCGAGGTGCCATTTCGCCGGACTCGCCTCAGTCATTGACTGAGCACAGCAGTCTTCCGCCGTTAACCCCTCGATCAATCCGAGAGTTTGGCGACGCACAGAATGATAATGATCTAACATGAGACCCCCCTACTCGAAGTAGCTTTTATCGGGCTTGAGCAAGAATCAACGCAAACCAATGTTTATCATCGGTCCAGTGCTGAGTGACATTAAACCCAGAAACTTGAAGAGTCTGTTCAAACTCGGCTAATTCGTACTTGTGGCTATATTCGGTCAGAATCGAGTCATCCCGTTTGAAGAATCGCTCGCCTCCGACCCATCGCACTCTCTGATCTCGCATCGAGGTTAGGTGCATTTCAATCCTCTTGGCTTCACCGTCGTAGCAGGCAAGATGATCCCAGTAACTTACATCGAAGTCCGCAGAGGCCAATTGATTAATGTGTTCAAGAATATTCAGATTAAATAGCCTCGTAATTCCTGCAGAGTCATTGTAAGCCGCTTCCAGGATCTTCTTGTCTTTGACAAGGTCAATGCCGATAAGAAGCCAGTCACCCGGGGTGGAGGCATTATGGAGGCTGGTTAGGAATGTTCTTGCGCCATCTGTAGTGAAGTTTCCTATGGATGAGCCCGGATAAAAAAATAATCGCGTGGTTGGCCCTTGATCTGAGAACGAACACAGCCCCTCACTGAAATCATGGCTTATCTGGTTAAACTCTATCTCTGGATAGGACTTCTTCAATCTTGAGAGCACGCCATTGAGGAACTCACTCGCAATATCGACAGCGATGTAACGGTTCGGCCTGAGGCTTGAAAACAGTGATTCGGCCTTCGCGCAATTTCCTGCGCCAAGATCCACCAAAGTGACACCCAATCCGACGAACTGGATAAGATTGTGGTGGATTTCATTCATGATTGACCGCTCTGTTCGCGTCAAGTAATACGCATCGAGTCGTGTGATGGACTCAAACAGAAGGGAGCCCCTTAGGTCGTAGAAATATTTAGATGCAATGAACGGTGGGTCTGCCAGGAGACCGGATGATATTTCTGGAATCACCCGATGTTCGAAAGGCCTTGAAGCCAACTTCAAATCCGATACAGGGTCGTTCTGCATGATGAAGATCCAGTTCTGATGGTTTACGCAGAGGTGGACTGCAATTGATTGGAATAATTCAATTGATGCATAAACCGAATGGGGTACCCCGATTGTTTTAAGGCAGATGCCTCCATCACAGATTTGCAAGGGGCTCGAGATCGACTCATAGCCCTAAATTTCGATCTATCTGGCGCCAGTGATCTCGAGTCAGTCATTCTGAGAAATGGAGTGCCCATCATGTCATGAGACCCTTGAACCTATGTGTCATATAAATGCCAAACAACCGACCCGATCGATTTCAATGTCGGTCTCAGAGCATCGGAACAGTCGTTAGGAGAAAAACATGTCAGAACCATCAATGCCGCAAAAGTCCCCTTATGTTGTGGAGGTTAGATCCGGTAAAACTTACTGGTGGTGCTCCTGTGGCAAGAGTGGCTCCCAACCATTCTGCGATGGCTCACACAAGGGAAGCAGTTTCGCTCCCGTTGAATTCAAGGCGGATAAGGACGAAAAGGTTTGGTTTTGCGGTTGCAAGCAAAGTCACAACGGCGTCTTGTGTGATGGGCGACATAAAAACCTTTAGAACTTAAGGGGTGTCTGCAAAATTGCAGCTCTAATCCGATGGAGGCACGCTGTATGGTGGTGCGAAAAAGAGTTAAAGAAATGCCTGGGGCTGCCCAAAGTATTCGAGGGAGACTAACTCAATTAAAGCTGATCCCTAAACGGTGGCTCAGCGCAAAGTTTGGATCGATGAGGATGCGCGTAGACTTGGAATTTTGCGTCATTGTGAGGCCAAAGGGCCACCTTTATGATGGTAGCCAAAGAAATCCTTATGATTCATGTGGGAAATAGTTATTAGCCCGAAACCTTTTGATCCACTACGATTTGCGTCCTCTTCAGTTACAAGATGAAAAGATGAGAGACGCCCTGAAACAGTTTGATTTCCTTGACCCTGGGACCGACATTCGGGTCCACAAGATTTACCGTATTGGAAAGGATTTCCTGGTTTCTTTTGACGTCGCATCTCCCGCCAATGAAGCAAATTACGACCGTGATCAATGCTTCATCTACCACCTTTACGATCTTGACGATCGGTTCTTTGAGACCTGCGTTCGGTTTGAAACCCTCGAGGGCGCCAAGCAGGATGTTCTGGCTCGAATGAGCGCTTCCTAGGGCCTTCCCCTTTTTTTCGTCATTTAGTGCCCGGTAAGACCAGGGCTCTTTACTGGCGGTCGTCTAATCGCCGAGCAGATCCAGATATCGAGACGTTACGGTTGGCCATCGACCGTGAGGTGCATTCAAATGAGCAAGAGTGGTAATTCCCCTATGCAGGATTCAATAGCACATGATAACGAGCGGACCGTGATCGTCAGAATTCATGAGCTGGCATGGCACGAGGGGATGACATGGGCCTTACGCGGGGGAAGCACCTTTGAGAACCCGTATGCATTAGGTTCAGAAGAGGCCTATAGCTGGCTTTCAGGATTTATCGAGACCGCCAAGAAGAAAGAAGCTGCCTAACGTGAGATGTTGC
>CAYQOJ010000261.1:0-4279 GCA_964419105.1 uncultured Methylococcus sp.
AGCAGAGTGCTAGCTACACGTTGAATATTCATTTACACTCACTGCATGAATACTACAGCTGATATCACACGTCCTGGATAGTACCATCATATGATAGCATGCCGTATGCTGGAGACCTATGAGACTGTGTCTCTGCATGTATATGGATCCAGACCATAATGAATACATGAAAGTGCAGGGTAAAGTACTATGCATGCCATTAGTATATTATATTATTATTATTCTAACATAAATATTATTATTGTTTCACATGATGTACATTCGTCTTCTGGGCCGGGTGGTGAGTGAGTCAACTTTACCCGCGTGATAGGCTATTTTAGTTCCGCGTGACGGGTTGACTCGAATTCCTGAAATTTTGGGAAGTGGGCCAGCTGGAGGGCTGATTTATAATTGGAATTTGGCCGAATTTCAGGAAAAATTTGAAAGTTTTAATTTGGCTGGCTCCACTTTTCCTGTGTCCATATGCAACAAGGACACATATGCTGCTGGGAGTCTGATATCTCCGCTTGTGGATGGATGGATGGAATCAAATGATGATGATGATGAATGTGTGGGTGTCTAAAGATAATAATAATAATAAATTCACATGGAAATGGCAATCAACTGTGTATATACACACCAATCCTCATTATTCCCACTCCTCCTTCAGCATGCTCGGCCAATGTATGAGAATGAGGATGCTCACCACCAGCTTTAAAATCGCACCGTGCACTCCGCTGACCGACAGGGAAAAGGCGATCATCGGTCGCGACAAGCTGGGGCTCGTCCGGGATATCATCTACCGTGAGGACGAGATAGAAAAGCTGAAAGCGCTGCTTGCCCTGGAGGAGGAGAGGCGGCATCGGGGCTGCAGAGCGTCGGAGGATGCGCTCAAGGACGCTGTGAAAACGCTGGAAACGGAGAAGAAATCGCTGGAGAGCGCGGTTGGAAATCAGAAGATAGCAATCCAGTCTCTGGTTCGGGAGCTGAAGGCGCTCAAGACCAAGGTCGCGTCGATGCAATCCGCGCTGGAAACCGACCCCTACGCGCTCGCCACGGTGCGCTCCAGCCTGGCCGAGACGCTGTCGCCGCTCATGGACAACCTGCGCCTCTGCCTCACGGACCCGGTCAGTCGCCAGCTTTTCACGCACCCGGTCCTGACCAGCACGGGGCACACGTTTGAGCGGGAGGGTGCAGAGCGCTTCACCAGCAGTGTTGAAAATCCCCGAAGGATCAGCCCCCTGACGAGATTGACGCTGGTCCCCGTGTGCAGGGACAAATACTTTGTGGACAACCACTGCGTCAGAGCAGTTCGCTCTGCTGGACGCGGTATTCAAGAACCTGGTCGACCCCAAGACGTGGAGCATCGCGTGTCAGGTGAGTATGTAGTAGTAGTAATAATCATTCTTCTAAGTATGCATGCTTTCCTCTGGATAATAAATCCACTACTGCATGTTTTATTTCATTATCAAGATATTATTATTCCCCCCTCACCGCTTCCCGATCCTCATCACCGCGTCGAACGACGGGAAGCCGCTGGTGCAGTACTTCCGGACGACGCCAAGCACGCGCTGGTGCTGGGACCGGACGTAGCCGGTGGTGTGGGTGGCCGTGTCGCCTTCCCCCAGGTACTTGAAGTCGATCATCTCGAGAAAGCAAGTGGGCAGCGCGGGGCGGATGGCGTGCTTGCGGCGCATCTCGTCGCGGAAGAGGTCGGCGATGATGCCCTTGACGCCGCAGACGATGAGCAGGTTCCGATTGTTTTTGCCGCACGGGAGGATCTCGAGCACAAAGGCGCTGAGCGGGGCGGTGATCGTGACCGCGAGCTCCTCGTACAGCTCCTTGTAGAGCGTGGTGAGCACCTGCACAGCGGGGTCAGCTGCCGAGCACTCGTTCTTGCCCCCGGGGAAGTCCCACTTACCCTTGAACTTATCAAACGCAACGGCGACGACATTTTGCCCCACTAGCTCGGGGTGGCGCCGGCCGGCGTAGGTCCAGGCAAGCGCGACGTGCACGCTGTCCACGCGTCCCTGGTGGTCTATGGATATGAGCAAGTCAGTGACGAACTCGTGGTTGCGCTGGATGAAGGCCTGCATAATAGTTTGGGCGTGGGGGGCTGGGATGGGGTCGCTTATATATGTTTATGGGATGTGGGGTCTGGCGTGGAAATAGCGGCTTTTAGTGCATTTTTGTATAAAAAGTGTGTTTGCTGTGAGGAGAGTATGTCTGTATTAAGTCTGGATACTATGAGAACTTTGCAAAAGGCATTGGATTTAATAAACAGAGATCCTAATCTTGCAGGAGAAATTTCTAAAATATTGCGTAATCTGATACAAGTGTTGGATGCAAATAGACTTCCTCTTCCTCCTCTAGCTGCAGTTTCTGCTGCAAGTCTGTCTCGCAGTAAAAAAAAAATTATCATTGAGTATTCTGGAAAAAAATATCATTCATTTATTTCATATGCTCTTTCTGGTAATGTTGATTCGACATTAAAATTTGGCATTGGTGAAGGGGGTGCTGCTTTTGAACATCCAGTGGATGAAATTTATGAAGATTATTCAAGGTCAAACAATTTCGAGAAGGTAAAATGGCCACGAATCAGAAATTATCTTTTAGATGAAACGCGTATACCATTTGGTAAAGCATCTATTGACGGTTTTGTTTTGACTCTTGAATTCTTGAATGTGTATAAGTTAATTGTTAAAAAGAACATTACAGACGAAAGATCATGGGACCAGATTTTCAATGAAGCTGAATTTATAAGTCCATATACCCTACCAAAGGGTGCATCAATTAAACGGTTGACTGGTGACGAAGAAGAAAACTTTAATTCTAAAAATGAGGAAGAAAAAAAGCAGTTGATAAGTGAATTGTGTACAGAGGATATACTTAAACTTTATAGTGGTAGTACAGTTAAAAAAATAAATTTTAAATGTATGAAAAGTGCTAAATCATATGACGTATGTCTAATATATGTGTTGGGTGATCTTTGTGATGCTACATTGAGATTTTGTATTGAGGATGGAACCAACATTCAGCACTTTGTAACTTCAATTTTAATCAGAGTAAGCAATAGAGAAATAAAATGGAGTTCAATTTCAACAAATTTTAATGCTGGTTGGATCTATCCCTCTACATGGACGAATGACTCAATCCTGAGAATATTTTTTGATGATTACATGTTTCAAATAAATAAGAACAATGGCGATCCAAGAACATGGGATCAGATCTTTGAATCAGCTGACTATGAAAGAAATCGTAAATAATAGGATACACCCTTATACTTCTTCGTGTATACTTTCTTGCCACTGTATGATTGTATTGTTGTTGTCTGCTTCACTTGAATTATGACCCCAAGCAGACCCAGCTCATATTGCGCCGGTCAGACCTGGCCAAGTTCTGCGTGTTCGCGCTCAGGTTCTGGTGAACCTCTGTTCTCCTAGAGTATGCTCACCTGTTCAACCCCCAGAACGCGCTGCGTCTGAGATGCGGTGGGGCCGCTGGTTTCCGCGCGTTGACAGGGAATTAAACTTGTGCGGCCTGGGGTACACCCACCTACCCGCTGAGCGTGAATTTTCTCTCTTGCTGGATCCCAAGAAGAAGCGTACGCACCAAGCTGTTCACTGTATTATTATTATTATGACCCTGCTCTACTAAGCTGTGGTAAGTATATGATGGAAAAGGATATTATCCTTATTTCATTAATCAGTGTCTGTATATAACAGGTGTCTGTGTATGATCTATGTATGCGAATGGATGGATGCGGTGAAATTATCTGTTTCTTTGGTTTTTTATTGTCGTGATTGGAACAGTCATGGTTATAGTTGGTAAAACAGAATGTAGTTTTCTAGGGATATCAGAGGCGTTTTATTCTACATTTTTTAAACGTTATGATTGTAACTGGTTTCTTGCAAGAGATTGGATGATTGTTGTGTTGTGGATAATTTTTACGTATATTGCAGTTTATATTCTTTTGTTTGATTCTGCACCCAGAAAAAGGGTGATCTTGTATTGGGCCGTTGCAATGGTCTTGAGCACGCTGTTTATTGAATTCACCTTTTTTCTTGGTGCTGCGGTTGGTATTCTCTTGGGTTTCATTTTCTTCGTTTATCATTTTTGTTTCAATGACTATACAGATAATATACCCAATGTGCCAGATAATCAAAAACCACCTGCTGAAAATGATTCAAATAATCATGTGGGTGTTAAAATTGACTTGAGTTATTTACCTGTATCAGGTGTGAAAATCTCTGATACATAATGGGATTGATAAAGCACTATGACTTCTTCGTGTGTGTGT
>CAYQOJ010000262.1:0-4264 GCA_964419105.1 uncultured Methylococcus sp.
AAATAAGCACCCAGAGCTAATATGGCCAAAGCGGCGGCGCCAATGGCAAAAGTTATGGCCATCATCTGTAAGCTTCCGGTATGCCAAAGCAGGGTCCCAAAGATGATGGAGAGACCGATTGCATAGGAAAGATAACGTCGTCCGGGCGGAGGCATGGCATTGCCTTGGATGATTCCGAGTGTTGGCATTGCCCGAAGGTCCAGAATTGGAGGCAGCGCAAAAACCATGAGAATCGCGTTTCCAAGCCCCATTGATAAAAGCCAGGCAGCAGCCCGAGGGACAGCGACTTGGCTGGGGAGAAGATCACCCAGTGATTCGACAAGGATAGTCTCAGCCATTACACCGACCAGTATCCCTATCAAACTTCCGACCAAGCCTATGGATAGAACCTGTATCAGGAGAAGCGCCATGATGTGTTTATCCGAAGATCCGAGGCAGCGAAGCAAGGCAACCAGTCCGGTATGGCGACGGACATAATCCTGAGCGCTCAATGCTACGGCGACGCCGGCCAACAGGATGACAGCGAGACTGAGAAAACTCATGAACTGCCGAGTTCTCTGGATGGTCTTCCCCAGTTCAGGACGATCCTGCTCCAGATCATTGAGCTGCTGGTCAGGTTTTATCTGGGGTCTAATGATCGACCTAAAAGCCCTGATTGCGCGGGGCTCGCCACTCAGAAGCTCAATATGATGGATTTGGCTTCCTGGTTGGATCACTTGGGTAGCATCGAGATCGGAATGATTCATCAAAACTCGGGGAGAGAGGCCATTTATGTCACCTCTGCGATCCGGTTCGTGAATGAGAAGTCGAGTCACTGTTAGTTTTTTTTCGCCAACGGTGATCTGATGGCCGAGAGAGAGATTGAGGCGCCTCAAGGCTGGAGGATCAACCCAAGCTTCCCCTGGCTGGGGAATCGACTTTGAGCCCTTTGCTCGTAATCCTTGAGCGCCCTCGGATGTGAGATCACCTCGAAGGGGGTAGCCCTCTTCGACTGCTTTAACACCGACCAGTAATGTCGCATCGCCTTCGAGCAGCATGGTACTGAATTCGATGATTTCGATATGCCTGAGCGCTAAACGATTCGCCGCCTCGCGCCACTCCGTCGGGATTTCTGATCGACCTCGAATCACCAGATCCGCACCAAGAATCTCGCCGGCTTCCTCACCGACGGTTCGGTCCAGTCGATCGGCAAGAATGCCTGTTGTAGCGATCGCGGATATGGCAAGGATCAGCGCGCCGATGAGAGTGTTCAGTTGGCCGCGTGTGAGATCCCGAAAAAAAACTCGCAGAGACAAAGTGACAAGCTGCATCAGGCCACTTCTCCTTCCCGAAGGATCTGGCCTTGCTCTAGCACTATCTGCCGCTGACATCGTGACGCTAATCGCATGTCATGGGTGACAAGAATTAAAGTGGTATGGTTTTGGGCATTGAGATCGAACAGAAGATCCGCGATGGAGGTCGCACGCAGGGCATCAAGGTTTCCGGTGGGCTCGTCTGCGAAGAGGATTTCCGGGTCCGTTGAGAATGCGCGCGCAATTGCGACACGCTGTTGTTCGCCCCCAGAGAGCTGCGTTGGGAAGTGGTTGAGTCGGTCGCCCAGTCCAACTCTTGCCAGCAAGGCCTTGGCTTGGGCTTTGGCGTTGGTGTGTCCCTCAAGCTCTAATGGCAGCATCACATTTTCCAGTGCATCAAGATGGGGGATGAGTTGAAACGACTGAAATACAAAGCCGACCTTCCCGGATCGAAGTCGTGCTCGGCTATCTTCACTCAGTTGAGTGAGGTCTTTTCCGAAAAGATGAATCTTTCCTTCAGTGGGAAGATCCAGACCAGCCATCAATCCCAGCAAGGTTGATTTTCCAGAACCGGAGGCACCGGTGATTGCAATGGTCT
This sequence comes from uncultured Methylococcus sp., assembly GCA_964419105.1. Classification (GTDB taxonomy): domain Bacteria; phylum Pseudomonadota; class Gammaproteobacteria; order Methylococcales; family Methylococcaceae; genus UBA6136. The sequence goes on from CAYQOJ010000262.1 coordinate 1,891, forward strand.
CTCCGTGTTTGATCCTGAGGCTGACAGCCTTCAGAATGATCAAATTGCCCTCGGGTGTCGCAACAATCTTGCCGACATCTTGGAGCACTGCGATTTCAGTTCTTATGCCGTCTCGCTCACCTTCATTTTTTGTGTGCATGTTTAGATTTCTTCTGTTTGCATGTTTGGTGCTACCTATAGTCCCAGTTCAAGCTTCAACGCTCTTGGTTCTCGGTGACAGTATCAGTGCGGGCTATGGACTGGCGAACGTTTCGGAGGGCTGGGTTGCTCTTCTTGCAAGCACCCTCGCCAAAAACGGACACCAGGTCGTGAATGCTGGCATTTCGGGTGATACGACGGCGGGAGGGCTGGTCCGGCTTCCCCGACTGATTGAAAAGAATAGACCGAATATCGTGATTATCGAATTGGGAGGGAATGACGGGCTTCGTGGAATCAGTCTTTCGGAAATGGATCGAAATCTTCGCGAGATTGTGCTCATTAGCCGAAAGGCAGGCGCTGTACCCGTTCTTCTGGGTATGCAGATGCCGCCCAACTATGGGAAGCAGTTCTCTGAACGGTTTGAGGGGAGCTATTCTCGAATAGCCAAAGACTTGAGTGTAGTCTTCGTAGAGGAATTCTTGAAAGGTGTAGGGGATGTGCCCGTGCTGATGCAAGCCGATGGAATTCATCCCAACGCCAGCGCGCAAGTTATCCTTGAGGAGAAGGTCCTCACCGCGATTAATCCTTTGCTCAAGACGAACCATCCCGTATCACCGCCAAAAAAATAAAGCCATGACCATTCCAAACGATATCAATAAGTTTCTTGATGGGGTCAGGTCAGGACGGCCTGTCGAGTTTGAACAAACCATTGCCCTGATCGACAGTCACTACCGGTTCACGCCCTGCCGGTTTGCCAACGGTGAGGGGGATGACCGAATCGTCAGTGAAGCTGGCGTAAATAACGGATCTCTGAAAATATTCACATTTGCATCAGAGCATTGCCTCAATGAGGCTGAGACCTTGTCGCTCTTTGGAAAGTTCTACCGCGAGGATGTTCTTTCAAACCCTTTGGGAGAGGATCACCGCAATATTCGAGCCTTTATGAAGTTTGGTTGGCGAGGGGTGGCGTTTGATGGTAAAGCCCTCGAAGCTTGTTGAATTCTGGAACTAGGCAGCTTCAGTGGAACACTCATTAAGAAATCAGGTGATCGCTCTTGCAGGACTTGCTCAGGCGATGGAACTGGTCAAACAGACGGCGCGAACCGGGCGCAACGACGAGATAGGACTAAAGTCTTCCGTGCTGAGTATCTTCATGGTTGATGCGGAGGGAATTCTTGAGGTTTATGGCGGATTGCCCAACCTGGTCTTAGGGCTCAAAGCCTTACAGCGGCAGTTGTCTGAACCCAGGCAAGTTGACCCAGAAACGGCGCGCTATGCATCAACACTGATTTATCTGGAACCTTTGCTGAGTCAGAATGGCGACATGACCGGGATCATCAGCCGTGCCATAGGGGATGCACGGGGGATTTGGGAGCGTTCATCGGATCGGCTTGATCCTGAAATCTTTCGGATTCTCGCGGCGGCTTATCAGCAGACTGTTAGTACCCTCAGGCCCCGCATCATGGTGGCAGGAGAGCAGCGCCAGCTTTCAGATCCCCAAAACGCGAATCAGATTCGAACGCTGCTCCTGGCAGGAATCCGATCAGCCCTTCTCTGGCGTCAGGCGGGGGGGTCCAAATGGCGCGTCTTGTTTCTTAGATCCCGAATGCAAAAGATAGTCCAGGAACTTCTCTATGAGGCCACTAGGGCTCAGTCGTAGCGCACATATTTGAAGCGGGGGTCCTCGGGCGTGCCATCCAGGATGCCCGGAAACTCATCCTTTGCTCTCCAAAGGACGACTTCTTCGATTTTTTTTGCCAAGGCGAAATCCATTTCCGTAACACCTTTGGCTGAGTGAGTGATCAATTTGGTCTTGACCTTCGCATAGGTTACGGCAAGGTCGGGATGGTGCCAGGCTGCCTCAGCCAAATGGCCAATGACGTTGACTACCATGAGGGTTGATTTCCAGCCCGAGGTTTTAAATTCCCGAACGATCCATCCCCCCTGATATCGCCAGTGTGGAAGCTCGGATTGCAGTCGAGCCAGAATCTCTTGTTCGGAAAATGTCTTCGAAGTCTCTTTATTCATCGAGGTCCCAATTTGCGATAGTCGTTTGAGGCGGCTGACAGATTCGACGGCTAAGAAAGGCTTGTTTATGATTCATTCGACCCTTCGCGATTCGGCTCATGTCGACCTTGGGCCAAAGAAGAGCGTTAAAGGGCTCATTATCCAATAGAAGTGCCGGTGAGGCCCGCGGCCGCCACACGGCCCGACGATGACGCACCCCCCGCCTCCA
>CAYQOJ010000263.1:0-276 GCA_964419105.1 uncultured Methylococcus sp.
GGCCGCGGAATTTCCCAAGGTTATATACCTCAATGCCCAAGGCAAAACCCTGCAGGAGGATGCGCCGGATGCGGCCATTGCCCAAAGTGTTTACGAAATCCGACTGCGTTCGGATCTTCACTATGCCCCGCATCCTGCCTTCGCTCGAGGGCCATCGGGCGCTTTCCTTTATCACGCCCTGAGTCCAGCTGCGCTCTCCAAGATTCAAACGCTCTCGGATTTTCAGGAGGTCGATACGCGCACCGTGACCGCAGAAGACCTTGCCTATCAGATCAA
>CAYQOJ010000263.1:351-3057 GCA_964419105.1 uncultured Methylococcus sp.
GATGCATCCTGAAATCCATTCGCCCATCGCCGAATTGATGGGGGAGCAAATCATGGGTCTACAGGATCTTGGGGAACGCCTTAAGGCCGCATGGGATCACGGCAAGGATCATCCCTCCTGGCTGGATCTTCGAACGTTTCAGGTTGAAGGGCTTGAGGTCGTTGATGCCACAACGCTGCGCATTCATGTTCGTGGGAAATATCCCCAATTCAGGTTCTGGCTGGCCATGCCCTTTTTTGCCCCAAGCCCCTGGGAGGCGGATGCCTTTTTTGCCCAAGCGGGGCTCAAGGCCCTCAATATCACCCCGGATTGGTATCCCTTGGGATCAGGGCCCTACCAGTTGGTTGAAAATAATCCCAACCGGCGCATGACGCTTGCTCGTAATCCCCATTTTCATGAGGCCTTCTACCCCGGGGAAGGTGAGCCCTCGGATGCCGCGCAGGGACTCCTTGAGGATCAGGGCAAACGCCTTCCCTTCATTGACCGGATTGTGTTTGTTCTTGAGAAGGAAACCATTCCCTATTGGACGAAGTTTCTCCAAGGCTATTACGATGCTTCAGGCTTGGCGTCGGATAACTTTGACCAAGCCGTTCAGTTTTCAGGGGTCGGCAGTGCCCAGTTGACCCCGGAAATGCAGGATAAAAAACTGCATCTTGAAACTGCGATCACGGCCTCGATCCATTATCTGGGGTTCAATATGCTGGATCCCGTTGTCGGGGGGCTCAGCCCCGCCAAAGCGGCCCTCCGGCAGGCCATCAGTCTGGCCATAGATGAAGAGGAATTTATTGCGATCTTCATGAATGGCCGGGGCATCGCAGCGCAAGGCCCGATTCCCCCAGGAATTTTTGGTTTTGAAGCGGGTGAAAAGGGCATCAACCCCGTGCTTTATGACTGGCGAGATGGGCATGGTGAGCGAAAGCCCCTGGATATTGCAAGGGCGCGTCTGGTTGAGGCCGGCTACCCCGGGGGAATTGATCCTGCCACCGGAAAGCCACTGGTCCTTCATCTCGACACCACGCTGGGTGGCGCGGATGACAAGCCCTTATTGAATTGGTACCGAAAGCAGTTCCAGAAGCTCGGGATTGATCTGGTGGTTCGAAATACCGACTACAACCAATTCCAGCAAAAGATGGCGCACGGCAATGCGCAGCTTTTTCGCTGGGGATGGAATGCCGATTACCCGGATCCTGAAAATTTCCTTTTTCTTCTTTATGGCGGCAACAGCAAGGCGCTCTATGGGGGCGAAAATGCCGCCAATTACCAAAGCCCCGAGTTTGATCGACTCTTTCTTCAAATGCGGAACATGGAGGATGGCCCTGAGCGCTTGGCCTTGATCCAAAAGCTCCTCGACCGGGTTCGCCTCGATGCCCCCTGGGTCTTTGGGATTCACCCCAAGAGTTTCAGTCTTCACCATGACTGGTACCACAACTATAAGCCCAATCTCATGGCCAACAATGGGCTCAAGTACCTTCGGATCGACCCTGATGAGCGGGCGATGCTCCGCACTCAGTGGAATCGTCCGGTCTTTCTTCCCGCCCTGATCGGGAGCGTCCTTTTGTTTGGGGCCGGATGGTATGTAAGACGCAGGGTTCAGGCGCGGCGGGAGGCGCGCGGGCGATGATGACTTATCTGATCCGACGCCTCCTTTATGGGCTTCCCCTCCTGCTTGGGATTAATCTCCTGACCTTTGTTCTTTTCTTCGTTGTGAATACGCCGGATGACATGGCCCGGATGCATCTTGGACAAAAACATGTGACGGCGGAGGGCATTGCCAAATGGAAGCATGAGCGGGGTTATGACCTACCCCTCTTCTATGCGGAAAAGGAAAAGGGACTGAGATGCCTCTCGGAAACCATCTTCGTTCGAAAATCCCTCGGGCTTTTTGTCTTTGACTTTGGCCAGTCGGATGCCGGGCGCAATATTGGGGCGGATATCCGGGAGAGGATGTGGCCTTCTCTGGCCATTGCGGTCCCGAGCCTTTTCCTGGGGCTCTTCATCGATATTGTCCTGGCGCTGGGCTTGGTCTTCTTTCGTCTCTCTCGTCTGGAATATGGGGGCCTTGCCCTCTGCGTGGGCTTGATGTCGATTTCGACGCTGTTCTACATCATCGCAGGACAATACCTTCTGGGGCGCTGGTTCCAGTGGGTGCCGATCTCCGGGTTTGGCGAGGGACTGGATGCCTTTCGGTTTGTCTTGCTGCCGGTTCTGATTGGTGCGGTTTCAGGGGTCGGGTCGGGTGTTCGTTGGTATCGAACCCTCTTTATCGAGGAGATTGAGCGCGACTATGTGAGGACGGCCCGGGCCAAGGGTTTGTCGGAGGCGAAGGTGCTGTTTCGTCATGTCCTTCGTAACGCCATGATTCCCATCCTGACCGGTGTGGTGGTGCTTCTGCCGCTCCTTTTTACGGGGAGTCTTCTGACCGAATCGTTCTTTGCCATTCCGGGGCTTGGAAGCTACACCATCGATGCCATCAGCCAACAGGACTTTGCGATTGTGAGGGCCATGGTGTTCCTCGGTGCGTGCCTTTATATCGTCGGGCTTTGGTTGACCGACCTTTCCTATGCTTGGGTTGATCCTCGGATTCGGTTGGACGAGTGATGCTGAGGCTTTATCCGACCGATGTCCTGTTGCTCCTGACTCTTCTGGGTATGGGGGCCTTTTTGATTCTGAGTCTCCGCCAGGAGCACCTTCGAAGGCCTTGGCGAA
>CAYQOJ010000263.1:3067-3863 GCA_964419105.1 uncultured Methylococcus sp.
GAGCGGGACGGGCCTGATCTCCGCCCTGATGCTGGGGCTTTTTACCGGGATTGCGGTTTGAGACTCGATACGCCTGCATCAAGGAGGGCAGACGCTCAGTGTGCTCGATCTGGGGCTGACCCATCTCAGGGAATCTACCGAAAAGACCTACTCGGAGCCCCTCGGCGTTTATGCATCCGTTCACGAAATGGTGCGGCAACCCAATGGGGACGAGATTTGGACCGCGCCACGTCTGGTCTTTGGTGGTCGGCACTTGAAGAACCCGGAAAAAGAGCGCTGGAGTGATCTCACTCAGCGCGGCCTTCGGGGTTTGATTCTGGGAGGGAGTGGCGGTGGGCTCCTTGCTTTCGTGACCGCTTTTTTCTTAGGTCCCCGAAGAGAGGGTCCGAGCCCTTCAGTGCGCGCTTGGATCAAGACACAGCCTCGCCCCGTCCGGTCCGTCATGATCACCTGGCTCATTCTGGGGGCGCTGATCGGCATGACCGTCGCCCTGGCGGGGGGGTATCACGTTTTGGGGACCGACAAGGTTGGGAACGATGTCTTGTACCAGTGTCTCAAGGGCATTCGAACCGGCATCGTGATCGGGACCTTGACGACTTTGGCTACCCTTCCGCTTTCCGTGGGTTTGGGTATCCTGGCTGGGTTTTATCGGGGCTGGGTCGATGATGTCATCCAGTATCTCTATACCACCTTGAATGCGGTCCCCGGGGTACTCTTAATTGCTGCAGCCATGTTGGTGATGGAATCCATCATGGCACGCCATGACACCCTCTTCCAGAGTCTGGCGGCGCGCGCG
>CAYQOJ010000263.1:3873-4220 GCA_964419105.1 uncultured Methylococcus sp.
TTTCGCCTTCTGGCCCTTTGTCTCATTCTTGGGATCACCTCCTGGACGGGCCTTTGCCGCCTGATTCGTGCCGAAACCCTCAAACTTCGAGAAATGGACTATGTCCAGGCTGCCCGGATCCTCGGCGTTTCGGAAATCAGAATTCTCTTTCGGCACATCCTTCCCAATCTCTTTCACCTGGTCCTGATTTCGGTCGCTCTCGACTTCAGTTCCTTAGTCCTGGCCGAGGCCGTCCTTTCCTATATCAATATTGGCGTCGACCCCTCCACGGAATCCTGGGGCAACATGATCAATACGGCTCGCCTTGAGCTTGCCCGCGATCCCCCGGTGTGGTGGTCTCTCTTCGG
>CAYQOJ010000264.1:0-4218 GCA_964419105.1 uncultured Methylococcus sp.
AGGTTCGGCTCGTGACCACGGGAGTTCCCGCAGCCATGGCTTCGAGGGGTGGAAGCCCAAAACCCTCGTAAATGGAGGGATAGAGGAAAACCTGTGCCCCTGAGTAGAGGGCATTGAGGTGCTGGTCCTCGACAAACCCGAGAATACGGATGGTGCCGGGGCCCTTAAAGCGAGCCAGCGTCTCCTCGAGCGCGGCATTCAGCCACCCCTGCTGGCCTGCGATGACCAACGGTATTTCCCGCCGAACCGTCTCAGGGAGTGCCTGATAGGCGGCAATGGCGCGGCCAAGATTTTTTCGAGGCTCAAGGGTTCCAACAGTCAGAATGTAGTGTTTCCACGACAGCTTTAATCCATCCAGGCAGGCGCGGGCCGTCTCCTCCGCCAGGGGGCGAAACTGATCCCGAAGCCCGTTGGGCGTAACGCTAATTTTCGACGCGGTCCTTGGGAACCAGCGGATGAGCTCGTTGCGGGTAAATTCGGAGACCACCAGGACCCGGCGGGCCCTATTCAGCGCGATGGGAAAGCGGGCTTTGAAGGTTTCGACATAATCTGCCCGATGGGTTTCTGGGTGCGACAGGGGAGAAAGGTCATGAACCGTGAGCACCGTGGGAAGGGGGCTCGGATAGGGCAGAAAATTCGGCTCGTGATAGACCGCCTGGCTGGGTTTGAAAGATTTCATGCCAGAGAGAAAAACCATCCGCCGTACCACGCCACCGCTCCTTCGACCCCGACCCATTGAACGGAGAATGCGTCGCGACCAAGGCTCCTGATCAGGGCATCCCGCGCTCAGTGTGGATGACCAGTGATAGCCGTAGAAATACAGGCAGTCCGGCTCGATCCTTTCCAAGGCCTGATACAGGCAGCGGGTGTACTGGCCAACGCCCGAAAGCGGCTGCTCCATGGGCATGGCGTTGACCAGAATTCTCACGGGTCATCGCCCCTTATGGATGGGGAATGCCTCATGCACGTCGGGTTTTTCAGGACCCGTTTGAACGCCAAGGGCGAATTCGAGCGTTACCGGGGTGCTGCCCGGTGCTTGCCAGGAACGGTTCGCGGCCATTGCAAGGCCGCTTGGTGCGCGCCCCATTCCAAGACTCTCAAACGTGTGCCAGGCCGCATCCTTCACCTCGATCAGCCGGGGGCTCATATGGTCTGCAGCAATCCAGACATAGAGAGGGTTAAGCGGACTGGTTGTGGGATCGGCCGCTTTAAATCCCATGAGGCCCTTTTGCCCCATCATGCCTGCATCGAGGGTTCCACCCTGGGCACACCACTGCCCATGCCAGCCTTGACCCAGATCGGTCTGGGGGCCGCACAGCGCCTTTTGTGCCAAGGCCGCCACGGGTCGTGTTTGGCCTTTGATGATCATCAGGGATTGCCGACGCCGATCCAGTGACTGCACGTTGGGATCAAGAACCGGAATGGTGACTTGATCCACCTTGATCTCCAAATGGACGGGGTCCGGTTCCTGATCCTGGAGCGGGATGACCAGCCAGGAGGGCCGCCCACCGGGCAGGAAAAGACGTAAAGGGGCATTCATCGAGCCGCTGATCTCGATGGAGACGGGCTCTGTCGGGTTGGGCTTACTGACCGGAACCACCTGCTGAAAGGCAAAACGGCCCTCCATGAATGGTGTCGCGGGAAGGGCGATCTGGAATCGGTCTGAACACCAGTAACTGGGCCCTGGCTGACCGTTTGGCAGGGGATCGGGCGGATAGCAGCCCTCATGATCCACTACCTCAAGCGCAGTCCGGGTCGGTGCTGGGTAGCCATACTCCCAGGTCACGTGGGCCAGAAAAACAGCCAACAACATCCAGCCTGCGATGCGTTGACTCCTTGCTGAGAACCGAATCGGAGAGCCTTCAAAATGGATGGACAAACCCATCAGCGTGAACAGCAGTGCGGTCAGTGACGGCGTATAGAACACATCGTCAAACAGGCCATAGAGCACAAAAGGGATCACCGAGCACAAGGTAAACAGGGTAAAGATCTTTTCCTTGGCCGCGCTGCCCGTATCAGGACTCAACGTCGCTTGTTCAAAATCCCGCCGGATCACCATGAGGGGGGTCCAGATCACCATGGCAATGAAGGCGAGCCAGCTTATGATGCCAAAAACGCCCCGACCGGTGAGCAGCTGAAGGTAGGTGTTATGGGCATTGTTGTAGGTATTCGCCAGGGGACTGTTGGGGCTCCAATGGGGGCCTGAGGGCAAGATGTAATCCAGGGCATAGCGGTAGGAAAAACTGTCATGTCCGCCCCCAAGGATAGGGTGCTCTGCTAAAAGGGTCAGCGATGGTGCGACATAGGCGGTCCGTTCGGACACATTGGCGATTTGTTTGGCGCGATCGAGATATCGGAGATAAGAATCATTCCCAATCAGGCTGATCGTCACCATCGAGATGCCGATACTGATGGGTAAGGAGAGCATAATTTTTCCCATCGCCCGTTTGAGAACATCCCATCCCCTGGCGCCTTCGCTGCCAGGCCTTAAGAGCGTAAAACTCAGCCAGATCGAGATCAGGGTGAACAGGTAGGAAATCCAGCTCCCTCTGGAAAAGGTGAGTATCAGGACGTATTCCCCAAGCACCAGAATGGCGACGATGACGATGACCTGTAAGGTCCGGCTCAACGGCGATCGCAACAGCACAAGGACGCTGGGAATGGCCATGGTGGCGTACATAGCGAACCAGGCAGGGTGACCAAAAAAGGACTGCAGGCGCAAGTGGTAACCCGAGGGTGCAATTCCCCCATAGACCGGTCGCATGGAAGAGAGGTCGATCAGGGTGTAGTGATCCAGAAGTCCGGCGATGGCGGTTAGCAGAAAACCGGTCAATATGGCGCTCAGCCAGAGCACCGGCGCAGGTCTCCAGCGCGTAGGAAAATGCCCGAGAATCAGCAGCACGAGCAGAGACTGCCACAGCAACAGCACCTTGGAGACCGGGTAGAGCACCCAGAGCTCCTTGAGCGATATGAATTTAAGCGCGCGATCTGGAAGCAGCTGCTGGTATCGGACCCCCATTTCGTCGATCGGCAGACTGGTCAGGCTCATGATGCCGGTCAGGAGGAAAATCACTCCGAGAAGAATGATGGGATTGGCAAGCCCCAGCGGCACCTGGCCCTGACAACGGATCAGGTGAACGATCCAGCGAATGCCGAAGCCGAGGACCCACGCCGAGTAGACCTGATAGAAGAGAACATTCGAAGGCGTTCCCGGATAGTCACCGCCTGCCAGAGGCAACAGCATGAAGAAGGTGGCCAACGACCATGTGGGAGAGATCAGCGCCAGGAGGCCAAAGCCGATGACCAACCCTGCCGCCAGCGAGAATCCGGCGGACAGCGCGGAGAGCATGATCCAGCCGGAGGGGATCAATACAGTCAGAAGAACGGCCCAAGCCAGATTGGTTCTCAACATCATCAGGGATTCGGGGGGCGTCGTGATCGGGCGGGGGAACGTTTCCTGATCGGAAACGCAAGCCATTTTCTCCGCTATCATGCCCTGAGACAAGCACAGGAACGGATCCGATGAATTATTGGTTGATGAAAACCGAGCCCAGCACCTTCGGTCTTGAGGATCTGGCGAGCCGTCAAGGCCAGACCGAACCATGGGACGGTGTCAGAAATTACCAGGCCAGGAATATGATGCGTGACCAGATGGCGGTGGGCGATCAGGTTTTTTTCTATCACTCCAACTGCGAGGTCCCGGGCATCGTCGCCATTGCCGAGATTGTGCGGGGCGGTTATCCCGATCCCACCGCGTTTGACCCGGATTCCCGCTATTTCGACCCGAAAAGTCGACCGGAACAGCCGACCTGGTATCTGGTGGACGTGCGCTTGGTGCGCCCGTTGCGCCGCACGATCGCGTTGTCGGAGCTCAAAACGGTACCGGAGCTTGCTGATTTCACCTTATTACGCCCCGGCAACCGACTCTCGGTGATGCCGGTGGATCCCCTTCATTGGCAACACATCCTGGAGCGAGAATGAGCTGGATGTATCTTCTGATCGCAGGCCTATTTGAAATTGGTTGGCCGGTCGGCATCAAGCTGGCTCAATCCGAGAGCCTCCGGGTGGCAGGGATTGCCGCGGCGATGCTGTGCATGGGTCTCAGTGGCCTGTTTATGTGGTTAGCACAAAAAACCATCCCCATGGGCACAGCCTATGCCGTATGGACGGGGATTGGTGCCGCCGGAACTTTTCTCGTCGGGGTCTGGTTTTTTGGCG
>CAYQOJ010000265.1:0-4216 GCA_964419105.1 uncultured Methylococcus sp.
CTTTCTGGATTTTTTTGCATCCAGAGGCCATCGAACAGTGGCATCCAGCCAGCTTATCCCGGCCAACGATCCGACGCTCCTTTTCACCAATGCCGGCATGGTGCAATTCAAGGACGTCTTCCTCGGGCGTGAGGAAAGGCCTTATGTCCGAGCCGTCTCATCGCAGCGCTGCGTTCGTGCAGGTGGCAAACACAATGACCTTGAGAACGTGGGGTATACCGCACGGCATCACACCTTCTTCGAGATGCTCGGAAACTTTAGTTTCGGAGACTATTTCAAGCAGGAGGCGATAGAGTTCGCTTGGGAATTCCTCACGGTTGTCCTCAAGATCCCGGCATCTAAGCTGTGGGTCACGGTGTATGACCAGGACAGTGAGGCCGAACGGATCTGGCTCGAAGTCGTTGGTGTGGATCCAAACCGGCTAACCCGAATCGGTACGAAGGATAATTTCTGGAGTATGGGTGATACCGGCCCCTGCGGACCGTGCACCGAGATTTTCTACGACCATGGCGAGCACCTTGCAGGCGGCCCCCCGGGCACGCCAGACGAGGATCTGGGCCGGTATGTCGAAGTTTGGAATCTCGTCTTCATGCAGTATGACCGTGCCCAGGATGGCACGATGACGCCGCTACCCAAGCCATCGGTCGATACGGGGATGGGGCTTGAGCGCATTGCTGCCGTCGTTCAGGGCGTTCACAGCAACTATGAAACGGATCTCTTCAAAGGTCTGGTACAGGCCGCGGCAGATCTTGCTGGCCTCAAGGATACTGACAATAGCTCACTGCGGGTTCTTGCCGATCATATTCGTTCTTGTTCCTTCTTGGTCGCCGACGGCGTGCTACCTTCCAATGAAGGACGTGGCTATGTGCTGCGCCGGATTATCCGAAGAGCCATTCGACATGGCTACAAACTGGGCATCCGTGACATTTTCTTCTACAAGCTTGTGGCGCCCCTTTGTGACGTGATGGGGGAGGCCTACCCCGAATTGCCGGCGGCACGCTCTCGCGTGGAGCAAGTGCTTCGCAAGGAAGAGGAGCGATTTGCTGAGACGCTCGAACAGGGCATGAAGATTCTTGAATCGCATTTGAGCAAGGCCAGCGGTGGCACCATCCCCGGTGAAACCGTGTTTCAGCTTTACGACACCTATGGGTTTCCCGTCGATCTGACGGCCGATATTGCCCGTGAGCATGGGGTGGCGCCGGATCTTGAAGGATTTGAAAAGGCCATGGCAGCCCAGCGCGAAAGGGCGCGCTCAGCCAGTCATTTTGCGGCCGATTATTCCCATGAAGTGCACTTGGATACGCAGTGCAGTTTTACTGGCTACGACCAATTGGAGCAGGACGCTCAGGTGGTCGGGTTGTTCCGCGAAGGGGTCGAAGTTGCTGCGGCGACAGGGGGTGATTCGATCACCTTGGTACTGGATGCCACCCCGTTTTACGCCGAATCTGGTGGGCAGGCTGGCGATCGCGGCGAGATCCATTTTAATGGCGGTCGCTTAGAGGTGCTGGATACCCAGAAGCAGGGGGCAGATCTTATTTTGCACCAAGGCCGGGTGCTGGAAGGAACGCTTAAAAAGGGGGTTCAGGTCAAGGCCAAGGTCGATGCCGAAAATCGGGGTGCGACCGCCTTGAATCACTCGGCGACTCATCTTTTGCATGCGGCGCTGCGTCGTCATCTGGGTGACCACGTCACCCAGAAGGGATCGCAGGTCAATGCCCAGCGTCTCCGCTTTGACTTTTCTCATTTTGAGCCAATGACCCGGGAAGAGATCGAAGCGGTTGAGCGGACCGTGAATAACGAGATTCGAAGAAACAATCCGGTTGAAGCGCGGGTGATGGCTAAGGATGACGCCATGAAGCTCGGTGCCATGGCTTTGTTCGGTGAGAAATATGGCGATGAGGTCCGCGTCCTCACGATTGGTGATTTTTCAACCGAACTTTGTGGCGGAACCCATACGGCGCGAGCAGGCGACATCGGCGTCTTCAAGATTGTTGCAGAAGGGGGCGTCGCATCCGGTGTTCGTCGTATTGAAGCGGTCACCGGGCTGGGTGCTTTGGACTGGATCAGTCAAGGTGATCGATTGGTGGCTCAAGTCTCCGATCGGGTAAAGTCCAGTCGGGACGGGGTCCTTGAAAAGCTGGATCAGGTCCTCGAGCGCAGTCGAGCTCTCGAAAAGGAACTGGAAAAGCTCAAGTCCAAAATGGCGAGTGCCTCAGGGGATGATCTGGCTTCGGCCGCCATCGATTTGGGGGGCATCAAGGTCTTGGCTGCCCGCGTGGATGATGCCGATGCCAAGGTTCTGAGGGATATGGTGGACCAGCTCCGCAATAAGCTGGGTAGCTCGGCGGTCGTGCTGGGAGGCGTGTCTGAAGGCAAGGTCGTTCTGATCGCAGGGGTTTCAAAAGATAAAACCGATCAGGTGAAGGCGGGGGAATTGGTGAATTCGGTCGCTCTTCAGGTCGGTGGCAAAGGCGGTGGCCGTCCCGATCTCGCCCAAGCGGGGGGTACGGATCCTTCGGGGCTCGATGGCGCGTTGAAATCTGTTCCCGATTGGGTCAAGGCAAAGATCGCCTGATATTCACAGGATAGGCAGTCCGAAATGGCATTATTTGTACATAAGTACGGTGGCACTTCCGTCGGCAGTGTTGAACGTATCCAGCATGTGGCGGCCAATGTCATGGCGGCCCGAGCTCGCGGTGAAAAGGTGGTGGTTGTGGTCTCTGCCATGAGCGGGGAGACCAACAAGCTGGTGGCCTATGCCAAAGAAGCGCAACAGACGCCTGATCCGAGAGAAATGGATGTGATCCTCTCGACGGGTGAGCAGGTCACTATTGGTCTTTTGGCTATGGCGCTCAGGGAAAAAGGCTGCCCGGCAGTTTCCTTTACCGGCGCTCAAGTTCCCATCCTGACAGATGCGGCGCACACCAAGGCCCGGATCCTTGAAATTCCAACCGAACGCATCAAGGCCGCACTCGATCAAGGGCAGGTCGTGGTTGTTGCAGGTTTTCAGGGTGTCACACGTGAAGGTGACATCACCACTTTGGGGCGCGGTGGCTCGGATACGACCGCCGTTGCGCTTGCTGCGGCGCTTAAAGCCGATGAGTGTTTGATATTTACGGATGTTGATGGGGTCTACACGACAGACCCCCGGGTGGAGCCGCGAGCGCGGCGCCTTGATCGCATCACGTTTGAAGAGATGCTGGAGATGGCGAGCCTGGGCTCCAAGGTTCTCCAGATTCGCTCGGTGGAGTTCGCCGGCAAGTACAACGTACCCCTTCGGGTTCTTTCCAGCTTTAAAGCAGGTGAGGGTACCCTGATCAGTTATGAGGATGACAGCATGGAAAAGCCCCTGATCTCCGGAATTGCCTTCAATCGGGACGAAGCCAAGCTCACCGTCCTGGGCGTTCCAGATCGTCCTGGAATTGCATCAAAAATTCTGGGTCCTGTGGCCGAGGCCAACATTGAAGTGGACATGATTGTCCAGAACGTGGCCGAAGATGGCACCACCAACTTTACCTTTACGGTCAATCGCTCGGAGTATGCCAAGGCCCTCAGCATCCTGGATGCAACCGCTAAGGCGATGGGGGCTCGTGAGGTTCGCGGCGATGAGGCGATCGTCAAGGTATCCATCGTTGGGGTGGGTATGCGCTCCCATGCGGGGATTGCCGCCAAGATGTTCGATACGCTGGCTGCTGAAGGCATCAACATTCAGATGATTTCGACTTCGGAAATCAAGATCTCCGTGGTCATCAACGAGAAGTATCTCGAGTTGGCCGTCAGAGCGCTGCACGCTGCATTTGAGTTGGATCAGGCTGTCTGAGTCAGCCCAAAAAAACTTTTCGGCTCGCTCAAAAGTGTTACAATTCCGCCCGCATTGATACCGGTCGAGACGTCGGTTAGCTACGAATACAGGATCGACCTGTTCGCGCTCATCTTCATATGGATACGGGCTTCGGTGATGCGGGGGATGGGGCGTGAGCCTCAGATCCTAGGGTCAGGCCTTCGGGTCGGGTCTTGATTACGCTTCTAGGGCTGGGATGGCCCGATGGTTGGCGGACAACCAGACGCGCGTGGAAATGCAACCTCGTCAGTCGAAGCGGTCAACGTTTGACAGGCGATTTGCGGAGTGGCGCAAAACAATTCGCCTGACGTCCTCGCCTTTGAAGGCGCGGGCGGTGGATTCCACAAGAATCCCGGTGCGTAGACCAACGGTGTC
>CAYQOJ010000266.1:0-4214 GCA_964419105.1 uncultured Methylococcus sp.
TGTTGCTTCACGCTTTATGAGTCAGCGTCAGGCTCTCTTGGCTCCATCGAGAGAAACCCAGTTTGCTGGGCTACAAGCACGCAACTTTGCACGAGGCACAGGTGGCTTAGGCGTACAGACTGGTACTGGCACTGCTCCTGCCAACCCAGCCTTACAATCCTATTTTAATGCTCTTGCTAAACAAGATCAAGAGATTGCTGCTCAAGCAGAACAAGAAGCTCGGCAACAGATTCAGTTTGGTGGAGAACTCTACGGTGCTGGTAGTCGATTGGCTTCTACAATCCCCTCATTATTTAGTACTTCATTCTTGCCATTAGAAACACAATTGGCATTGGCAGGAACTACAGAGAAGATGGGACAACAACCCTTCTTGCTAAGCCAACAATTAGCAGAAGCAGAATCAGGCGCTGGTGCTAGAGCAGGTCAACTATATATGCAACCACAAGAAGCTGCTGCACGGTCGTATGCTCAATATCAAGGATACAGCCCATTAGGTACATTCCTTAGCGGTGCTGGTAGTAGTTTAGGCGGAATGTTCGGTAGTCCTAGTTTAGGCGGTGTTGGAGGATTGTTTAGTAATCCTAACCAATACGGAGGATTCTTTGGTGGCGGTCGAGTACCGACAAGTGTAACAAGAGACTGGGGATCAATGGAGTAATTATGGCAGAAATCGTAAACAACTTATTCGGGATTGACCCGGCTGCGTTGCAGCAATCTAATGCTACTACAGACTTTGCTCAGGCATACCGTTTTGCACAGCTTAGTCCATTAGAACGAGCTAATATGGCAATCTATCAAGGCGGTGCTGGTCTTGCTCGTGGCACAGCACAGTTATTAGGCGGAGATGAACAGCTTAATCGTGCTACTGCTTTGCGTCAATTAGCAAACCAATTTGACTTAACAAGTCCTGAAGGTCTTCGACAGTACGCTAGTGCCGCTTCGCAGATTGATCCTCGTGTTGGTGCTGCAGCAGCCGCTGAAGCTGAGCGTCGGCGTACTTTAGCATTATCAGGACAAAAGACTGCTTTAGATATTCAAAGGACTACTCAAGAGATTGATTTAGAGACGAAATTAAGAGATGCTTTGGCTAAGCTACCAGAAAACGCTACAGAACAGCAGTATCTGGCAGTCTTTAGACAGTTTGGATCTCCTGATCAACAGGCTCGTGTTATACAGCAAATCTTAAACAATCGAGCAAAATTAGCAGCTAAGGCTAGTGAAGACGGCGGCGTAGGAACAGCAGGTCCTGTCGGAAAAACAGGAGCATTTAGAGACATCAACGGTACTGTGTTTGGTCCGGCAGAAATGAAAGTTGTGCGTGGAGAGTTTAAAGGCGCTCAAGATTTATTGGACACCTTAAACAAAATCTCTGCTCAAGATATTAAAGACGCAGAATCGTTTGTAGACTGGACAACTAAATCAAGCGAAGTTAAGGCATTAGCTAAGTCTAAAACACTTAGCGCACAAAGCAAGATTGCAGCATCACAGTTATTAGAGCAGATTGAAAGCCTACCTCCCGGCTCTGCTTCTGATGCTGATATGAGAGCAGCGATGAAGAACTTCCCCGGATATAGCGATCCTGTTGCTTTACAAGATTGGGTTAATAGAACTAAGGCAAAACTACAAAGTAGACTAGAGCGTGTTTCAGATCAGTTTGGATTTAAACCAACAGTAACATCAAGCGGTAATATTGATTTAAAAGCAAAACCTGCTGCAGCTACTGTGTCTACTTCTGATATGGATTTAATTACTAAATATTCTACCCCGCAACCTGCAGCACAACGATAAGGTTTAGAATGGCTACATACGAACAAGTAATGACAGCACTGCGTAATGCAGACGCTGCTGGTAATGTTGAGGATGCTAGACGACTTGCTCAAATTGCTAGATCTTTACAGCAGCAACCTGCAGCGCAGCCAGCAGCAAGACCAACTCAGACAGAATATACTGCTGAGCAGATGGCTCCTGCTACGCCTGAAGATGTAGGATTTAGCGGCACAACACCAACAGCAACAACCCGTCGTGTAGACCAGATGTTTGGCGCTGGTTCTCCTATTGCACGGTTCGCTAAAGGCGCTATTGTTGATCCGTTATTGGGTATTAATCAGTTACTTGCTGAAACAGGCGTATTTGGTGAGCGTGTTAAAAAAGGCGCTAGAGAAGTTGTAAAGCAGTATGAGCAAGCCACACAAGAAGGAAGAGCAAGACAAGGTAGCGAAGGGTTTGACTTTGTTCAGTTAGGCGGTGCTTTATTAAGCCCTGTTAATCGCTTAGCCCCTGCTCCTGCCGCAGCAACTGCACGAGGTCGTATTGCCGAAGGCGCTGCAGTCGGTACATTGTTTGGCGGAATGCAGCCTGTTGTTGATACAGAAAACTACCTTGAAGAGAAGTTTAAACAATTAGGAGCTGGTGCGTTCTTTGGTGGTCTTATTTCTGGGGGTCTTGAAACTTCTGGTAAAATTAGTAAAGTTTTAAAAGATATTTATAAACCAATTACGGAATCCGGACGCTTAGAAGTTCTGAGGGACTATCTCAAAGGATTAACAAAGGACAAACAAGCAGAAATCGTGGCTTCATTGCGTGGGGCTGAAGAGATTATACAAGGAGTTACGCCTGAACAATCCATAAAATTAGGAATTCCGGCTCGTCCTGCATCAAGACCAACCGCAGCTCAGGCAGTTGCAGAGATCCCAGAAGCAACCGCTTTAGCAGCGTATCAACGAAGCCTTGAGCGTGTTCCTCAGCGTGGTATTTCAGCACAGTTTGCTGGTCGTGAAGCAGAACAAGAAGCTGCTCGTTTAGCAGAATTACGCACATTCGGTGGAGACGAGGCAGCATTGCTTGCAGCTCGTCAACAGCGTGAGGCAGCGACAGCTCCGTTGCGTGAAGAAGCACTTGCTCAGGCTAACATTGCTGGCGATTTAGCTCCTCGCTTAGAAGCTGAGATTGCGGCTCGTTACCAGAGTAAAGGACAAGCACTTCGCTCTGCTGGAATGCTAGAGACAGAAGGCGCTCAACAACAAGCGTTGTCTCGTCAGTTTTTTCCAGTACCGGGTTTTCCTCGTGTTTCTCCGCAGTTTAGCGATAATTATCAGCGTATCGTAGGTAATTTAGAAGGCGCTCAAACGGCTCGTAATGTTGCTGCACAGCGTCAGGCTGAGAAAGAATTTAAACAGTTCCAACTACAGAGCTTATCTGACAATGGCTTCTTCCCATTACGCACTAACGATATTACAGATCAGATCGATCGTCTATTGACAAGCCCCGGAGAAGCTAGGACATCATCATTGATCCGTAATTCTCTACGAGAGATCCGTGATGAAATTCAATTGTTTGCTAATCAAGACGGTATTATTAACTCTGCTGACCTATACGGTATCCGTAAGAACTTAGGCAACATCTTGCGTAAGAATGCTGGTGAGACTGGCACTTTTGATGAGAAGCTGCTAAGTCGCTACAGCACAAACCTGAAGAGCTACATCGATAATGCTATTAACAAATCGATTGGCGCTACGCCGGAAGCTCCCGGTAGCTGGACTCGTTATCTAAAGACATACGAACAAGCCTCTGAGAAGATTAATCAAATGGAGATTGGTCAAGCTCTAGAGCAAAAACTTCGTACTTCTTTAGGCGACAAAGAAAGAGCCGGTGTATTCGCTAACGCTGTTCAGAATGCAGCACAAACGATTAAGACATCGACTGGTCAGGCTCGTTTCCAGAAGCTAGAACAAGTCTTAACAAAAGACCAGATTGCTTCCGTTAACAAAGTATTGGCTGATGTTCAACGGGACGCTAAATCACAAGCACTGGCTGCTAAGTCTAATGTCGAAACGCTTGAAAGCGGTGCAGAGTTGCCTAACTTGCTGAACCGTGCTGCCTTGATTACCAATGTGGTCTTAAAAGCACTCAAGAAAGATGCTAATGAAGAGATCAACCGAATCGCTGCAGAGATGATGCTAGATCCTCGTAAGTTAGCTGCATTCATCGAAGGTGTACCAAAGAATCAAGCAAACAAGATTGCAACAGCATTTATGTCTCGCTTGACTCCTGAAATGCGTGACGAGTTTAGTCGATTCATGGCAATCAGAGCAGCAACGGAAGCCATGATACAGCCTCAAATGGAGCAATAATGGATCCATTAACAGCTCTAGCCGCTTTTGGTCCTTTAGTAGTTGATCTAGGCAAATCCTTAATTGCTCGATTTGTCGCACCAG
>CAYQOJ010000267.1:0-4199 GCA_964419105.1 uncultured Methylococcus sp.
CCAGATCAAAGAGCGTCCGTACCTCATTGACGCTGGGCAAGGTCTTGAAGGCCGACTGGAGCCTCAAGGCGTCCTCGGGGGATGCGGCCAGCGAGGCCAGTGTCATCGGTGAGGTGTCTTCGGATTGAAGCAAGGTCTTGAAGGTCTGGACCGATTCGGTGTGGGGGTCGCGAAGATTGAGGGGGTTAAAGTCGACCTCGACCTTGAAGACCAGGACGGTAGCGATGAGCCCAAGGACCATGGTGATGCGGCGGATGCCTCTGGCGTAGATCAGGGGGGCATTGGTCCAGCGGCCAGACGATTGGGTTTCGGCTTTTCGCTTTTTCGGGGGTTTTAAGGGCAGGATCTTCATCAGAGCGGGGAGCACCGTGAAGGTCGTGAAGAGCGCGATGAACATGCTCGCACCCGCGATGATGCCGAGCTCTGCAACCCCTGAGTAGCTGGTGGGGATGAAGGAGAAAAGGCCGATGGCCGCGGTGAGTGCGCTCAAAACCAATGCAGGTCCCGTGGAGGTCAGGGTCTTTTGAAGTGCTTCCCGGGTGGAGGCGCCTTCAAGGACCAGTTCACGGTATCTCAAGCAAAAATGCGAGGAATAGGCATCGCCCATCCCGATGAAGAGCACCGCAAATCCGATGGAGATGAGATTCAGCTGACCGATGGTGACCGTTGCAAACCCCAGGGAAAAAATGAGACCCAAGGTCAGGGAAACAAAAGTAGCGAAAACCAGCTTGAGCGAACGGTAAGCGACCCAGAGCGTCAGGCAGACCAGAACCAATGACGCAAGACTTGCAACGGAAACCCCATTGCTGATCGTTTCCATTTCTTCATGTTCGAGGATGAATTCCCCCGTTTTCCGAATCCTCAAGCCGCCGGTGTCCTGAGCCAGCGTGTCCTGAATGATGCCATCCAGCGCTTTAATCGCTGATTCTGCTGGCATCACTTCCTCATAATGAAGGATGGGCCGGATCACCACGAAGCGTTGCGTGACCCCAAAGCCTTGGGCACCCGGAGTCATCAGGCGTCGCCAGGAGACCTGATAGGGGTGGCCTTTGAGCGCTTCGTTGATGGAGATCCGAACTTCATCCAGCAAGGGATCCAGATCCAGCTTGAGATCACTTTTTCCTGCATCATCGAGGGCATCGCCCAAAATCCCAAGAAGTCCCCGAAGACTATTGTCCCGAGTCAGCCGGCCAATGAAGGGCTGGGCATTGGCCAGTTGGGTGGAGAGGTCCTCCAGATCTTCAAGGCTTACATAGAGGAGCCCGTTTTTTTCAAAAAAAGGCCCGCCATCGGGAACATCCACGCTCTGAAAATGGGCGGAATCTTTTTGGATGCGGGTGACCAGCGTCTTGACGGCCTGGCTTGTGGCTTCGGGGGTTTGGCCTTCAACGAGAAGGAGGCCCGTTCCAATGTCCTGAGGGAAAGCCGATTCGAGCGCCAGCCGATTCTTCTGGAAAGGGACCTCCAGAGAGATCATGTCGGCCGTATTGGTATTGACCTTCAAATGATCCATCGTGTAACGAAGGGTCAGCCCTGCCGCGATCACAAAGCCCAGGATGACCAGCCAGGGATAGCGAATGAACTGCGCCTCCCAGCCCAGCATGATGCGGTGAACAAGGGATTTTGGGGGTGTTGGGGTCATGGCGCGGGTGATCGGGTCTTGGGGTATCGAAAATCGTCCCCGAGGAGGGAGCGGGTGGCGTGGAGGGTTTTCATGGCGGCGTTGAAATGCCGTCCAAGCGCCATGAGCTCAGGGATCGCGCCGGGTTTCCTGAGGAGTCCCGTCAAGAGCGCTCTCATGCGCACATCGCCCCTCGGGTTCAAGGCATCGAGGATCGCGGGAGGAAAGTTGAGTTGCGCGGGATCGGCGACAGTCCGGATCACCAAAAAGGGAAGTCCATGTGACTCAGCCACGCGGGCGACCGCAGCGCTTTCCATATCGACGGCACACGCGCCGCTTGTCTGATGGAGCGAGCGCTTGTCCTGAGCGGAGGCGACTACCACCGAGGACTCGACCAGGGTTTCGGTCCAGGGGGTGTGATGCCTTTTAAGGGCGCTTTTGACCTCCGCATGCCACTCGGCATCGACGGCATGATCCAGACCCGGCGCGCTTCGAACACGCTCAGGCAAGAGCAATGTGCCTGGAGCAAGATCATCGCTGAGGGCAGCCGCGCAACCCCAGCTGATGAGGCCGCAAATCCCTCTTTCCACAAGGAGTTCGGCATGCCGCTCGGCGGCTTTGGGCCCTGCACCAGAAACAGCCAGCCAATGGCCCTGAGGAAGGGCTGTCAGGCTCTCAAAGCTCAGTCGACGGCGGATGAGGGTCCTTCCCTCGTCCGGAAGCGCGACGAGGATGCCGATCGACTGCACGGTCTTTAGCTGTTGCGTTCGTTATGGAAACGCGACAGGGCCCACAGCGGGAAGAACTTATCGTAACCGTGGTACTTGAGATAGAACACCTTCGGGAAGCCGGGGGCGTTGAAGTAGCCATCGTTCCAGTGGCCGTTCTCATCCTGCGTCCGGAGGAGATATTCAATACCGCGCGCGACTTCCGGCGATTCCGTCTCCCCGGCCGCCATGAGGGCGAGGAGCGCCAGTGCCGTATGGAAGGCCATGCTGGTGTGGAATCGGCCGCGCTTGTCGCTGCGGTCATCATGGTAGGTGAAGTTGTCTTCGCCCCATCCGCCATCGCTGCACTGGACGCTCTTCAGCCAGTCCACCGCGCGGCGAATGGAAGGGTCGTCCTTGGGGACATGGGCGGTTTCGTAACCGACCAAGACCGACCAGGTGCCGTAGATGTAATTGGTGCCCCAACGGCCAAACCAGGAGCCATCCGCTTCCTGTTCATTGCGAAGGTACTCGATGGCCTCTGCAATGACTTTGGCAAATTCAGGGCGCTTTTCCTGAGCCTTGGCGAGGAACATGAGGCAACGGCCGCTGACATCGGACGTTGGCGGATCCAGCAAGGCACCATGATCGGCAAAGGGAATATGGTTCAGGTAGTAGGCGGTATTGTCGGCATCGAAGGCCCCCCAGCCACCGCCATGGGACTGCATGCCCGCAATCCAGTTGCCGGCTCTTCGCAAGGGTTCGGCAAACTTCGCATCCTCCGATTGCAAGAGGGCATGGGCCACGACTGCAGAGTCATCGACATCGGGGTAGTAGGTGTTCTCAAACTGGAAAGCCCAGCCACCGCCTTCGACATTCGGCCGGCGAATCCGCCAGTCACCGGGGTGATCGGTCAGTTGCTTGCTGGCAAGCCACGTCAAACCGCGATCCAATGCATCCTGAGTCCTTAAGTCCTGATCCATCCGGCAGCTTTCTTGGAGTGCCAGACTGGTGAGGCCGGTGTCCCAGATGGGGGAGACGCAGGGCTGGCAATACGCCTCATCGTCCTTGATCACCAAGAGGCGTTCAATGGATTCGCGGGCGATTTTCCGGTGCGGGTGATCTTCAGCATAGCCGAGGAAATCCAGGGCCTCATAGGCATTGACCATGGCCGGGAAGATCGCGCCAAGGCCATCGACGCCGTTCAGGCGCTCAATGAACCAGTCGCGTGCCTTGAGGGTCGCATGTGCCCGAAGCTTTTTGGGGATGAAGCGTTCCAGGCTAAAGCCGATTCGCTCGAGTCCCAGAACCATCTTGCCCAGGGGCGTCTGGACGTGGGAGAAATAATTGCGTTCAAGTTCGGGTGCAACCGTAAAGAGCTCGCGCACCCCGGTGCCTTGGGGATTGCGCGCCGTGACCTTGTGGCTGCAGAGGATAAAGAGCGGCACCATGACGGTGCGTGACCAGTAGGCCACTTTATCGAGGTGGAAGGGGAACCACTTCGGTAGCAGCATGATCTCGACAGGAATGAAGGGCACCGCGCGCCAGGGGACCTGCTCGAACATGGCCAGCATGATCCGAGTAAAGACATTCGCGCGGGCCGCACCCCCCTGACTCAGGATCCAGTCCCGGGCCAGCGCCATGTGGGGCGCATCAATGGCGTCGCCCGCAAGCTTCAGGGCGTAATAGGCCTTGACCGTGCAGCTGATGTCACCAGGGCCTCCGGTAAAGAGGGAGTAGCTGCCATCTTCCCGCTGTCTTGCGCGAAGGTAAACCGCGATCTTGGCCTGAAGTTCCGGCTCGATTTCATCCATGAAATGCATCATCAGGATGTATTCGGCCGGGATCGTGCAATCGGCTTCGAGTTCGAA
>CAYQOJ010000268.1:0-4166 GCA_964419105.1 uncultured Methylococcus sp.
TGTTGACGACCGCAGGCCCTGCGCCCGCTGCAATGGCAGCAAAGTCAGCAAAATCCACCGCAACTTTAGGCATTTCAGGGGTTGCCGTAGGAAGAGAAGCCGAAGGTGCGGAAGTTGCAGGCACAGGGGGGGCTGTCGATGATTTTTCATCCGTCAGCAGCGGGCGCAGCACATAACCCCCTGCAAAGCCAAAGGTGACAAGAAGGCCAAGAATGAGGGGCGTCTGCCTTGGAAGGTTGCTCATGGGAATTTCCGGAAAGTTCTGGGAGGATGCCGAAGTGGCGATGTGGGGACGACCCGTCTTATCTTAAAGACCTTGATTCGCCGCCAAAGTTTCGAAAAAAGGCGTATTCAGACGTTTTGAAGGCGAAGACGCGCCCGAAGCCAAAGATAAGCTAGCCTGAGGCCTGTGATGAACACGCCGGATATCCCGATCAAGAGCAGCAGTTTTTGGAAGGCATAGTTGATCAGGGCTTCCCCGGTTTCACGGGAAACTTGGGAGAGTCCCGACAGCCGGTCACCTTCAGAAATCGAAAGGATCTGACTCAGAAGGTTCTGAAACTCAAAGGACATGCGATTGATCTCACCGGCCGCCTTGCCCCATTCACGAATATCAAAGGGCGGTGAATTTGGGTCCGGAGGCCAGTTTTGAAGGCGCTGGATGAGACCATCGTAGGTTTTGAAGGCTTGATCTGTGGCTTGGGCCATCTGGGTTCCTTCCGCGAAGGTGTCCTTTGTGGCCGTTGCCAGATCCTGAAGACCTTGCCGCTCATTGGTAAAGGCCTTGAGGACTTTTTCGCGCTCGGCTGAGAGGAAGGCTGGAAGTGACTCCAGACTTCGGGATAAGCGTTCGCCGGAACCTGCAATTTGGGAGCTGTTGTGAACAATTCCTGCGACCTCCGGAATCTCAACGGAGCGGAGCGCCAGAAGTTCCATCTGCCATTCAATCAATTGGGGGAGGCGCTGCCCCATGAAGAGCGCGCGTTCAGCAAAAAGGCGCGTTTCCGTCAGTTCGCGGGTTGCAGGATCCAGTCCCGCGAGGGGATCCATATCTAGGAGCGCAAAAACGCTGCTCGGCAGCATCTTGTTGGGTCGGTTTTTTTCAAATCCTTTGGTGACATCGTTGACCAGGGCATTACTGGCAAACGCTTCAAGGTCCCCGTTGGGTTCGCGCGAGGTGTCTCGCCACTTTTCGATGGCTTCGCGCAGTTCGGCCATCATTTCCTTGTTGAGTACCCGCTCTGCGATCGTCCAGATTTCCTTTTCCCGGTCTTTCAGCGATTTCAGCATGGGTTCTGCCGAGGCGCCGTAGACTTTAGGAAGCCAGTAATCCTCGACCCGGTGACGGGCACCTGAGGCCAAAACCGTCAGACCCACGAGGTTGGCGAGCGCGTTGGAACCGGATGCTAGGCCATAGACATCGGAGGCCAATGCAACCTTGATGGTTAGGAGTTCTGATCTTCGTATGGGTTGTTGAGCGCGCGAAAGTTGTTCTGCGGCCTTAGAAGTCGAGAGAACGAAGTTGTCCGCAAAGCGGAGCATGTCCTCTTGAAGTTCAATGGGATCGACCGCCTCAGTTTCCTGGCCCCCGGGGAGGACCGCCTTGACCATGCGAACCGGGATATCGACGGTGGTATGAATCAGCGAACAACCACTCAGGACACCCAACAAAATCGCAGGAAGAAAGATCGGCTTTAGGGATCGGTGATGCACGGATTCGGAAGGAGGCGGCGCCTTCTTAAGGAAGTTGCCCCCGATTGTAACCCCTTGGAATAACTCACGCATTCTGTGACGGTAGCTTGAGGATGACCCTGGCCCCTTTCGGCTCATTTCGACTAAGCTGCAATTGCCCGCCCAGCTCTCTAACAAAGCGCTGCACCATGGCAAGGCCAAGACCGGTTCCAGAAGCCTTGCCGGTCGAAAAGGGCCGTATGCCGTTTTTGAGCATGTCCTCTGAAAAGCCCGGACCATCATCGGTCACAGCGATCGAAAGACGGCCTTTCCCAAGATCCTCGACCTGAATCGTGATCTGCCCGGGACCCGGACCGATGGCTTCGGCAGCATTCAGGATGAGATTCAAAAGACATTGGCGAATTCGGCTGGACGGCAGACGACAACCCAAAGATGGCGGGAGATCGAGGATTAACCCAATGCCCGATGGGATTTGGTAGCGAAGGAGCGCCACCAGTTCACGGATTAATTCCGAAAGATCAAAGGCATCGATGGGGGCGGGCGTATGTTTGCTGAGATCCAGAAGCTCATTCAGGAGCCGCGCCATCCGCTTGAGCTCCTCGATCACCAGCGACATTCGTTCAATCATGTCAGGTTCGATGAAGTCCTGACGAAGATTGGCGCAGCTCATCTGGATCCCGGCAAGAGGGTTCCGAAGTTCGTGCGCAATGCCCGCGGCAAGCTCACCCACCGCTGCAAGCCTTTCACTTCGGGCCAGCCCGACCTGTTGCTCAAGAAGAGCGGCTGTCGCACTTCGAACTTCCGCTTCCAGCGATTCCGCATAAAGTCGTTTACCTTCTTCGAGTTCCGCAAGGTGATCGACCATGAGGTTATAGCTTCCAAAGATCGGTCGCAGCATGGGATCGATTTTTCGGGTTTCGATAGGCGTGAAGTCTTCTTTGGCGAGTCTCAAAAGAAGTTGTTGCAGATCGTTTAAGGGCGAGAGGATGCGATAACGGATGAAAAAACCAATGAGCACCAAAAGGGCCACTACGGTCGCAAAGACCAATCCGATCTCAGTGCGCGTGGCATGACTGATATCCTCAAGTAGAACCTCCCGATGCAAGGATTCCACATCCATGATGGTGTTGGTGTAGCTCAATGCCTGCAAGAGCAGCGCCTCCTGCTGTTCATCATTGGCCTTGGCGCGCGTTAGAAGGCTGATGGACTGACGCAGGGCTTCCAATTTTTCAGGGGTTTCCGGCGCCACGTGAAGATCGTTTTTAGCGAGATCAATGATCTCGGCGGTCAGGCGATCCAATTGGGCCCGGTGGTGCTCCCGATTTTCAGCCAGAAAAAAATCGGTCAAGGCGGCCTGAATGTCTGCCGCCACCGCCTGAATTCGATGTGCGTAGAACACATGACCACGCATGGTCTCCAGCTGTTCAAAATTGCGGAAGATCATCCCGCCCAAGAGCATGAGGACAAGCAATAACAGGGAGGAGAGCGCCCACCAACTGAAAAGGAGTGGTCTTGGAGAAGAGTGCAAGGAATGCCTCGTCGGAGTGATCAAGATGAACTATAGTCTTTCGATACCGACCCTCTGGGGTCAATGCTTTTCTACCTGATGAACGCCGCACCATCTTTTCTGGCCCCAAAGGATTTTATCGAGACCCCGAATGGGCTCCTTTTTGCAGTCCTTTCGGGGGTCGAGGAATCAGGTCGGATTCCAGCGTATCTTCGATATCAAAGGACCCTCACAGGCCTTCAAAAGATCGCAACGGCAGACGCTTTAGAGACTCTAAGTCGGTATGGATCGCGATTTTATTTTGACTCGGCTTCACGAGCCGTCAGGCTTCAAGGCGTTGCAGTTGAGGATATTCATCGGATCTTCAGCGCACACGAGCGAACCCAGAAGCTTCTCCTGGATGCGCCAGTAGATCCCATCTCTCGAGCCGCCCAAAACCTCCTTCGATACCTCCTGGATGGAGCAGTGTGCTCAGAAACTATCGGTGTGACGGGATCGCTTCTGATCGGTGCTCAGACCCCTCAATCCGATATTGATCTTGTGGTTTACGACCGAGTCGCATTTGATCAGGTGAGAAACCGAGTTCTTGAAGGCATTAAGATTGGAGCGCTTCAAGATCTTTCACCCAAGGATTGGTCTGAGGCGCATGCCCGCCGGGGAGCGATGCTGACCCTTGAAGAATACCTTCGCCATGAGCCAAGAAAGGGTAACAAGGCCCTTGTGGATGGCATCAAATTTGATCTGACCCTTCTCGATTTATTGCAAGAGGAACCGGAGCCTGCAAAAAGTAAAGAAGGGCCCATGGATTTACGGGCGGAGGTGACCGATGCCAGAGAGGCATTCGGTTTTCCGGCACGCTATCGCATCGATCACCCGGAAATTTTTGAAGTCCTGGCCTTCAGTCAGACCTACGCGGGGCAGGCACTTGAAGGGGAGAGGATCTGGGTTAGGGGCCGCCTTGAGATCC
>CAYQOJ010000269.1:0-3562 GCA_964419105.1 uncultured Methylococcus sp.
AGTATTTCTTAGCGCGGTCGCCCAGTGGCTTCGTGCCGTTCTTGTCCCCACGGATGGGCTTGACGATGGACTCATGCCGTGCCGCTGCTTCGTATGTGGTGAGGCGCACCACGCCCCAGTTTCTATAGCGTTTACCCCACATGATGTTTGCTCCTTCTCACTTTGTTAGTAGTCGCGGGTTGATAGCTGGTCGTAGTGCTGGCCTTCCAGCTTACGCACTGCCGCTCTGAGGCGTTCAGCCAGCACGAGTTCGAGTTCGGATGTTTTGATGGTCTTGGTCAGGTCGATGAGTTCCTCGTCGTCCAGCATCCGGTAGTAGTTGCGGTCATTCAACATATCAGTCCTCCTTGGGCAGTCCGGCCCATAGCTTGTTGAAGCGTATCGCCGCTTGGAGTTCATCCTCGGCTTGTATTACGACAATGCAGTGGCGGCTCTCCGTTGCATAAATCCAGTGGATTTGCTCCCGCACCCACCTCGGTAGTTTGTATAACTGCTTGAGCGTTATGTAGACGTGGAAAGAGCGTGGGTCATCAGGCTCTCGGCCACCATAGTCCGGCTCGGGATATATGCCTAATATCCTAGGCCCTTTACCCTTCATCGTCGTCCTCCCGTATGGCTTGTTTGATGGTGTCGATGAACACGACTGCCCCAAGGACGATTAGCCCTACGAAGAACAGTTCGATCATGATGTGCCAGAAGGTCATGCTGCCTTCCCCTTGCGTTCGGCCATTGTGTCTAGTTCGATGCGCAGGTGTTCCTTGCGGAAGCCCCACGATGGGCTGGCTTTGGACAGGCCATAGTCGACACAGGCTTTGTTGAGTTCGGGTTCGAGTAGTCGAAGTTCGGCTTTGAGTTTCTCGTAGCGGCGTAGCAGCTTGATTGCTTGTGCCCGCTTGGATTGCATATCGCTCATTTGGTTCCTCACTTTGTTAGGCGTTGACGCACTTGGGGTTGAGTTGTTTGAGTTCCGTGCGGTTGGTCACAAGGACGTAGTTGGATTTGTTGAGAGGCACGACACACCGCTTGATACGCCGTGCCTCTCTGTCCCCACACACAGGACATAGGTGGTAGCCAAGGGCTACTCGTCTCGGGTCGATCTCGTCGCCACAGGCGCAGATCGGGAAAGCGTCATAGGACATAATAGCTGCTCCTTCTCACATTGTTAGGCGTGAACAGGCTGGAAGCCCGAAAATTTAGTTTTTCTTTTTGTTGTAGCACAGTTTGCTTTGTAAGTCAAGTGAAGTGGGCACGAGTGTAAGGTCCCCTAACAAAGTTAGAGCCGTCTAACCGAGCCGCGTTAGCGGCGTAAGGATGTGTTGTAAGGAATGGGGTCACGGATTTCTGCGGTTTGTAAGGAGATGGGGTCGATTTGTAAGGATTTGAGGCGGGCAATCCTTACGATGCAAAGTCACGGAAATCTGCGGGGTTGCGGAAGGAAAAGGTCTAATAATAAAGAGCCCCGGGCGATTTTTACAACGATGTGGGTTGCATAGGCGAGAGGGCTTGCTTGATGGCTCAATTCCCAAAAAACGTCCTTACGATCCTTACAATCCTTACAAAGCGCAGAAATCCTCACTTTTTGTCCTTACAATACAAGGCCACTTTTCCTTACAATGTGAGATTTTCCTTACGTTGGGTGGAGGGTCACTGGCGGCCCGCCCTCTAATACTGTCATCAGCGCCCCTAACTTTGTTAGCCCTACGCAGCTATGTGCAGCTTCCTTACAACGCGTTGCTGGCGGCCCGCCCTGAATTACTGTCATCAGGGCTCCTAACTTTGTTATGCCTGCTCGCGCAGACGCAGCGCACAAAAAAAAGCCCCGCCGGTTAAGGCAGGGCTGAGGTGCTAGGTGATCGGTGACTAGTCTTGTGTATCTTCTAGTATTTCGAATTCATCGGGGTCCATCTGAGTGTCGGTGATGAATTGAGCGGCGGCATCCTTGGTGTCGAAGCTGTGAACGTTTTCGGTCCAGCCTTCATACCAGATAACATGATACATTAGCGGCCTACTTTCTTGTTCAGTTGGTGTGATACTTGGCATATTCTTTATCGCGGCAGCGGTGGTGAACGTGTTGGTAAGCGCCTGCCTTATACATAACGTCATAGCGTTTATCGAACGGGTCATCGGTGGTGCGTTGAATGAAGAACATAACCAATTCCTAACATTGTTAGGTTTGGGGGCCTTGCGGCCCCCGCCCCTGTTAGCCTTCGATATTGAGGTCTGAGAGGTCGACCCCGATTGCGGTTAGTGCTGCACCGATGTGCCAGTTGGCGGATGCCAGAGCCTCGGTGTCGGCGTTGTCGTCATTCCGGACCGCCTTGTAGAGTTTGGTCAACTCAATCTTGAGGCGGTCGTGGATGTCGCGGGGAGCGTTGGCATTCGCGCCCTTCTTGTCCTCGCCCTTCACATACTTGAGGACATCCGACCAAGGCTTGTAGATGTTGACCAGACCCTTAGCCTCGGCTGCCTCTTGCACCAGCTTCTTTTCGGCGCGGATGGCATCGCGGACCTTCGACTCGTTGTCCGACACCGGACCCTTCATCGGGATCATCCACCAGTTGCCACCGAAGTCTTCGGTGAGAGCGGCAGCATACTTACGCAGTGCGCCGTATGCAGTGGCTTGCCCGTTGATGAAAGCTGCACGGGCCGCAGCTGTATTTGTGTTACCCATGATGGGCATCTCCTTGTGTGTGGTATCGGAAGGAACCGCCCTTCCGATGATTAACTTGAACCACAATTTAATCGGGCAATCAAGCATTTTCGCGTCTAACAATGTTAGATTCACGCTTTGTTCTACAAAAAATTAACAGGGGCGGGGGGTTTCACGTTTTGTTCTCTTTACCCCTACCCATCCCGGCCCCCCAAGGCTCTCAGAGGATGGTGACCGCCCCGTATACATATTATTTTGCACATTTTATCACACAATTTCAAAATCGCTTTTGCCCAAAAACCCAGCTTTTCTGCGGGTTTCGACTAGGGTGGAAATTGCCCGACATTTTCTCCCCCACAAATTCGAAGGGACCCCCCACCCCCTTCTTTTTTACCCACCATCCGGTTCGCACGCACCACAGCTAGACCCCCCGTCAATGGTACCTTGACAAAGTAAAAGCCCCCGGTACTACTTTTCTGGTCCAATTCCCTTTGGGCGAACCGATCAAACTTGGGGGCCCTTGGTGTCGCTACTGGGGTCCCCTTTTGCTTTGGGTTAGCTGCCTGCGGCAGCGTCCCCTTTTCCTCTTTACTTCCCGCTACGCTGGCACGTATAAGGCGCTTCTGCTCCCTCAAACCGGACGCTGCACCTATGCCCGTAGTTAAAGTCGAACCAACCGACGAACATCCGATCCCTTACGATATGGGTGACGAGAAACCTAAGACGCTGCTTGATGAAATCGCAGTGGCAGGTAACACCGCAGAACTGCTGGTAGACCTAGGTGCACCGCTAGAGGTGGACGAAAATATAAAGAAGCAAGCCAAAAAGCTCGACGAAGTCGTAAAGAAGGGCAAGACGAAGAACCTCAACGAGGTCTCGACGGCATTTGGTGCCGCTGCCTTCCTACGCCAG
>CAYQOJ010000269.1:3572-4100 GCA_964419105.1 uncultured Methylococcus sp.
ACTGCGTGCTCTGGAGCTTCTGGGTAAGCACTCGGATATCAGCCTCTTCACGTCCAAATCCGAGATCACGATTAATTACAAAGACCCGACTGAACTGGAGAATGCGATCAAGGAGCGCGTCAAGCGGCTCATGAACGCGGATGTCATCGACATGATACCTCTGGGTCAGAGCATTGATGAAGAACTCAAGCACTTCGACCACAACGAAGCGGGTTCGTTCAGTGACGAGGAAGAAGACGAGGGCGACGAGGGGGAAGACGATGCCGCTGAAGATTAATCAGGCGTTCGTACGGGGCTTCGCCTACGACGAATCAAAC
This sequence comes from uncultured Methylococcus sp., assembly GCA_964419105.1. GTDB lineage: Bacteria > Pseudomonadota > Gammaproteobacteria > Methylococcales > Methylococcaceae > UBA6136. The sequence continues at coordinate 3,890 of CAYQOJ010000269.1, forward strand.
AAGCTATGTGCGCCCCTGACGGTGACTGGTGACGACGAAGAGTTAATTCTCCGGAAAGGAGAAGGCTTCGACGAGTGGCTGAAGGATACAGCGAAGATCAAACTCCACGACGGCACCGAGACCACGTACACCGAGGAAAACCAAAAAACCTTACAAGCCATCGTGCGCGGTTGGTTGTACGGGATGGAGTACGAGGGCTAAATGGCTATCG
>CAYQOJ010000270.1:0-4060 GCA_964419105.1 uncultured Methylococcus sp.
TATTCAACAGTGTCACTTCAATCAAGCAAACCGTTGAGCGAGTCTTTCTCCAGAGACTGATATTTAGAACGTTCATCGGAATTATTCCAAGAGAGGAGATTCTGGAGGATATCCGGGAGACCGATTTTGAGAACCTGCTGGAGCAAGGGGAAACCCTGAGGTTCAAGGCCAACCAGAAGATCTATCTTGAAGGTGATCCCACAGACGCCTTCTACATCATTCTGAAGGGGTCAGTTTCGCTTTCTCGACTTCTCGATGGCAAAGACCAGATCCAGCATCTGGTGACCGCTGGTAATTGGTTCGGAATCGATGAAATCTACCTGGGGGGTAATCGTCTCGATACGGCGACGGCATCAACGGCAACCGAGATTTTCAAGCTCAATTCCAGACTTTTCCACGAAACGATTTCGCGTTTCCCATCGATTCAGCAAGGTGCTGAACGCAAGGCGCGAAAAATGCTGCTCAAGGAGCAGCAACGCAGTAATGAAGAATCCACCAACGCAGTCATCGGCTTTGTCGAAGAAACGGGCGTAGTGGATGGTTCGAATGTCTTAGTGATCGACGAAGCGCTGTGTGTGCGTTGTGATAACTGTGAAAAAGCCTGTGCGGAAACGCATGGGGGCGTGTCTAGGCTGAGGCGAAAGGCCGGTGAAACCTTTGCCACGATTCACGTTCCGACGGCGTGCCGGCACTGCTACGAACCGGGCTGTATGAAAGACTGCCCGGCCAACTGTATTAGCCGTCAACCGGGCGGTCAGGTTTTGATTGATACCAATACCTGCATTGGTTGCGGAAATTGCTCGGCCAATTGTCCCTTTGGCGTGATTCAAATGATTGCTCCTGAACCCCAGCAACCGCTTGATCTGTGGTCGTGGTTGTTCTGGGGGAAGGGTCGAGCGCCGGGTCAGGAAACTGAGCACCTGCATGGGCCGGGAACCGTCGTCAAAAAGGCCATGAAATGCGATCTGTGTCATGGCCAATCCAGTGGGCCAGCCTGCGTTCAGGCCTGTCCGACCGGGGCTGCCATTCGATCGGCACCCGATACGCTGGTGTCGATCTTTGAAGAATCCAAACTGAAGTAGTGATCCATTCCGAGGGCATTTCGAGTGAACCGTTCATTCATCGACAAGGATAACTATTTCTTCCTAAAGGCCGCGAGTCTTCTCTCGCTGGTATCCATTTTTCTCTACGTCGTCCATGACCCGGTCGGGCCTCCCAGTGGCAATTCCTGGTTGGGATATAGCCTAGGCACAATCGCAGGTTTCATCATTCTCTGGCTTTTGTGGTTTGGTGTTCGAAAAAGAACCTATATCAACAACCGATATAGCCTCGTTCAGTGGCTATCAGGTCATGTTTGGCTCGGTACCAGCCTTCTCATTCTGGCGACGCTCCATTGTGGGTTCCAGTTTGATCCGAATATGCACACGGTTTTCTATATCGTCATGGTGCTGACAGTGCTCTCCGGCATGGTGGGGGTCTACTTTTACATCAAGGTTCCGGCGACCATTTCGATGAATCTTGCGAAGACGTCATCCGTCCAAATGCATGAAGATTTCGATCAGATCGCGCGAGATGCGCTTGAGGTTGCCCGCGAGATTGATCCGGACGTTCACGAACTGATCCTTTTCAGTGTCGACCGACTCTTCCTCGGTCACCGGCTTCCCTCTCGAAAGGGGCTGCAGGAACTCGAAAAGGTGGGCGCTTCTTTGGTCTCCCGAAGAGGTCGCGTCATGACGAGCGAGGCGGCTAATAGCGCAGAATTACTTGGACTGAACAATGCAGTCTCTCAGCAGAATCGCTCGTTTGAGGCGACTCGCTTGCACGCATTTGTCATTGACCTTTGCTTCGATCGCTCACCGGGTGAAAGGCTTCAAAAGCTTCTCGATCTAATCAACGACATGGTGGATCGACTGACCCGCCTTGAAAAGGATCGTGTTGCAAATCGCCGGATCCGGATATGGCTCTTGTTCCATGTGCCCCTGTCCCTTGCTACGGTAATCGGACTTTTTGTGCACATCATTTCCGTTTTCTACTACTAGTTTTGTGGGTGCCTGAACGTGAAATTCCTCATCCGTCTCTCACCCGCGAGTGGTTCCCAACAGGATGCCAAGCTTGAGCTTGATGCTGATTTCCTGACTATCGGCTTTGCCAAAGACAATGGTCTTGTCCTTGAGACCCCTGGGGCCGCCGACCATCACGCTCGAATTTCCGGAAAAGACGGCCAATACCGCATCGAGGCGCTCACGGATGGCAAAGTCTTGGTGAACGAGCGCTCCGTGGATAACCATCTTCTGGTCCCTGGAGATGTGATCCGGATCGGGAGCAGTCTCCTTCGGGTGATGGAAAATGGTCGCAATCAGGAGTTTCGGGGGGAGATGATTACCCCTAAGGACCTCAAAAGTCCTGAGCTGAGAGGAAACTTCCTTCGCTGGGGCTGGGATGGGCAGCACATTGCCTACATCCGTCCGCTGATCTGGACAGCGGTCATTGTGGCGCTTGCTTTCTTCCTCCTCATTCCCCTGGCGTCCATCGAAATTCCTGCCGTTGATCGATTCCTCAATCGCGGCGGTCCCCTGATGCGTTCAATCAGTGGCGATTCCTGGAGTGTCGGTCCCGTCAGTCGCTACCACATCCGAATTGCGAATGACTGCGAAAAGTGCCATGCCGGGGGCGCATTTACCGATATCCCCAATAAGGCCTGCGAAAGCTGTCACGATGACATCAAAAATCACGTGAATGTCGACCAGGTCAAGGGGATTACGCAGGAAATGCCGCTCTGCGGAGACTGCCATCAGGAGCACATTGCCGACAATTTCTTGGTGATGGGTGATCGTGTGGAACAGTGTCTCCAATGCCACGGCGATATCAAGAAAACCTACAGCAAGAGCGAACTTCGCAATATTCCCAAAGACTTTGGACATGAGTCCCTGTTCGGAGGGCATCATCCCGAGTTCAAGGCCAGCGTGGTCAATAATCAGGGCAATGACAAGGTCACCATCGAACGAATTTCCATGGCTGACAAGGAGAAACTGGTCGAGCAATCGGGACTTCGCAAGTTCTCTCATCGCGATCACATGGCGAAGGAGGGCGTTTTAGCACCCGATGGCAAGGGCGGTGCCGAGGTCATGAAGCTCGAATGCTGGAGCTGCCATAAGTCAGATCCCAACGATGGCCACATGAGTACGGCGTCTTTCAATGACAATTGCCACCAGTGCCATAAGCTCACCTTTGATCAATTATCTCCCAACGTCGAGTTGCCGCACGGCAAGGCAGAAGACATCTTTGGCTTCCTGAAGGATTTTTACGCCAAGAGCCCCAGAGGGTCTTTGATTGATCTCCCACCGAATCACCCGGATGGTGAACGGACGCTACCCGGAAAATTGATCAGTCGGGGCAGTGTTGACTTCGATGCCGGAAGCTTCACCTTGGATCAATATGCCAAGGCCATGGGCCAGCGGACTTTTGAGAATGGGGTTTGTTCGGAATGTCACCAGGCGGAAAAGCCCACGGATGACTTTTCAACCTGGCGCATCGTGAAACCCAAGATTTCAACCCATTGGTTCCCGAGGGCCAAGTTCAATCACAACGCCCATGACATCTACGAGTGCGGTGGTTGCCATGATGCTGCGCAGTCGGAGAGCCCTAAGGATGTCAATATTCGAGGTCAGGAAAGCTGCACTGAATGTCATAGCTCTGAAAATTCATCCTGCCTGAAGTGCCACAGTTTCCACTCAGAAGGCCATTTCAAGATGAACGGAGACCCTCTCCTTCCGAAGAAGGAGGAGATCAAACCGTGGCATGGGCAAGCCTTGATGTCACCCAAGCCCCTTGATGCGGCTGGCTCTGAGGTCAAGAAGTAAAACTTATGAAGAAGATGAGCCCCGTTTCAAATCGTTTCATGCTCTTAGCCTGGCTGCTCGGGGCTTTTGCTCTAAATACGCGAGTGGATGCTGCGCCAGTATCTAATTGCACCGGACAGTGCGCCAATGCCAGTACCTATCTTTCATCAGAAATGGTGGAGCGCATCATCGCTCAGGCTTTCAATGAGGCAAAAGTCGCT
>CAYQOJ010000271.1:0-4007 GCA_964419105.1 uncultured Methylococcus sp.
CCCTTCCGGGCCTGGCGGGGTTCGCAAAGTATCGTTGCGAGGGGACCGACGTGGGGGCCTATAGAACCATATTACGGCTTCAGGAGCAATAGAAATCTGCGCCAACCCAACAAATCCGTGCGCTCTGGCGCATCTATCCTTGGGGGGACAGGAGACCAATGAGGTCTTCAACGAACTGAATTCGCTGTTCGGGGGTTTCCAACGACTTTTGAAAGCGGACTTTGTCAGGCCCATCCAGCCGATAAATCGAGGGCTGTGTCTGAATCAGACGAATGACCGCCATGGGATCCACGTTCGGAGTCTCCCTGAAGAGGAATCGTCCACCCTGGGGCCCGGCCTCGATCTTTCGGATCCCCAAACGCTCCGCATGAAGCTTAAGAGCAGTGATCGCAAACAAGGTCTTGAGCGGGGGGGGCAAAAGGCCAAATCGATCTATCATTTCGATTTGAAGCGCCCTCAGGTCCTCATCGTCTCGGGCATTGGCCATCCGCTTGTAGAGAACCAGGCGGGTGTGAACATCCGGCAGGTAAGTTTCGGGAATCAGGGCCGGCGATTGCAGGTCAATCTCAGGCCCTGAGTCTTGGGGCAGAAGATCCACTTCGGGCTGGCGACCGGACTGAATCGCCTTTACCGCGCGCTCGAGAAGATCGGTGTAGAGAGATAAACCCACCTCCTGAATCTGACCGCTCTGCTCATCACCCAGCAACTCGCCCGCCCCTCGAATCTCAAGATCATGGGATGCCAGCATGAAACCAGCACCCAGCTCACCCGTCGTTGCTATCGCTTCCAGCCGCTTGACAGCATCGGTGGTCATCAGGCTTTTGGGAGGCACAACCAGATAGGCGTAGGCGCGATGATGTGAACGCCCCACTCGTCCCCTGATCTGGTGCAACTGAGAAAGACCCAGTTGGTCCGCTCGATTGACGATGATGGTGTTAGCGCTCGGAACATCGATACCGCTTTCGATAATCGTGGTACAGAGGAGCAAATTGAACCGCTGGTGATAGAAATCCAGCATGATCGCTTCCAACTCGCGCTCCGGCATCTGACCGTGCGCAATTCGAATCCGCGCGAGTGGGACTAGAGACTCAAGCTCCCGGGCCATCTTCTCCATGGTTTCAATCTTGTTATGGAGAAAATAGACCTGACCACCACGCTTGATCTCGCGCAAGAGGGCCTCCTCGATCAGGCCATCGTCCCACTCAGCCACAAAGGTCTTGATCGCATGTCGATTGGGCGGGGGTGTCGCAATGATGGAAATATCCCGAAGCCCCGACATGGCCATATTGAGGGTTCTCGGGATCGGCGTTGCGGTCAATGTCAGAAAATCCAGCTCGCTTCTTAGTTTCTTGAAGTGCTCTTTCTGGGTCACACCAAAACGCTGCTCCTCATCAACAATGACGAGACCCAGATTCTTGAACGTGAGATCTTTCTGCAGCAGTTTGTGGGTTCCAATCAGGATATCGACCTTGCCATCCAGGGCGTCCTGAATGACCTGATCCTGCTGCTTTTTGCCGACAAAGCGTGAAAGCGTCTCGATACGTACCGGCCAGTCGGCAAATCGGTCGCGAAAATTCTGGTGGTGCTGCTGCGCAAGAAGCGTGGTCGGAACCAGCACAGCGACTTGCTTACCCCCCTGCACAGCCGTGAAGGCAGCGCGCATGGCGACCTCTGTTTTACCAAAGCCGACATCGCCGCAGATCACCCGATCCATGGGCTTTGGACTTTCCATATCGGCGATGACCTGGGCAATGGCGGCTTCCTGATCAGGCGTTTCCTCGAAGGGAAAGGCCTCGCTGAACGAACGATATTCGGAACCGTTCGCTTCGAAGGCATGGCCGACCCGCGCCTCGCGCTTGGCATAGATATCCAGCAGCTCAGCCGCCACATCCCGAACCCGCTCAAGGGCCTTACGGCGAGCCTTCTGCCACTGCTCACCGCCCAACCGGTGCAGGGGAGCGGAATCGGGGCTGGCCCCGCTATAACGACCAATCAGGTGCAACGAGGAGACGGGAACATACAGGGTGTCCTGATTGGCATACTCCAAGGTCAGAAACTCAGTCTCGACTCCCCCCACGCTGAGACGACTTAAGCCGAGGAAGCGGCCCACCCCATGATCCTGATGAACAACCGGCGCACCCACCTCCAGCTCCTCAAGATTCTTGAGGACCTGATCCAGTTTCTGACCACCGGAGACCTTGCGGCGGCGACGCTGCTGGACACGCTCACCGGAAAGCTGTGTCTCAGTGACGATGGCCAAGTCTGGTTCTTCCAGCCAGACGCCATGATCCATAGGGGCTACAACGAGGCCTAACGCGTCGGAGGCTGACAGAAAGTGCTCAAAGCTTTCAAAGACCTTGGGCCGAATCTCCAGTCGCCCCAGACTTTCGATCATGGCCTCGCGATGACCAGCCGTCTCGGCCACGAACAAGGTCCGCCCTGTCCGTTCCCGAATAAATGCAACCAACGTTTCCCCGGCCTCTTTTGCGCCACTCCTTAGAGCGAGATCCGGCAAGGGTCGGGTTGCGAAGGCGACTGACTGGCCCTCACAGGCAGAACCCGCCTCTGGAAGCAAAATTTGGGTGTGGTGATTCAACCGTTCCGCCAGTTGATGGGGCGTCACGAACAGTTGCTCAGGGGTCAGCGGCGGGCGATCAAGGTACTGCAGCCTCAGGTGATAGCGTGACTCGGTATCTTCAAAGAATTCCTGCGCAGAACCAAGTACGTTGCCATGAAGCACGATTCGGGTCTTCGCCGGAATGTAGTCCATGAGCAGTTCGGTCGACTCAACAAAAAGCGGCAAGTAGTAGTCGATACCCCCGGGGGCCACGCCTTTGGTGACCTCCTGATAAAGCACCTTGCCCTGCGAAGACTCAGGGAACTGCTCCCGAAATGACTGGCGAAACCTTCGGATCGCCGTTTCATCGAAAGGAAATTCGCGGGCCGGAAACAGACTGATGGCTTCAACCTTCTCGCTGGAGCGTTGGGTTTCAGGATCAAAAACCCGGATGGACTCCACCTCATCATCGAAAAGCTCGATCCGGTAAGGCACCATACTCCCCATGGGAAACAGATCCAGGATGGAGCCACGGATTGCAAACTCCCCGTGTTGCATGACCTGATTCACGCAAAGGTAACTCACTGACTCAAGCCGACTTCGCGTTTCATCAAGGTTCAGTCGCTCTCCGGGGCGAAGGGCAAACGAGTTCCCAAGCACATGGGATCGGGGGCTCAAACGCTGCATCAGCGTCGAGACGGGCGCCAGCAAAACACCATGCTGGGCAGTGGAGAGCTCGACCAAACACTTTAGCCGTTCGGAAACAATCTCCGGCAAAGGCGAAAACATGTCATAGGGCAAGGTTTCCCAATCCGGAAAGTGGAGCACCTTGGCGCTACCACCCAAAAAGAAACGGATTTCATGCTCCAGACGGACGGCAGTCTGGGTATCTCGGGTCACGACCAGATAAAGGCACTGATCTCCCCTGATCGCGCGAGCCAAGGCCAGAGCATCCCCGCACCCATCAAGATTCAACCATGCCAAAGGTTCGCCGGGCGATTTCGGCAGAGCCGGGGAGAGTACGCTTTGGGCAGTCATCGGCCGTAAATGTGCGGTTTCAAAAGGAAATCAATCCACGTAGCGTCGCGTCAGATCGCCGTAACTTTCAATTCGACGATCCCTCAGGAAAGGCCAGATTCGCCTCACATCCTCACTCCGTGTCTTGTCAATTTCTACCAGTTCAACCTTCTCTTCAACGGCGTCGAGATGGGTCAGGTACTCTCCTTGGGGGCCCACGGCAAAGCTGTTGCCCCAGAACCGGATCCCGCCGGATTGACGACTTGGATCCTCTTCATGACCAATGCGATTACAGGCAATCACCGGCAGTCCATTTGCGACAGCATGCCCTCGCTGAACGGTAATCCAGGCATTAAGCTGGCGTTCCCGCTCCGCCTCTGGATCATCGAGGTTCCAGCCAATGGCCGTGGGATAGATCAATAGATCCGCGCCA
>CAYQOJ010000272.1:0-3997 GCA_964419105.1 uncultured Methylococcus sp.
TTCTGCTGAAGGCTTTCCGCAAAGGCCTTCACCACCAAGGCGGCATCCCACTCCGACATAATCCCGACAGAAGGCTTCACCCTTCCATCTCGCGTTCCATCTGGGCGAGCCAAATCTCTCTCCCGTCGCAAATCGTAATGGGCTTCTGGTTGTCGTCCCAAACCATCGCGTGGAACTCCTTGCAATAGGCCTTCAGGTGGCCTCCGGTGACGTACCACCTCGCTGCTGGGCACGTCTCGCAGGCTATCGGCTGAACCGGCCTCTCTGACTCTTCCAGCATCGCTAAAACCGGGCTGGTGTATAGCAGCTTCTCGCCGCCTGCTCCTACGTCCATCGTCATTGCGTTCGTACCTCTCATAATTAGGGCGCGGCACGTCAAATCGCTCCGCACCTGACTCAAGATCCATCGCTGCCTTCATCCAGGCCGCCTGAACAACTTTCCGGCTCCTGTCTCTGATGGCTTCCCACTCTTCCTTCGTCCGCTTAATGCCGCTCCGAAACCTGGCTCTCATTCCTGCCCGAGCAGAATCCTGCTGAGAGGATGACGCATTCGCACCCCTGCCCCTCTGCTTCTGACGTTCCTCCGAATGCCTTTTTGATTGGCTCTGACCCCTTTCCTTATTCCGCGCCGTTCGTGGGGTTGCCACACAATCAACGCCCTCGTGCAGGAGCCGATCAGCAAACATTTCCCGCCATCGCTGTAAGTCGGCTTTTCTGGGATTTAGCCTTTCACCATTGAATCCACGCATCTGCACGGTCAGGTGCAAATGTGGATGCTGCTCATCCGTGTGCATGGCAAAGACATAAGCATGGTTCTCGAACTCATCCGCAGCGAATTTCCTGACCGCATCCTTAACCGCTTTCGGGTCGGTCCCAGGAGGCATCGATAAAACAATCTTCACCGTGTCCCGACGATTACCTCTCCCCTCGCTCCCCATACCGATCTCTCGATCCCATGCCTCCCAGAGCGAATCCACCGCCATTGCTCCGTCGTAAATGGCTCCGTTCTGATCCTCAAGATCCACCTTCCCATTCCGGCTGATGTAGCTCATGTGAGCCTTCAGATGCTCTGATCCCTTGGTGAAGCCTGAGATCTTCACCAAAACTTCCGGAGAGCCTCTCGCAACGCGTACCGCTGTTTCCCGCTGCCTCCCAACCCGGATGTTTCGGGTATTGTTTCTTCGCCCTGGCCGAACCCCTGCAATCAGAGGCTTTGAAAACTCCTCCTCAATGATTCCCACGGCCTATCCCCCAGGATCGATTGACGGCCCTGAGTAGCCGCTCGATCACCTCCGCGTTTTCGCGTACGACCTTCTCAACCAAGTCGAGATTCTTGAGCTTCCGGATATCGATATCCATCTGGTTGAAGGCCCTGGCGATCTGGTTCAGGTTGACCCCTATCGCCCGAATCTGTCGGTTGCTCTCGTTGAGATACTTCAATTCGGTCGTCGTTAAGACCGGGGGCTGGAACACGCTGCCTTGGACCAGACTGGCAATCCAGCGGGAGAGACTCATCTTCTTTTGATCCGCTCGTTCCTTTGCGAGATCCACAATGAAGGCAGGCATGGTTAGCGTGATCTTCTTCCGCTGATAGCCCTCTGGGGAGGATGGCAATGTCGGCTCCCTAATCACTTGGGCAGTCCCAAGTCCGACATCAATCAGCCTGCGAACAAGATCCGCTTCTGAAACTCCCTCATGCGAGGCGAGCGTTTTGATTCTTTCTTTGGTATCGGGATCGACCCGACATAGCAGTGCCACTTTCCGCATTAAGACCTCTTTTGGGGGGTTGGACCGTGGGCGGATGCGTATCGCTTTACTGGCTGAAAGCCTATCCTGCCCTAGATCTCCCAACCCCCAAATCTTCCCCAAAAGCGGGAAATCGTGGCTCCGCTTACACGCGGATACACACGATTACACGCTCAGTCACGCCAATACACGCCGAAGCACGGACTTACACAAAAAGTCACGCATCGCGTCTCCTTAATTCCACCCTACACCGTTCAGAGCCCGCGACCTATCGGGGTTTTGAATACGAAAATCCAAAAAACACGATTAGTCACGATCACACGAATACACACAAAATCACGCCAGGACACCGAAATACACGCAGCGACACTTCGCAGCCAGAATCAGCAAACAGCCATGAATGAAGTCATCAGAAGAGCGATTCGCAGCCTTTCCGAATCGACGGACGCAAGACGTCCTTCAGCCTCCATCAGGGACTACATCGAAGACATCGATGCTGCGATTTCCACAGGCGTGAAGATCGAAGCGATTCAGGAGACTCTTCTCAATCTGGGATTCGAGATCGGTCCCCATGCCCTACGAGGGCTTCTGTATCGCTATCGGAAGGAACGTAAGGAAAAAGGGATTCCGCCTCCGAATCGGGCAGCAACAGAAAAACCATTGGCGTCGGTTCCATCTGTCCCGACAAAAAAGAAGGATCGAATGAAGGAGCCTCAACCCACCCAAGGAAATGAAGATCCCAAGGCTCAGAGCGATCCCTTTGCTTACAGGAGCCAGTTAAGCCCTGAGGAAAAGGAACACCTCATGAGCCTCTCACCCACAGAGAAGATTGATTACTTCAGGCAACAAGCTCAAAGAAGAAAGTTCACCCACAACCCCACCCCGGAAAGATTCCGGAAAGAAGGAGAATAGCCATGGCAGCTCATTTCGTATTGCAAGGAAAAGGCGGCGTCGGAAAGTCCTTCGTCGCTTATCTGGCCGCTCAATACCTCCAGGATCAGGAGAAACTGGCGGGATGCTTTGATATCGACCAGGAGAATGCGACCTTTGCCCAATATGCGTCTCTGGACGTCAAAAAAGTGAAGGTCATGGATGATTCCAGAATCATCGATCAAAGGCAGTTCGACGGACTCATCTCAGACATCCTCGAAAAAGGCACAGGCAAGGATGTCATCGTGGATAGCGGTGCCAACACCTTCTCTCCCCTCCTCGCCTACCTTCTTGAAAACGACATCCTGACGCTCCTGGCCGAGACGGAGATTCAGGCCATCGTCCATACCGTTGTCGGGGGTGGTGATCTCTTTGATGACACCAAAAACGCCCTCGATTCGATGGTGAGTACCCTTCCCCCATCTGTGAAGCTGGTCATCTGGGAAAACGAACATTTCGGCCCCCTTAAAAAGTCCGATGGAAAGGCCTTCGAACCCAAATGGAAAGAGGGTCCATCACTCGCCGGACGCGTGGTTCTGGAAAAGCGCAACCATCAAACCTTTGGCGTCGATATCCGAAACCTTCTGGCCAGCCGAAAAACCTTTCATGAGGCCCTGGCATCTTCTGAGATTCCTCTGCTTGAAAGGCAGCGGCTCAAGATCCTTCGTGATGATGTCTACAGGCAGCTTGATGAGGTTCAGATATGGAACTAACGCCCGACCACAAAGACGCTATTGCCGCTGAAGTCTTTGCAAAGACGGGGGTTCCGGTCTCGAAGGACGACCCCCTCTTTGCCCTGGTCGAAATCCTGACTCTCGCCCAGGAAAGGCAAAAAACAGAACTTGAGGAATCCACAGACAAAGCCACTACCGCCCTCCAGGCGGTAGCTGGCCAGGTAGAGGAGCGAGCCTCAAAACTAGGGGACATTGTTGACGCCTATATTCAAAGCCGTCTTGAGGCCGCGAATGCGGTCATCGATACCGAAACCAGACGAATGACGACCACCGCTCAGGATGAACTCTCCGGATTCGCCAAGAAGCTCAGGGAGGATCTCTCTCAGGAACTCAAAGGAAGCGTCGAGAGGGTGTGCATCACTCCGATTCGTGATGCCCTGAATGTGATTCCGCAAAGAACATGGCTTGAAAGCGTATGGACTCTGGCTGCCTGCCTCGCCATCGGATTCGCCGTGGGCTTCATCTATTTTGATGCAACCATCAGATACTCATTGGAGTATCAACTCAATGCGGTGACATCCAGGCTTCCGCCGGTAAATGCTCCATCCCAGAAGAAGTGATGCGGCAATGGAGATCGCTCTGTGCGA
>CAYQOJ010000273.1:0-3983 GCA_964419105.1 uncultured Methylococcus sp.
TCAATGCCCTTTTCGTTGACGCGTGCGTAGCCATCGTGCGGATTCGCTGCGGGAGCATTCTTGATTTCAGGTGCTTTGGCGATGTCAACCTTGCCGCCACTGATGTTCTTGGCCTGGTCCTTGGTGATTGCGCCATTTTGGGCAAGGATCTGAAGCAGGGCGTTGTCGGCAAAGTTCTGACCTGACTTGGCCAGTTCTGAATACTGCTGCTTGTTGATGACGCCGTTCTTTAGAAGCGTGTTCAGCAGCGGGTCCTGTGAGGTTGCTGCGGGTTCCTGGGCAGGAGCCGGGGCCGGAGCCTTTGACTTGGCCGTTGCCATGGCGGCAGGGCTGGCGAGCAAGGCTGCCAGAACTGCGCCGGCAACCCGGGCATTCCTGTTCAATCTTGTTGTGTCCAGATTGGTCATAAGGGGTAATCCTTGTGGTGGTTGATGTCTCTTGTTTCGCTGATCCGGTGAGGCAATGACCACAAGGGGTCAAACCCACGCGAGGCGAAATGTATCAACCGAATATGACAATCTGATGAAAAGCGTTGCGGATCGGCAAAGTTGTTGCTTTAGCAACAATCGTTGCGTCAAAAAAGCCACAGGGGCTTAACGGGAAAGGAGAGGAAGCAGGGGTTTTCGGTGTTTTTCCTTTGTGGACTCTTTACCCTGGAGCCAATATTCACTCAGTCTTTCGATGGTGCCGTTGACCTTTTGCAGGCTGATCCAGGTATTCAGGGTGTCTTCGAGGATGACATCAAAACCGGCAACCGCAATGGCTAAGGGTGCGCGGTCCGGGTGCTGGAAAGGATTGACGACCGTATATTGAGGGTGAACCAAGGTCCAGGCCGACCCACTTTCAGCATGGGTTGCCAAGACATCGTAATCAGCCTGCGTGTCTTCAAAGAATTCTGCGGGTGAGGCGATGCGATCAATGACTGCGTGTGGGAAATGTCGGCGAATGTTTTCCTCAAAGAGGCTTCCTTCGAGAACCGCGATATGAGGGTTCTCGAGTTCGTTGATATGTTCCTCTGATTCGAATTCAGTTCGTCGATGGTCAGGGACAACCAGCGCGAGATTGACGATGAGATATGGCTCGGACAGGATCATCCGAATAGAACGTTCGAGGGTGACTGAAATCCCAGAGATGGCGATATCAAAGTGATCCTTGTTGATCTGATCCTGTTGCGATGCCCGCGTATAGGGGACGAACTCCAGGGAAACCCCAAGCTCATGGGCAAACTTTGCCACAAGGTCAACATCCAATCCGACCAGATTTCCCTGGTTGTTGATAAAGGAATATGGCAGATAGTCTTTCTGAAATCCGACCCTCAGGATGCCCCGACTTCGAATACGCTCCAGACGGTTCTTGAAATGTTGCATGCTGACCGGATTGGGCGCCGCTGCAACAATGCGGATGTCGGTTTTGGGCGATGCATGGAGATTGGTCCGGTTCAGAATCAGGTGCCGGGTATCATCGGATACCGAAAGACGTTCAAGGGGTGGGCGTATGAGGAAAAGGCTGAGGCTGATGGTGCCCCCGATGATCGCCGTATTGAGTAGAAGCTTTCTCCATTTCACCTCAAAACGACCAGTCATCCGCGCCGTGGCGAGCAAGGTGAAGGCAAGATAATGCATTGTGCCAAGCGCATCACTGAAACGGCCAGCGAAAACGCCAGAGGCCAAAAACAGTTGGAACATGTCTTGCGGAATCTGAAAGACATTCAGCAGGAAAGGAATGGCAAGAAGGACTTTTCCGAACATCAGAAAGGATCCAAGCCATAAGAGGTGAAGCTCTTCGCCAAACGAAAGTCTTTGACAAACGAACCACCCGGCAAAAGAAATGAAGAGCAGCGCTGCGACATTGCCACTGTTTGGAAACGGGTATGCCAAGGGAAGGATGAACTCTGCAAATTCGGCGTTTCTCTCACCATCCTGCTCGTCCTCCTGATAGAAGGACTTGGTGGCCTCAATGAGAAGGGGAATGCTGGAGAGAACGCTGCCGGTGACGAAAGCGGTCAAGAGGCTATCCGCTGAAATCCGAAGGACGTCTCGGTAGCGAATGCGTGTGAATGAGCTCACCAATAGGGGGAGAACGACGAAAGTCATGATCAGGATGCAGGATCCCAAGGTCAGATAGTAGGCCTCGAGGCGCTCAAACTCCCTGATGGGGATGGTTCCAGCCGCATGTGCAGTAATGGCAAAAATTCCGTAAGGCGTGAGCTGGACGACCATGCCGTTGACCTTGTGAAGGCTCCGGGCGGAAATGCTCATTAGATCGATGATGCCTTGCTTGGAATCGAATCCAACCAGGCCAATCCCAAACAAAATGCAGAAAATTACGACAGCAGGAACGGAGTTCTCAGCGAGCGATTTGAAGGGGTTTGAGGGGACAAACAAGCGAAGCCAATCGACGGAGGGCGGGGCTTCAATCAGTGAAGTGCTAAAAAAATGACTGGTATGGAGGACTGGGAAAGCATTGGAAAAGCACAGGGCCGTGATGACGGCAAAGAGCCAAAGCAGAACATAGGTCACAAGACCCGTTCGCGCCAGAAGACGGAGCTCTGTCATATTGAGCCGTCCGATATTCCCAATCAGAGAAAATACAATGAATGGGAGGACTGTCATTTGCATCAGGCCCACATAAGTTTCGCCGATGGCTTTTAATGGCTGAACGGCTTCGCCTAAGGAGAGGCCTAGAGCGGCCCCTGCAATGAGGCCGATAACAATCTTTGTTGTTAGCGGGATCGGACGTCGGGAAGGACGTTGTGTCCCTGGAGTGGATGATGTGATGCGGGTGGTCACATTTGTTCCGAAAACCGATATCCAAATCCGCGCACGGTCTGTATCAAGTTGTCCTTTCCAAATTCGGCCAAAAGCTTCCGCAGTCGCCTGATGTGGACATCTACGGTTCTTTCTTCAATGGAACTGTGCCTTCCCCAGACGTGGTCCAGAAGTTGGGAACGTGTGTAGAGCCGGTCTTGATTGGAAAGAAAGAACTCCAGCAACCGATATTCGGTGGGGCTGATATTTACTGCAACACCATTGATCAGGACGCGATGCTGGTCAGCAATTAACGTGACGCCACCGGCTTCGATGCGATTGAGTGTCTCGAGCTTTCCGCACCTTCTTAAAACAGCACGGACACGGGCGACCAGTTCACGGGAGGAAAAAGGTTTGGTGATGTGGTCATCGAGGCCGGTATCCAGGCTTCTGATTTTGTCATCCACCTCGCCACGAGCTGTCAGCATGATGATTGGGAGGGATGTGTATTTGTCGTCCTTTTTGAGGCGACGAGCCCATTCGATCCCGCTTTGTCCCGGAAGCATCCAGTCCAAAAGCATCAGATCTGGTAGTTTTTGCTGAATCTGCAAGAGCGCCTTGTGTGTGTCGCCCGCAGTCCATACTTCGAAATCAGCCTGTTCGAGTATGTCCTTCAGCATATCCCGAATGCCAATGTCATCCTCAACGACCAAAATACTTAACATGATCAAACCTCGATCCTTAAAATCCGGATCACTTTAGTCTTGGATTATGACATGTTGGTTAAGGTCCGAAGGCGGGCTTGCATTTCTAACCTTGCAGAAGAGGGGCCCAACGCGGGTAGAGGATGAGGCCCCAGGCCAGGCCGGCAAAAGCCAATGAGGTCAGAACAGCCGCGGAACCGACATCTTTTGCCCGGCCTGAAAGCTCATGGCGCTCAAAACTGATGCGATCGACAACGATCTCAATTCCCGTATTAAGGAGTTCAACGATCATCACCACAATGATGCTCCCGGTCAGGAGTACTTTTTCTACCGCAGTATCTCCAAGCCAGAGCCCCAAGGGGCCTGCGATAACAAAAAGGTAGACCTCCTGTCTGAAAGCTTCCTCATGAACCCAGGTCGCCTTATATCCTCGCATGGAATGAAAGAAGGCGGCATAAATTCGGGCAACGCCCTTGAGGTTCTGTCCGGCCATAGCGTTTTATTACTCCTTATATGTCATCTTGTTTAGCAC
>CAYQOJ010000274.1:0-3979 GCA_964419105.1 uncultured Methylococcus sp.
TCGAGAATGGTGTAGGGGTCTCCATCCATCATCAATTTGAGACCGCCCTTGAACTCACTGGTGCTAACTGTCGCCATTCTCGCTTTACCTGTCTGATTAGCCGAACACAAGCCGGCAATTATAATGGAGACCCGGTTGCACACCAATTACAGATTACTCATGGACGCCAATTGGCAATCTCAAGTCGCCAACGCTTTTCGGAATCCCGAGGATCTCCTGGCGTTTCTAGGTCTGCAAGCAGAGCATTTCCCGCTCGCTAAGACGCCCTTTCCCTTCCTGGTCACGCGCGCATTTGCCGATCGAATGATTAAGTCAGATCCCCAGGATCCCCTGCTTTTGCAGGTTCTGCCAAAAACAGAGGAGCTTGATGCCAAAGAGGGGTTTGGGCCTGATCCCGTATCAGATCTTAACGCGCTAAGGTCTCCAGGGCTGCTTCAGAAGTATCAGCACCGCGCTCTGGTCATCAGTACAGGAGCATGCGCCATTCATTGCCGGTATTGCTTCCGCCGTGACTTTCCCTACCAAGAGCAGCAAACATCGAAAAGTCGATGGGAATCCACACTCGAAGAGATCAAATCTGATGACTCGCTTGAGGAGGTCATTCTGAGTGGAGGTGATCCCCTGATGCTCTCAAACGAACGTCTCGGGGAAATACTTCAGGACCTGAACGCAATTTCACATGTTCAGCGCATCCGCATCCATACCCGAATACCGATAGTCCTACCGGCACGTATTGACGATGGATTCATCGAACTGATCACAAAAAGCCGTTTGCGAATCGTGGTTGTAATCCACTGCAATCATCCCAATGAGCTGGATTCATCGGTGAATGCGGCATTAAAACGGATCCTCCTGACCGGCGCGACCCTCCTTAACCAGTCGGTACTCCTGCGCGACATTAACGATTCAGAATTCACTCTCATCGCACTGAGCAAAAAACTTTTTGAGATGAATGTAATTCCCTATTATCTTCATGCCCTTGATCGAGCCACTGGGACCCACCACTTCGAAGTGACTTTAGATCAATCAAAACTACTGGCTGATCGACTCAGAGCTTCGCTACCTGGCTACCTTGTCCCTAAGTTAGTTCAGGAAGTTGCAGGAAGAGACTCAAAAACGCCCATCCTCTAACCCCATACAGAACCATGGTAGATCATATTCATCTCGACGAATTCCTGACCGGCGGGACGATTATTGCACTCGTCATTGTGCTTTCAGTCGCAGTACAACATTGGATCAAGCAGCGCGTCGGAAAAGCGACCCTCGAGAGCTTCCATGAAGTCGGTGGTTATTACATGTCAGCCGTCGGGACTCTTTATGCTGTCATCCTGGGCCTAGTTGTTGTCGATGCCACAAACCGATTTAACGATGCCAGACTTCATCTTGAAAATGAGGCAAATTCCTTAATGGAGATCTACGCACTTTCTGAAAAGATGCCAGAACCCTATCGTGACAATATCCGAGACACCATCAGATCTTATACCAATGAAACGATTGGGGAAGGCTGGAGATGCATGGCACTAGGTCAGATCGACGAAGAAGGACTCCGTCTCTTTCGGCAGCTCATGAAGGAAATCCGCGAAATTGAACCGGTCACAGAAAACCAAAAAGCCCTGTACGACACCATGCTGACGTCTTTCATCAATGCCGGAGAAAGTCGCAGGGGACGACTCAACTTTGCCGTCTACGATATTCCCAACGCTGAATGGTTTTCCCTGATTGTAGGCGGCATGATCACGATTGCTTTCACCATGTTCTTTTCGGTCGAACATCTCATCGGCCAAGCCATCATGACCGCGATGGTAACTTTTATCGTATCCCTGAACCTCTATCTTGCATTTCTTTTCACGACGCCTTACTCAGGGGATGTCAAAGTACCCAATGACGCCTTCCTAACCCTTCAAAGGTTGGTTGAGGATGATCCCTGAATCTCATAAACGACAAAGGGGCCATTACGGCCCCTTTGTCATGGTCACTCGACTGATCCGACGCGCTTACTCTCCGAGTTCAGCGGCCTTCACGCTGAGACGCACGCGCCCCTGACGATCGATTTCGAGAACCTTGACCCGTACGATGTCGCCTTCAGCCAGCTTGTCGCTGACTTTCTCAACATGCTCGTCAGAAATTTGCGAGATGTGAACGAGCCCATCCTTCCCGGGCAGGACCGTCACAAACGCACCAAAATCCATCAGACGCGCTACGCGGCCCTCGTAGATCTTACCTACCTCGACCTCAGCAGTGATCTGCTCGATTCGACGACGCGCTTCGTCGCCGGCCTCGCGATCAACGGATGCGACCTTCACAAGGCCATCGTCAGTAATATCAATGCTGGCACCGGTCTCTTCGGTGATTGAGCGGATCGTTGCACCGCCTTTTCCGATCACATCACGGATTTTGCTTGGATCAATACTGAAGCTGATGATGCGCGGAGCGTAATCAGACATCTGCTCTCGCGGTGCAGACAGCGCTTCGGCCATCTTGCCCAGAATGTGCAGCCGGCCTTTCTTTGCCTGCTCAAGTGCCTTGCTCATGATTTCAGGCGTGATGCCATCGATCTTGATGTCCATCTGAAGCGCGGTGATTCCGTCTTCGGATCCCGCAACCTTGAAGTCCATGTCACCCAGGTGATCCTCATCGCCCATGATGTCAGAGAGAATGGCAAATGAGTCCCCCTCTTTGATCAGGCCCATCGCGATTCCTGCAACAGGTGCCAGTGTCGGAACACCGGCATCCATCAGTGCAAGGCTTGAGCCACAGACCGAGGCCATGGAACTAGAACCATTGGATTCGGTGATCTCGGATACCACGCGAATCACATAGGGGAATTCTTCCTGGTCGGGCATAACCGCCTGAACACCCCGTTTCGCCAGTCGACCGTGACCGACTTCACGACGCTTCGGCGAACCGATCATCCCAATCTCGCCCACGCAGTAGGGGGGGAAGTTGTAGTGGAAAAGGAAGGTTTCCTTGTATTCGCCTTCAATCGCATCGATAACCTGCGCATCTCGGCCGGTACCCAAAGTCGCAACGACCAATGCCTGCGTCTCACCTCGGGTGAATAGCGCAGAGCCGTGGGTTCGTGGCAAAACCCCCGTCCGGATGGTGATCGGGCGCACGGTTTCAAGATCACGTCCATCGATGCGCTTGGCATCATTGAGAATCATGGCGCGCACCGTGTTGTACTCGAGATCTTCGATCAGGGCCTTTACAGCCTTCGCGGAGAACTGCCCCTCGGAGGTGAGCTTTTCAACGACTGCGGATCGAGCTTGCTTCACTGCCTGCTGACGAGCTTGCTTGTCGGCAATCTGATAAGCCGCGGAAACTGCTGCCCCAGCATTTTCCTTAACCAGACTCACCAGCGCTTCATCAGCACCCGCGGCAGTCCAATCCCACGCCTTGACACCGACTTCGGCGGCCAATTCACGAATTGCACTGATTGCGGTCTGCATTTGCTCATGACCGAAAACTACGGCACCTAACATTTCCTCTTCAGACAACATGTCTGCTTCAGACTCAACCATGAGCACAGCATTTTGCGTACCGGCCACTACCAGATCCAGCAGGGAGTCATCTAACTGACTGGCCGTGGGGTTCAGTACATACTTTTCATCGATGAAGCCAACACGGCATGCGCCGATAGGCCCCTTGAATGGCATGCCTGAGAGAGTCAGTGCTGCTGAGGCGCCGATCAGCGCCGCAATGTCCGGGTCCACCTCAGGATTGAGCGACATCACGGTAGCCGTGATTTGGACATCGTTGTTGAATCCTTCAGGAAACAACGGACGAACAGGACGATCGATCAGTCGAGCCGTCAGCGTTTCCTTTTCTGAAGGACGCCCTTCTCTCTTGAAAAAGCCACCCGGAATTTTTCCAGCCGCATACGCCTTTTCCTGATAGTCGACCCGCAGAGGGAAGAAATCAGTATCAGGAGAGGCTTCACGCTTGCCAACGGCGGTGACAAGAACCACCGTACCAGCCA
>CAYQOJ010000275.1:0-3967 GCA_964419105.1 uncultured Methylococcus sp.
AATCTCTGATACATAATGGGATTGATAAAGCACTATGACTTCTTCGTGTGTGTGTTTACTCTGTACAGATGACACAGTGTCACTGTTTGACATTGTATCATTCAATGGGTTTGTTTCTTGCTCCTGACACCTTTTCCATGTAAGTGAGAGCGGAGCAGCGTTGCCAAGTGTCAAAAAAGGCAGCAGGTTTTGTGAATCTTGTGTTTTTTTTAAACTCAATACTCAACACAGCAAAACAACAACATCCCTCGCTTTGCATCAAGAACACATTTGTTTCAAGTTTTCATTGCAGACACCATAGCAATCATTATAATTATTCCCCTCTTCTCTACTCATGATCATCATTATCATCGTGGTGGTCACCGTCTTTCTCCACTTTCGCACGTTTCGGGTCCTTCTCCTCGCAGTCATCATCGCAGTCCTTCTTCATCTCCTGAACACCATCACTGGGCATCGCCTTGAAGAGCGCCTCGTCGTACGCCGCGATCTGCTGGTTGTTGACGCTCACACAGCCCAGGGTGCCGATCGCGTCGCGGTAGACGGCAATGTCCTTGTGGATGTTCGAGACGTTGCCCAGCATTTCGGCGATCTTGTCCTGGGCATCATCGATCATCTCGATGAGCTTGCGCTTGCACTCCTCCGGGTCGCTGGGAAGATCCAACTCCCGCATCCGTTTTGGGCCCGCGATCTCCTGCCGCGTCTGGTCGACCTTGGCCCGGAGTTCGTCGAGCAGCCTGAGCTTCAGCTGGAGCCGTTCATCCCGTGGCATGAGGTGGAGCTGCGGCTGGGTCTCCTCGCAGTGCGCGTGGAAGAGGGGGAAGTTGCGCATGCCAATGATATCCATCTTCTCCTTGAACGACGGCGAGCACACTTCCGGACGGGGGTTGTCGATGAAGTCGATGAGGTAGACGGCGTCGTAGTAGTAGTAGCCGAAGGCGTTGATCTGGGGGGTGCTGTCGAGCTGCATGGTGGTTGTGGTTGTGGTTGTTGTTGGTTTCGGGCTTCTATATTTATTGGGGTTCTCCAAGCTGTAAAGAATTTTACACAAACAAATTTAATTGAACTTGTGGGTTTAAAACATTTTAATTATGGGTTTTCCACAAACAAATTTAAACAAATTTCGTTTTTTTTTTTTTGCAGCTTATTATTATTGCCAATAAAAGAAGACCACCAACCACCACCACACATCAATCATCATGGTTCGCCGTCGTTCTGGCCGCATCCACATCCGCGACGCTGATACTGCTCCAAATCTCAAGTTTGAGCACTTCAACCCTAATAAGGGAAATTCACCTGATGCAGTTGTCTACTTACCGGACGACAATGCAATGCTGTACATGGGCAGGCACTACAAGGGCAGTTACGACTTTCCCAGCACAGCTATTGTGACAGAGGCCTTCAAGGTTACAGAAAACCTCCTGGTAGTCAAGACAAAATCTTCTAACAATGATGATCCGGATGACGACGAGGACACGCAGTATCTCTTCAACTACATGGTGATCCCAAACGCGGAGCAGAAGACGCAGCTTACCGCCCTTATGCAGCAGCACGGCAAAGACCTCAACGCTGAGCTTGCTGAGCTCCTCAAGGGCGTCGAGCGTGTCAAGACTCTGGTTCATGAGTATGGTAGCCAGATGGACGATATCTGCCCTGGGTATGATGTTGAAAGGCATCTGTATTTTGAGAAGATCCCCTCTTCTGCTTTGGAGATGAAAGCTGTTGGGTTGGTTGAGGCCACGCTTGATGAGCTGGTCAGGGGTTCTGAAATGCTGGAGACCGCTGAACCCTATTCAAGGAAGCGCAAGGCGGAGGATTAATTTTGGGGGTTATTATTAAACTGTTTCTCAACACATCATTGTGTGTGGTGTGGCTGTGTAGAAGGTTGAATGTAGTTTGGTCAGCAGATTGTATCCATATTCGATCAACAAACAACAAAATGGTTACAGAAATATGTAACTGCGCATGCATCAGTGTTTAGCAGTCCTATCCGTTGATACCTATCAGTCAGTTTATCTATTCTCTATTAAACTACACAATTATTACGCAACAGCAATGCCGCCTTTATTCCTCATCGTCATCCTCGTAGTCATTCTCCTCTTCCTCATTCTCATAATCCACATCCAAGTACTCATCCATCGGCTGGTCGTCACACTTGCAAATCGCCTCTTCCAACAGGGACTCCAGCTCTTGATCGTACTCCAAAAAGTCGCTGGCACCTGCAGCAGCCGACTTTACAAGGTCTTCCGCCGCCTCAAACAGCGCGCAGCACAGGTGCAGAATGTCGAAGCGCTCCTCCGCCTTGATCCAGCGCTTGCTCTTGAACACCATGCCGACCACGGCGCCCATCCTCTGGATCACCTTGTCCAGCATCGCCAGCGTCTTCTCGTCGCGCGCGGCGTCGGCGGTCCACTTCTCGTCCTGCCCGTCTAGAATGGCGTCCTGGCACTCGTCGATCAGTTCATCGATCAGGGGTACAATCTCCCCGGGCGCGTCGTGGGCAAGCTCCTCGAGGTCGGGGACCAGGTCGATGAAGCCCAGCATCGAGCACGCTTCAAACACGAGTTCCTTGGACAGTTTCAGCTGCAGATGGCACATGGTGAAGAGATCAGTTGTGCTTGTGTCAGTATGGATCTTCTCCTTGAATTCTGCTATCAACCCAGAGAGCTTGTGCATCTCGGGGACGACCAGCTTGCTGCATTTTCTGCGTTCTTCGTCCTTGAATTTAATCCCAGAAGGTGATCTCTTCTTGTTGCTCCTCCCGGGCATGATCTCCTGCTGTGTGCGTGTTTTGAATGATGTGGACATTTTTTTTTTGTTGTTTGGAAATTACAGTTGGGTTAAGAATAGAAACTTTATTTTAAATTTATAATAGGTTAAAATTTTCCACAAACAAATCATTATCATTACAGCAACGGCCCGGCCCTGATGCACTGTGAACAAAAATAAAATGCAATCTTTCTGTGTTCTGTTTTTCAAACTGTTGCTTCTGCACTGAAGTAGAGCAGTCCTCATTGCACTCAAAAAGAAAACCTTATGATTTTTGAGCACTTATGACGGCATTGTGTACTTTCATGGTATGTGAACGTGTGATTTATTTACTCTGGATACATTTCAGACATATTTACTGATGCATTGCAGAATAATATCCACTCCCATATCACCAAGCAAGCGATGAAAGAAAGCAGACTTTGTGAGTAGTAGTACTCGCGACTAGGTGAGCACTGTCATGCTGTATCACATTTGCTGAACTGGCATGGTTGGGTTTGGGTTTGTTGGACTTGTGTAGTTGCAGAAGTTTATATTGGCAAATTTTGTTGACATCTCAGAATCCTTTGTAGCTTAGTTGGCAAAACACTTTTTGCTTCTTTTAAAGCAGGCTACATGGGTTCGATTCCTATCGCCCTTGGAGTATTGAAAAGTTCTATAAACCAAAAAGAGAAAGGTGTTCCATAAATAAATTCGAATAAATTTAAACATTGGGTATATAATTACTACAGCCACAGCCCATCCAACACCACCACCATGGAGCGCAAGTTTCGCATGATCGACGACGCCGTTAATGTTGAGTATCGCGAATCGCTGGAGTTGATGCCGATTGGACGAGACTCCTGTAAATACAGTATGGCTGTGCCTGATAGCATCCTGAACAGCGACAAAATAGAACAGGTCATGCACGAGAATGACTACGCCCACGCTCTGACGTGCAGAGATTGTGTGTTTGAATACAGCCGTATCGCGGTTTCAGAGGGAAGCATCTGCATTCGCTTTCATCGTGATTGGACTAAGCGCGGCTATCTTCACTGTCCTTACCGGGTGTCTATTCTGATGCCAAACCGCCGCGTGTATCGCTACACGGTACGCTCCGTCGGGCAGCTGAGGAAGGCGATCAGGCACTGGAAGAAGGCGAGCCAGTGTAACGTTAAGAAGTAGTTGGATCTACCACGGCCAGTTTGCTGTTGGTGGCGGG
>CAYQOJ010000276.1:0-3961 GCA_964419105.1 uncultured Methylococcus sp.
ATTCTGGGTCCGAATGTCCGTGCCTTTGAAGAAGAGTCGGCTACCTACCTTGGAGTTCGGCATGCGATTGGCTGCGCTTCAGGAACCGATGCTCTGCATCTGGCACTTCTGGCTTCGGGGGTGGGTCCCGGGGATGAGGTCATTACCTCTGCCTTCACCTTTATCGCAACGGCCGAAGCCATTCGGTATGTCGGCGCGACGCCGGTATTTGTCGATGTCGATCCTAAGACCTACAACCTGGATCCCAATCAAGTGGCACAGGCCATTACGCCAAAGACCAAGGCCATCATGCCCGTCCATTTGTTTGGTCAGCCGGCGGACCTTCATCGCCTTGCGGCACTCTGCGAGTCGCGGGGTCTCCTCTTGATTGAGGATTGCGCGCAGTCCTTTGGAGCAAGTCTGGGTGGCCGGCAGACGGGCAGCATCGGTATCAGCGCAGGCTATAGCTTTTTCCCCAGCAAGAATCTGGGGGCCTATGGCGATGGCGGCCTGGTTGTGACCTCCTCCGATGCCGTTGCTGCCAAGGCGCGCATGCTGAGAAATCACGGTTCGGAAGTGCGTTACTACCATGATGCGATTGGCTACAACAGCCGACTCGATGAAATGCAGGCGGCGATTCTCCGTGTGAAACTCCGTCACATCGACGAGTTCAATCGGGAGCGCCGTCGCGTGGCGCACCGGTACTCAGAGCAGCTGAAGGGTCTTCCGATCGTCACGCCGCATGAGGACGGTTTGGGGCTTCATGTGTACCACCAGTACACGCTCCTCTCTGACCGACGTGATCAGATCATGAAGGCGCTTCAGGATGAAAATATCAGTTGCGCCATCTACTATCCGGTCCCGCTTCACCAGCAGAATGTGTTCAAGGCGGATTGTCAGGGGCTCTCGCTCCCTGTAACGGAGGAGATTGCTGGCCGTTGCTTCTCCCTGCCCATCTATCCGGAACTTTCGAATGCAGACATCGACCGGATCGTGGCGGTCATCAAAAAGGCGCTGAATGGCTGATCGAGCCCCGCTAGTGATGCTGTCCGCCGGGGAAGCCTCGGGGGATCAGCATGCGGCGAGCCTTTTCCGTGAGCTCAAGGCGATCATTCCAGGGGTGCGTGGGATCGGCATGGGCGGTCCGGCGATGCAAGCGGCCGGCATCGACATTCGATTTGACTCCAGTGGGATCGGGGTGATCGGCCTGGCCGAGATTGCAAGACACTACGGTGAGATTCGAGGCGCCCTGAATCTCATGCGGAATCTCGCTCGGGATGAGCGCCCGGATCTTCTGATCTGTGTGGATTACAAGGAATTCAACTTTCGTCTGGCGAAAGCTGCAAAGGCACTGGGAATCAAGGTCTTGTTCTATGTCAGCCCCCAAGTCTGGGCCTGGCGGCAGGGACGAGTCAAAACATACGGTCAAATCATCGATCACATGGCGGTGATCTTTCCTTTTGAGCTTCCTTTCTATGAGGCGCATGGGGTTCCGGCGACTTATGTCGGGCATCCTCTGGCGGGGAAGGTAAAGGCGACGAAGTCCCCGGATGCCGTTCTGGCAGGGCTCGGATTTTTAGAGCCAAAGGCCCCCCTTATTGGAATTCTTCCCGGCAGTCGGAGCAATGAATTGGCCCGTTTGCTTCCGATCTTGCTGCGTGCGGCGGCGAACCTGAAGGGGACGCATCCGGATGTCCGCTTTGTCGATTTCAAGGCGCCGACGCTTCAGCGTGAACTTCTGCTGGAAGCGGGTGCAAATCATCATCTCGAACTGACGATCATCGAGGGGCAAGATTACGACGTTCTTCAGTGCTGTGATGCGGTCATGACGGTTTCAGGGACTGCAACCTTGGAAGTGGCCCTTCTGGGCGTGCCTATGGCCATCGTCTATCGATTGGCTGCCCTGAGCTATTGGATTGGTCGCCTGTTGATCAAGGTCCCCTTCATCGGGCTTCCCAACATCCTCCGCGGGAAGGGGGTCGTCCGGGAATTCATTCAGGATGAGGCGACGCCTGAGAATATCGCGGGCGAGATCCGCCATATTCTCGATGACCCGGTGTATCGGGACACCATGCGCGGGGAACTGGCTGCCGTCAGGGAAACGCTAGGTCATCTGGAGGGTTCGGCGGAGTTGGCAAGGTTGGCTGCGAGGATGCTCGAAGGGAAGAGAGCGTGAGTCGAGCCTTTGTTAAGGAGGGCGATGGCGAGGAGGCCACCCCTGCGCTCAGGGTCCCAAGCCGCGAGATCAACTATGTCACACCGAGGGGTCTTGAACTCCTGCGGCATGAGGTCAAGATGCTCCATGCGGTTCGCGACCAACATCAGGGGCGGGATGATCTGGCTTCGCAGTCTTCGGTGCGCGAAGCGGAGCGGGATCTTGTTTATTACCTCGATCGGCTTCGCACAGCCGTTCTGGTGGAGCCTTCCCCCAATCCCAAGGGTCAGGTCCGTTTTGGTTCAACCGTCAGCGCCGTGGATGAAGGTGGACAGGTTTACGACGTGGTCCTGGTCGGTGAAGATGAGGCCGATGTCCAGAAGGGTTTGATCAGCTATGTCTCACCGCTCGCCAAGGCGCTCCTCAAGTCCCGAGTCGGTGATGAAGTGCTCTGGAGACGGCCAGCCGGTGAGGTCCGTCTCGAAATACTCTCGGTCGATGGAGTGTCCGATTGAGTTCCAGCGAACTTCCGCTTCTCACCATTCGCCAGAGTCTCAAGGCCCGGCGTCTTCGAATTGTCGTTCGACCGGATGCGGTCGAGCTGGTCATTCCGAAAGGAGGCAGTGAGCGGGAAGCCCTTCGTTTTCTCGAACAACACAAGCCTTGGGTTCTATCTAAGCTTGAAGAAGTGCGAAAACGCATGGGAGCTACCCCCGAGAAGCCGGCCTTGATCGCACCCGATGGAACCATTCCATTCCAGGGGCTGGCGATCCGAGCGGCAGAGGTCAAGGCCTCGGGCAAGCGATTTCGCGTTCGCTTTGACGAGAATCAGGGTTTTGAATTTCACTTGCCCGAGGGCTTGTTGCCATCCGATGAGCTTTTAAAGGCCGGTCTTTTCGCCGCAGTGAGGCCCTGGATGGATGCCGCAGTGCGCCGGCACATTGAGGCGCTGGTGGGTCTTGAAGCTCTCGACCCCCGGATGATCCGGATCAAGCGGATGCGATCTCGATGGGGGAGTTGCGGACCTCGGGGGGATATCAATCTCAACTGGATTCTGGCCTTCATGCCGCCGGAAATTTTGGAGTACGTGGTATTTCACGAACTCTGTCATCTTCGACATCGCAATCACTCGGAGGCCTTCTGGCAGCTGGTGGCGACGCGAATCCCAGACTGGCGCCGCCGGCGGGATTGGCTAAAAAGAGAAGGCGCTTTCTGGATTGCCCGCTTTGGATAAGGAGGGTTCTTCGATGGTGCGATTTTTGATGTCCTGGGGTCTTCCGATCCTTTTGGTTTTGTTGATCCAGCATGTGGCATCCCGGGGGCTTCTGACGGATGCACCCTCACCAGCGCTTACAGGGCCTCTGGTCGATGGCAGCCTGTACCCTGGGCTTTCGGCAGAAGAAAAACCGGTTCTGGTCTATTTTTGGGGAAGCTGGTGTGGGATTTGCAAAGCCATGCAGGGCAGCATCAACCGAATCGCTCAGGACCATCGGGTCATCAGTGTGGCGCTCCGCTCGGGGAGTGCCAGTGACATCCGTGGCTATATGGAAGCTCAGGGTTTTAAAGTCCCGACGATTCCCGATGACGCGGGGAGGCTGGGGGAAGCATTTGGTGTTCGGGGGGTCCCGGCGCTTTTTTTCGTTGATCGAAGCGGTCGCATTCGTACCGCAACGACGGGATTCACCACAGAGCCGGGCATTCGCCTTCGGCTCTGGTGGTTGGGGCAGTCCTAGTAACCTTCTTTTTCGATCAGGTACCGCTGGACGGCAGATTCATAGACCTCGGTTGAGATCTTGACCCCGTAGATCACAGTCTGGCAGTGTTCCT
>CAYQOJ010000277.1:0-3958 GCA_964419105.1 uncultured Methylococcus sp.
TTGTGCTGTTTGCCCTCTACTTCCTTGTCGGCACCTCAGAAGAATGAAATGCCTTCACATCGAGAAGTTCAACCCTAATGGGTCTTGGACGATGCAAGTCACCTATAAGAACGGGCTTGAACATCAGTTCTACGGATACACCTGCATATTCTGCCCGAAATGTGGAGAAAGAATAAGACCAGACCCGACCAGAGACCCCAAAAGAGATGCAAAAAAAGAGCGACAAAGATAAACTTATCAACATCGCCGCCAAGGTCCTATCTATTCCTCCTGCGACTCTCAAACAAGCATTAGAAAATGCGCTTGACGTTTCTATACTCAAAAGAGACAATGAGATGCTCAAAGCACTCATCGACAACGAACGAAAACAGCACGAAAATGAAATACAAGAACTCAAACGACAAGTCAGACGCTGACGAAAAAATCAAGGCCTTGGAAAAGAGGGTCGAGACGCTTGAAGGCATCTGCAAGGCGTTTTCGTTCATACTGCCGACACCGGTGCTTAATCCCAAGGATTGCGTCACATCCACGGAACTTTACAGAACCCAGCACAAAATGGCTCGACAGATGTGGATTGAATACATTAACTCTAAATCAATATGAAATACCAGACATTCGTAGCCGTGGGCGATAACCACGGAGATAAGTGCGACCCCATCGCCTTCAACGGACTCAAGCAGTTTTTGAAGGAATTCAAGCCTCAGCATCGCATCCATCTTGGCGATTGCTTTGACTTCCGTTCAATCAGACGCGGCGTATCAAACAACGACGCTGAATCGCACGAATCGCTCTATGATGACGTGGAACAAGGCATCGAGTTCATCGACACGCTCAGACCTACCGCTTTTCTTTATGGAAACCACGAAGATAGACTGTCACAGATGTACACCAATGCCAACAGCGGTGTCGTCAGAGATTATGCCCTCGACCTTGACGAGAAGATTAAAGGCCATCTCAAAGCAAATGATGCAAGAAAATCTACCCCTATCATGCCGACCTCGGTGTGCATAGTATTGGACCTATTTCCTTCGTCCATGGTTACACTTGTAACCGATACGCAATCGAAGAACACGCTACTCATTATGGCAGACCCGGAGGGGCCGTTATCATGGGACACATTCACAGAATTGGTTCAGCCAATGCAAAGAAGCACGGAGGGGTCGTCGGCTTTTCCGGTGGTTGCATGTGCCTCAAAAAAGAGATGGAATACGCCAAGAACCGTCTGGCAACGTCTCAATGGGGTCTTGGCTGGACTTATGGTGTCATTGAAGGAAACGAGTGGAAAGTTTGGCAGGCTCATCGTTTCAATGACGGCTGGATTTGGACCACCGAAGTGAGAACTTGGAAGCACAAAGCCCGATGAAAAAGGAACTGCAAAAACTCATCAAAGCATTGGAGGTAACCAAAGTCCCGCAGAAAGTGCCGGATGGTTGGTACACCCTTGCCGAGATTGCCAAGAGCAAGAACAAGAGCATAGCGAACACCAGCAAGATGATGCGAATCGCCATCAAGAACGGGGCCGTAGAGGTCAAGAAGTTCACCATACAACTAGGCAAAGTCCTCAGACCGTGCCCTCACTACAAGGCAAAATAGCGCCACCCAGGGTTGTGCGACTTAGTACCCCAGGTGGCTCTCATTCGACAGACCCCAACACATTGCACGACCAATGCGCGCACATCTGACGATGATGCATCAAAGTATTACCCGTTTTCCTGTTTAAGCAAGTTTTTTCTTCTCCAATGCTCAACGACGAACTTCCCAAATACTGCGAGTATTTGAATTGCAACAAGTGCGGCGGTCACACCCATTATCCAACCGACAGCGGGAGAATCAATCCAATATGCTACGAATGTAAGAGTTACGCCACCACCACATATTATAACGCCAGACTTGAAAAAGTTTTTAAGAAACGCCATTACAAGTATGCCTCCGAGTGTCATATAAAGCCCGTACTTTTGGAGTCTTTCCCGGAATTGCTCTTTCAAAGCCCTTTCAGCAACTCTGTCAGATTCGGCCCTAGCAAGTTGTTCCTCTGCAAGCTGACTGTCAAGGATTGCAACCGTCGCGTAAAGTTCGGAGGTTTGTTCATCAACCTTTTCGGCTTCCACCTTGTCTTTGGCGGCAGCCTTGGTATCATTCTGGGAGATATTACGCCTGTACTCTTCAACTTTCGCAACACTAGGCTCTTTAATGCCAGATAACCTGATAATCTGGTTGTTGATTACGGCATAGGCAATAGAGGCCTTGTCTATGGTGTCCCTTACGGCAATAAGACCTGCCGTAGCGTCAGCCGTCACCGATTCTATCTTGTCGATATATTGGTCTTTGGCAGGATTGTCCTTAACCACAACAGGAGGAGTTTCCACAACCCCCGGAGTGCAGCCACACAGAATCAGAAAAATGAGAAACGGTATTGATAGTTTAATCATTTCTTCTTCTTTTTTAGTTCTTCTTTTTTGGCTGCGAAGTTTTTTTGATACTCTGTGTCTGACTCGACACCATCAATAGTACCGAGATGATGTATGCTTGCCAATTCAAGTTCCGTAGGCGGACGACCATGTTTTTGTTGAAATCTTCTTGAATTCCACTCTGTCATTACTCTGAACATTTGTTCAGCTTTAATGGGGTCATCTCTGTCTGCCGGCGTAAAACGCGGAAAGTCTTTGTATTTTTTGGCAAGAGCATCAAATGCAGGCTTATCACTCGGGTTTAACGGATTGCCTCTTCTCCACGTGTCAAGAACCTTGTTTGCCTGCTTGACATACTCGGGATGTTGTTGGTAAAGACCCCATGCCTGAGGGGGCCCTGCTTTATCGTCTCCTCTTGCTTTTGGGTCGCCCCTGCTTTCAAGCTGAATCAGCGCTTGATGAAACGACGGCTCCATCCAAGGTTCGCCGGGATACTTGGGAGTATTATCAGGACCTGCGGTTTTGGCAGGCGCAGGTGCGTTCAATGATTGCACCGGTTGCTGTGGTGCATTGGTAGGAGTAGCCGCGGCAAGCATCGGGCTAAAGATACCTTCAAACATGTTATTTTCCATTTTTAAACTTTCTTTCTATGTATTTGAGAATCTCAGGGGAAAAAGCGCCTGAATTGGCAAGTATTACAGACTTGTAAATCATGTCAATTTCAACGCCATACAAGGCAAAGTATGTGATAACGCCCATGATTGTACCTGCCATCACCCTTTGAAACACAAACATCTTGGTGTTTTCTTGGTTTGATATCAGCAATCGGACGCAAACACCTGCTCCTCCAAGCAAGGCGACAATCCAGCCGCCTTTCTTGAACTCCTCTATTGCTTGTTGAAAGTTAGGGTCAGACATTATTTCGGACGCTTATCAAGCGCTTTGATGTATTCTTGATAGATGTTCTTGGTTGCAGGAACATAACCGGTAGAACCGGGCTTTGCCATTTCCTTCAACTGAATCTGTCTCTTGTTATCTTCAGCGGTGCGATTAAGTTCGTAATCCATGATTGCTTCGTTGGCAGCATCCACAGACCCGTATGTGCCGATGATAACGCCATACGGAGAATAGGCTATGAACTTCGTCTTGGGCAGTTGGCTGGGCTTTTGGAACACCCAATTGCTACCTTCAGCGGCTCTGTTGGAGAACAAGCCAATCTTGCCAATAGTCATCTCAATGCCAAGAGGCATCTTGGGTTCTTTGAAGAACGTGCCTTGAATCATGTAACCAAACTGATTGACAAGCCATTGTGACTTTGCCTGCTCGCCAAGCGATGTCGCTTCGTTTCTGAGTTTGGCAATCTTTGTGATAAGGTCTTGTGATTCCAGGTCAAGGGTTTGGCCTTGGATACGGGTCTTTGCCTGTTGCGTAAGGTTTGCAGTATCTTCTTTGAGTTGTCTGATGCCAACGCCAATTTCCCTGAGAAGCGAGTTATAATTGATTTGAAGGTCGTTGTCTTTGCCGACCCATTGGCCTTCTTCGTTCAGCGT
>CAYQOJ010000278.1:0-3949 GCA_964419105.1 uncultured Methylococcus sp.
CCGAACCATGTGACAGGGCAATCTCCTCCGAGTGCGGGCTTACTAATGAAGCATGCTCTGCAGCCCAAAGCGCGCGCTCCGGTAAATGCAATTTCCCAAAAGTAATCGCTAGGTTTCTCAGCCCATCGTCAAAATCGGGCATGCAAACAAGGGCCGATTGAAGGTATGACAAGGAACGCGTCTGATCCCCAAGATCCCTGTAAGCGTTACCCAAATTAGAGCGTGTAGCCGGATGATTGGGATTCAAAAGCAGCGCTCGCTGCAAAAAAATCACCGCTTCATCATGCAACCCCTCTTGCGTGAGGGTCGTGCCAATCAGCCCAAGGAGTGCCGGCTCCTGCGGCACGTAAATGAGAAGAGAGAGGTAAAGGTCTCGCGCTTCTTTGAATTGACCCTGCTGATGCTTCTCAATTGCTTTTGGAAAGATCGATTGCAACTTTTCTTGAATGGACATGCGAGTGGCCTGCAGTCACTGGGCGGAAGGAATATGTGGGGTACTGTCATCGCCGCTCTTGGCCCAGTCTTTCCGGGAGAAAGACCCGCGACTTGGGAGCGGCAAGCCAAAATATTTCAGGAGGATTTGAGAATCAGCGGGCAGCAGCGACCAAGATTTCGCCACGCCCTGTCGCCGACACATCACCCGCGTATCGTTGGACGCGTCGAAAGACGGGTTCGAGACGAGAAAAGGGCTCGCCCTCCAAGGAGAGGCTCTTAAAGAGGAGGGGAAGAAACCCCAGAGTATGGGTCCCGCAATCACTGAAGGTCGGAAGCATGGATGCCGGTTGGTGCTTCAGCAATAGGGTTCCTCGATTCATCGCATAGCCTAGCCCTGAGCCGACGGATCCCAACGCAACGATTGTTCCCGCCGTCATCCGGGAGCCTAGGTAACAGCCTGCGCCCCCCTCAATCAGAAGCACCCCGCGCCGCATGTGATCCCCGGCCCGATCGCCGACATCACCCTGCACCCGAACGAGGCCTCCGCGCATCCCTTTTCTGTTTCCCGGCAGCGCCGCTCCCAAAAAATCACCTGCATTACCGGCAATGAGGATGTGGCCCTCCTTTAATTCGGCCGCAGCATAAGCATCGACAGATCCAGATACTTTGATGCGCCCCCCACGCATTCCAAGTCCAAGATAACTTCCCGCATCGCCTTCGACTTCAATGAGACCTTGGCGCATGTCTTTTCCGACGTGGTCAAGCTTGCCCTGAGGATTCTCGAATCGAATGTGTTGCGGATCTTCCCCCTGAATCTCAAAGAGGTCACCTACCGTCTCCATTCTGCTTCCAACATGGAGAGAAAGCGTTGAAATCTCCTCTCGGCTCAACCCTTGGAGCCGATCCGGTGTCAGGGGCGTGACATCGATCCGCTGCTGCGGATTTGTCTTGAGAATGAACTTGAGAGACGTGGTCATGAGAGCACCTCCTCAAGGTGGAAGAGGAAAGGACCCAGCTTACCGCCATAATTGCCGGCGCTGATCCGACGAATACCGGCCTTAGGACCCCGATCACAAGCCGCCTCGATCCCGACCTTCATGGCCCGTTGGATCGCTTCAGGCGTTAAGCCATCAATCACGATTTCCATGACGGATTCAATCTCCGGGCTCAGTTGGGTGTTTGTCTGCCCTTTTAGCGTGGGACAAAACGCATCATTGGTCGATGCATTCAACGCCTTATATTTGGATCCCACTTTTGAGCCGGATCGAACAACGCCCCCTGGAAAGGGCATGATCACATCGGGGACCTCTCGCATGGCATCAATCGCCGCCTCGCAGGCAGCGAGGGCCTGCGGCTGACTTTCCGCCAAAATCAGGAAATTACCGCCACCGACAGCCTGAACCATTCCCGTCGTCTCTTCGCACAGGAATTCGCCATCCATCACGGGCACTCGCCAATAACGGCGCCCCCCGATTTTTTTTGAGATCTGAAAGCCATCCCCAAAGAAGCGCAGGTTCTTACCCAAGGGAATCGGATCTCCCTTGGCTAGGCCTGAGAAAAGGGCGGATGTCGGCGCGGTCAGGACACACTGCCCCGCCCGCGTCTCCAGCTGTTTTGCGAGTGTCTTTCCACCCATGGCAAACAGCAGCACGGCCATTCCGGGGCGGCCATCCGGCGTCTGTGATTCGGAAAGCTCACCCTCAATGCCGGCCTCACAGCCACAAGCAATCACTGAGGTCGCAAATCCCGTCATCGCCTCAGCTGCAATACGCGCCCACTTGGCGGTCTGAGCCGTAATCACCACCCGAGTCGCCCGCATGGGAAAGGCTTCAGCAAAGGTTGCGTCAATATCGACGCCGTTGATCTTCATCCCTTATTCCTCTTGAGAGTTGGCACGATGGTCCAGCTGGGCCTCTTCAGGCTTGTCCTCGGCACGCGTGGACCAGGATCTGGCTTCGGCCATCGTCCTCGATTTCCCAATCACGAATGATGAAGTTGTCCATCTGCATGGTGTGATATTTTTCAAAGTAGGGTCGAAGCTTGGCCTCAATGGCCATCCGATCAAAGTCGGGTTTAACCGTGTGAACGTTACCCCAAACCACCTTCACGACCTCGCCATTTCGAACGACCAACTCTCCATCCTTGAAGACATAATCGGGCTTTGAAAACATCGCCTCCCGATCATCCTGTTCGGTGTAGACCGTGATATCGGCCGCAGCCCCCTCACCCAGATGACCTCGATCCCTCAGACCCAGCACCTTGGCGGCACCCGCTCGCGTCATGATTGCAATTTCATAGAGGCTGTATTCCCGATCGATCGATCCGAGCGTGCTCTGAGCCACCGCATCCGGATGGATCTTTGCAAGGCACTCGTTCCGGAACGAGCGGTCCATCAAGAGCCTGATCAGATGGGGATAGGTCGTGAAGGGTGCTCCATTGGGATGGTCCGTGGTCAGGAAAATCCGCCAGGGATCTTCGGTCAGCAAAAAGATCTCAAGCCCGATACACCACTGCAAGGCGTTCACAAAGTTCTGATCGCGGTACTTGAAGGGCACCACGCCGCAACCAGAATCACACTCGATGTCCATGCACACCCACTTGTTGGGGTGGGCATGCGACCGATTGGCAAACTGCCGCATCGAGTCACCCGACGCGGTTACCGTCTGACCGAACAGAATTTGGCCCACATCGATCGTCAGATTCGGGTTTTGGTTAACGGCTTCTGCAATTCGTGCGGCCGCGGAGGAAAACTTTCGGTCACCTTCAGTCCCATAACTATGAAACTGGATGTGGGTCAGGTGAAGCGGAAGCCCCTCAACGCCCGTGATGGTATTAAGCGTGGTTTCGATGTTGCCTGGAACACCCAAATTACAGCCGTGGACATGCACCGGGTGAGGGACACCCAGCTCATAGACCGCCCGCGTAATGGTTTTCAGGATTTGCCGTGGGGTCACACCGTAGTAACAGTGGGTTTCATCGAGGTCAAGTTCCCGCTGGTTGAACTTGAAAGCGCTGATCCCACCTGGATTGACGACCTTGACGCCAATGCACTGACTTGAGTGGATGGTCCATGCCACATAGTCGTTGATGACGCTTTGTTCAGCACCCGAGGCAACCAGCCTTAAAAAGAAATCATCGCTGCCGATCATGACGTAGCCACCGACATCCATCAGGGGTACGTCTGCCATTTCCATATGCGCCTGGCGTGCATTGATCGGCAAAACGGCAGGCTCAAATCCAGCCGTGTAGCCCATTTCCGCATAGCGGTAGCCGGTGGTCAGGGTCGATGCGGCGGCCCGACCCGCGCCGGCACGTTTGAGCCCTGACCGGGGCGCAGGGTCGTTGCGATGGTCTTCAGGGAGGAGATTTCGGGCGATGGTCACCTTGCCACCGCCAATATGGGTGTGCATGTCGATTGCACCTGACATCACGACCTTGCCGCGAATATCAAATTCCTGGTGCGGGGTGATTCCGCTTACAGTGTCCGGATCGACTAGCTTACCGTCCTGAATAT
>CAYQOJ010000279.1:0-3931 GCA_964419105.1 uncultured Methylococcus sp.
ATGCGGCCGAGGATCACGACGATCCGAGGCTGTCATGACAAGGCCGGATTCCAAAACTCGATATTAGCGATCTTGGCGGGTGGATGCCTTCATTGAAGCCGGTGCCAGGATCGTTTGGGTGGATGGCATCAACAAACAGGATCTTCTGGATGTCATTGAGAGAGTCAAGGGACGTGCTCACCTGATGGCGAACATCGTCGGTGGGGGTAAGCTTGAAAGTCGTTCAGCCGGGGAGTTTAAGCAGATGGGCGTTTCGATTGTTAACTTGAGTACAGCCTTGTTGTTCCCGGCCATGTCGGCAATATCCTTCGCGATGCGAACCCTGATTGAGGGGGACTTTGCCGTGAGTAATGAACTCCCCGGGACAAGTCTAAAGGAAGCCAACGAACGGATGAGTCTGAATTACAATCGATTCGTGACGAATCGACGAACGGCTTGATGATAGAAGTGATTTTGACCCTGTTGGGTCTTGGGGGCATCGCGGGCGTTCTTGCAGGACTCCTCGGAATCGGCGGTGGGGTGGTCATCGTTCCCATCCTGATCTGGATCTTCGGCTCCCAGGAGGGGATCCCGCAAGATCAGTTGATGCAGTTTGCGCTGGGGACCTCGCTCGCCACGATCTGCTTTACCCATATCGAATCGCGATGATCCAAAGTTGTAATATGCGAACTTTCAAGTCGATCCTTGGCCTCAAGCCGAGGCAAAATTAATAAAAGATGATGTATAAGAAGAAGGAGGCAAACATGTTGAAAGTCGGATTGATCGCTGGCGTGGCCATGGTTTCGCTCGTGGGGTGTGGGCAGGGGGATATGTCCACCGAAATGACCCAGAAGCGTGTCAAGGTCTGTGAAGAGGTGATGAAAAAATACATCGTCGAAGCCAAGTTGGTCGAGCGGGATTGGAAGAAGACTATGGCAACATGCAACATCAGTCAGCTTCACCGAAGTCTTGCGCAATGGGAATGTGTGCTCAAGGGCATGGAGGAAGGCGAGGAATACGTCAAGGCGACTGAACGTTGTGGTGCTGATCCGGATCCGAAGTGAGCTTGGTTGTGATGAATGGATGATGGATAAACCGCTCAATGGCCAAGAAGTAGATCGCCCAGTCTTCCCGACCGTCGGGTCTTCCGATTTATGGTCGAACTGATTTCCTCGACGTTTTCGCCAATGAGCGTCAGACGATGTCTGGCGCGGGTTATCCCGGTGTAAAGGAGTTCACGCGAGAGGACAGGCGCATGAGAGGGGTTTGGCAGCATGAGGGCCACATGGCCAAACTCCGAGCCTTGCGATTTATGAACTGTCATCGCAAAAACTGTTTCGACCTCGGTGAGGCGTCCAGGCAGAACAATTCTGAAAGGGGTATCCGTGTTCTCGGGGTGCTTGAAGACGACCCGAAGCGAAATCTTGTCCTCTCTTTCATCAAGGAAGGGAAGGGTCATCCCGACATCACCGTTCATGAGCCCGAGTTCATAATCATTTTTGGTCACCATTACGGGGCGTCCTGCATACCACCCTGAGACCTGATCCATGGCGGGTTGAATCAGGCCTTGTTTTTCAAGCCGGCGCTGAATACGGTGATTGAGTGATTCGACTCCCCAAGGACCCTCGTGAACCGCACAGAGAATCTGAAAGTTTCCCAAGGCCTCCAGTAATTGATTGAAAAGGGCAGTCAATGCTTCTGGGGTGAAGACTTCCGTCCTGATAATTTCCGGAATCATTTCGAGATAATGACGGTATCCCCTTGCACCCGAGTCCTCGGCACGGTTCACGCTCCCATGGCACAGTGCATCAAGGAGTCGATCCCCGGGCCCCGGCGTTTGAATCCAGTGAACATCCAGGTAGGGCGCATCTCCGGTCAGGATCGCTCGCGCACGGGGGATATCCCCAAGATTGACGGCTTCAGCCAGTTGCCCAATGCCTGAGTGACCCGCAAACCGTTCGGAATGGCGGAGCATGACGGTCTGCTGAGCAAGCGCATCAACCCGCTGGCCGGGGGCAGCCTCCATGTTTTCACCCGTAGCGGCTTGAATCCAGTCGGTGGTCTCAGCCGAATATCCCCGCGTTTCAAGATCGCGGCAAAGATCTCCCATGACGGAACCGGCTTCAACCGAGGAGAGCTGATCCTTGTCACCTACCAGGATTAGCCGGGCACTCGGAGGAACAGCGTCCATGAGGGCAGCCATGCGTTCAAGATCAATCATGGAGGCTTCATCGATCACCACCACATCCGCATGGAGGGGGTTTCGGGCATGGTGACGAAATTGCCGGGTGTTCTTTCGGGAACCCAGCATCTGATGGATGGTGGAGGCCTTCGTCGGAATCTTCTCCCGAATGGCTTCAGGCAGCGTCCTGAGTGATCCCATGATCGATTCGGTGAGGCGGGCGGCGGCCTTGCCGGTAGGAGCGCCCAGAAGAATGCGAAGATTCGGTGACTTTGAGAGCAACAGGGCCAGCATCCTTACGACCGTGAAAGTCTTGCCGGTCCCAGGCCCTCCCGTCAGGATCAGGAGTTTTCCTCGTGTTGCAAGGGCGGTCGCGATTTTCTGGTAATTGGGTCCCGGGATAGGAGGATTTCGCGGCGGAAACAAACGCTCGAGTTCCGCTTTCTCGGAAAAGGGCGAGGGATCGGTCTCTTGAATCCGTACAAGAATCCTTTGGGCCACGACTTGTTCGTGTCGCCAGTTGCGGGCCAGGTAAAGACAGCCGCCATCAAAGACCAGGGGACAGCCGCCGGTCCCCTGGTCAATCAGCATCGAGGCCTGAAAGGCTTGGGCCCATTCGGAAAGTTTAGACGGATCCTGAAAAGCGGAGACCTCGGATCGAACCGGATCTATTGGCTCCTCAGGGTCTTCTGGCATGCCGAGATGGAGAAATCCAACCGGGTCGGTGAGGAACTCCAGGGGGTCAAGGCAGACGTGACCCAAGCCCAGACGCCAACTGGTGAGGGCCCCTGCGAGAATGACTTTTGAATCTGCCGCGGGATCTTGTTGGAGGAGGAACGCTGCAAAACCGCGGTCGATCGGGCGAAGCACCTGAGCTGCGACCCAGCGATCGAGAAGACTCAGGATCTCATGCGACATGCCCGGCCTCCTTCGAAGGATCTCCTTCGAACAGACGATCGAGTGCTTCGATCATCGCCCGGTCGGGCTTGATGAAATGAAGGCCCCGGGTAGAGCTTCCGACCCCTCGGAGGAAGAAATACGCGACTCCTCCGATCCTCTCGTCATAGTCATAGCGATCGCCCATCCGGCTCTTGAGATAACGGTGCAAGGCCAGAAGGTAAAGAGCGTACTGGAGGTCATACCGGTGCTCGAGGACGGCGGACTCAATGGCTTCCTGGGTGTAGTGCGCATCCCCCGATCCCAGACGATTGGATTTGTAGTCCGCGACGTAATAGCGGTCACCGATCCGGAAGGTGAGATCCATAAACCCCTTGAGCATGCCGTTGAGCATCCCGGATTTGAGCGCCGGGCGCTTTTGGCCTTCAAGAATCTCCCGGGTGACCACGGCATCAATGGATTTCAGATTCGCCTGGTTCACTTCGAACCAGAATTCCATTTCCATACGGCTGTCTTCAAGGGACAGCGCATCGAAGGCAAAGGGCGTCGACCCCAGGTTGAATTCGGTATGGAGGAATTGCTGCAACCAGGCATCGAGGGGATCAACCCAGGCCTCCCCATAGCTTTGGGTTTTGAGCGATGCCACAAGGATCTCCCTTCGAAGCTCAGGGTCGCTCGCAACACGATCAAAGCCCTGATCGCCGATTGCCTCCAGAAGCTTGTGCAGATAATCCCCGTGGACCTTTCCGGCCGGAAAGGCATGGAAGTTAAGAATCGCTATTGTGGAAGGCTTTGGGTTTTCGCCCTCACCCTGTTCATCCTCCCGGTCATCAGCACCGCTCTCGATGGGACCCGGCGTTCGCCGGAACGAGC
>CAYQOJ010000280.1:0-3923 GCA_964419105.1 uncultured Methylococcus sp.
CTCTTAATCCATCGGTCGAAAGTTCGAGTCTTTCACGGCCCACCAATAATTCAAACGAAATCAGCGGTTACAGTTTCTGGCCGCTTTTTTTGTGTCTGAAGTTTTGTTGATCCCCCACACGGTAACCCGTTCAATAGTCTCCTGAGTTCTTCGGCAAGGAGAGACGCCCTGCAATTTCCCTTCATTGATTCTAATGCGAACGAGCGAGCCATTCATGATTCACAAATTTGTGTTTGGGTACACGAGGGGAGTGGTTGCCTCTGTTTTGATCTTCTTGGGCCCCCCCGTTGTCGCAAGTCCTCTGGTTTCAGTTGTGACCCAAGAGGGGATCAATGGCGGCTCTGCCCGTGAATGGTTATGGGCACTTCGTGGCGGCGGTGTTGATCTTGCTCGTCCGGAGCAACTTAAAGTCTTTCTTGACTCTGCGCGCCAGCAAAAAGAACCATCGCTTTTGATTCTCGACTCGCTTGAGCTTGAGACCGCTTCAATTTCGGATCTCCGTCAATGGGTTGAGAAAGGTGGGCTGCTCCTGTTTCTTGCAGGCGAAAAGGGGGTGACGGTTGATGCAGCGAGGCCTGAAGTCAAAAGTCTAAAACCTCTCTACGATCTTTTAGGCGTGATGCCTGATTATGAAGACCCGGGTTTGGTGGGTTCGTACCCTCTGATCACCCGATCTTCGGCTTTGCTAAGCCCCTTGGTGCATGGGGACGGTTTACGATTTGGGCGCCAGGGCATGGGCAGCACGCTACGTTATCGGGCGATTCACCCCGCTGAAGTCATCGCGAAGGCTGTTCGGCTGACGCAACAACCCGAGGTGATTGGAATTCCAAAGGAAACGGCTAGCTTGGTTGCCCATCGAGTAGGGCAAGGCATGGTTGTATTTGCTGGATTTTCTCTGGGCCACATCGCTTCTTGTTACCCCGCAAGTCCGGAAGGCGAAGCGGTTGATTGCAGTGGGGCGGGTTCGGCTCATGCGCTGATGCGCTGGTTGGTGGCAAATCTTTTTTGGGAGGAGAAAAAAGTCCAGATTCCCCTCCTTTCCGAGGCACCTGGTGCATCTCCTCATGCGGTGGTGATGACCGGGGACGTGCATCGCATCCAAGAGCATGAAGAGCCCTCACCACGATGGATGGTGGAACGAGCCCGTAAAGTGGGAGTTCCCGTTTCCATTTATATCGAGGGGGACTACGTTCCGACCTCTCCGGAAACCATGAAGTTCATTTCACATCAAGATGATGTGGAGTTGGCGCCACATAGCTTCGATGGCACGGTGGCCGAGACCAGCCGTTATTTTTGGGGTCGCTTCTCCGTCTTCTGGGATTACTGGAAAACAGGCGAAATGCTTCAATTGGGGCGTTTTGAAAAGGAGCGACACGCGCTTCTCTCCGAGCGCGATCATGGCTGGCGATCGGACCAAGGTGCCTGGTGGGCCATGCGAAAATTTGGCATCGGATTGGTCTTTGATCAGGTGGCAGACACCCTTTTTCCTGAGACCCCCTGGCGTATGGGTTCCCTCTGGTTTTCATCTGATCCAGCGCCGAGGGCATTTGTGCCGATTTTTGAACACTCGATTTCAACGGCGACCACGAACTTCAGGTTGGATGATGAAGCGT
The DNA here is from genome assembly GCA_964419105.1 of uncultured Methylococcus sp. Classification (GTDB taxonomy): domain Bacteria; phylum Pseudomonadota; class Gammaproteobacteria; order Methylococcales; family Methylococcaceae; genus UBA6136. The sequence goes on from CAYQOJ010000280.1 coordinate 1,614, forward strand.
TTCTGAATATCGCCAACCTTTCTTCAGCTCAGGCAGATCCAGTGGATATCGTGGGCTATCCTGAATACGAGGCCTACGTTCGGCGGTGGCATCGCCTTTTTGATCGGATGAGTTCCATGGGGGGGCTCACCGAAGTGTGGTTGTTTCATCCCTCTGGTTTTCGAAATGCTGATTGGCTAAATCGATTTGAATCACTCCTCGTCGATTTCAAGGCGAATCCCCATGTGCGTTTCTATAGAGGAGACGTGGTTGCCAACTGGCGAGCTAATCGCGAGCGCTTTGCCCTCACAATTCAGAGGGGTGGCAACGAGGAGATTAAGTCCGTGAGTCTCAGGGGCCCCTTGCATCCTCTTTATCCTTTGCCCAAAGGTTCGCCCATAGAGGCTAATAGTGTGGGCTACTGGGTGCTTGGACCCATGAACTTTCATGGGGATGTGGTCTCCACGACTCAAGACGCCTATGGGAGAACCGTGAGCTTCTTCTCTCTCAGCATTCCATCTCAAGGTGGGGGAACGCAGAAGTGAATTCGCTACATCTCGCTGTCTGGATCTTCATTCTCACGCTGGGCATGATTCCACCCGCATACCCGGCTGATGAGGGGGTGCTGAAAATCCCGGTCTCTGTTCCGGTGAAATCTTCAATGCCTGCATCAGAAGAAGATGAATCCCTTTATCGGCTGATCGTTCAGGTTTTCTGGAGCGCCCATAGCCCCTACGAGACGGAAAGGCGTGATGCGCCAATCTTCAGTGATTTTGCGCTATCGGCACCGGGCTTGTTTTTTTCCAACGATCATGAGGCAACGAGTCAGAGGATCATTGCGTCCGAATTCACTCGACTTTTGGCCAACGGTGAAACGGAGCGCGTCTGGCAGCACTGTTTGTCGCTACGCTGGATCGCTTCACGCATCGATCTTTTTGCTCCGATCTGTAAGGCCACGGGTCAAAAAATCGTTGAGGAGACCCCAAGGAAGCCGAATCCCGGCGCCAATATCACCATTCCAGCTAAGCCGGAAATTACGGCCGCGTTGAATGCGTATTTGAAGAATCCCTATGACGCCGAAGGCTTGCGCAAACTTTTAGGACTGATTGGTGGGGACCACGTTCAAAAGCTGGGTCCACTTCTAAGAGAAATGACTCAACTGGACGATCAGTATCTCTGGAACCGAACCAAGGGCAGTAAGTCCTTGGGTGATTGGGCTCTTTATGGCATCGAGAAGTCACTTGCTGACTTGAATCCGTGATCAGCCGTTTTGAACATCAAGGGTCATCCTCCTGTTCAAGCTTGCATCGCTTTCGGTTGTAGGTGACCGATTGTCGCTACAGGAATTTTCGGCGCTGAAGAATTGAGTCCAGCTGATTTGCAAATGCCATGCGTTCCTTTGGTCCCAGAGGTTGTGGTCCACCGGTTTGAATTCCGCTGGACCTGAGGCTTTCCATGAAGTCACGCATGTTGAGACGTGCCCGGATATTTTCTACGGTATAGAGTTCGCCCCTCGGATTCAGAGCATGCCCCCCTGCTTTGATCACCTCGGCAGCCAGGGGAATATCCCCCGTGATCACCAGATCATTCGGCAAAATTCTTCGCAAAATCTCATTGTCGGCGACATCGAACCCGGGTTTGACGCGCATCGAATCGATAAAGCGTGAAGGGGGCGTGGGAATATTCTGATTGGCAACGAAGGTCACCTGAATCTGGGTCCGCTCGGCCGCCCGAAACAGAATGTCCTTGATGACGGTTGGACACGCATCGGCATCGACCCAAATTTTCATGCGCACATCCCCGGTAGATTGAGCTCATTGAAATCCCCAAGGAAGAGCTCGATCCCCGACCTGCTGTTTTTGGCGTCCAAGGAGAGGGCATTGTTGGGGTTCAATTGATTTTTATAAAGGTGAACATTCAAATAATCCATCATTGGATTCTTTTTTTTCAGGGAGAATACGCCATCCGAATGCCACCACGGGTGAGCAGTCGGACAAGGGATCAACAGACTCTCGATTGTGGTTCGAATGGCTTCGTAAAATCCCCGAGAGCTTTCCCAGACTTACATTCATTATCCACAAACGGAGAATTTATCCATGGCAAAAATTAACAAGCTGCTTGTAGGCGAGGCGCTTTTCGGTGACGGCAATGAAATTGCACATATCGACCTGATCCTGGGCCCACGGGGCAGCGCGGCGGAATCGGCTTTCGCGAATTGCGTCACCAACAACAAGGATGGCTTTACCAGTCTCCTCGCCGTTGTCGCACCAAACCTCCTCTGCAAGCCGGCAACCGTCATGTTCAACAAGGTCACCATCAAGAATGGCAAGC
>CAYQOJ010000281.1:0-3918 GCA_964419105.1 uncultured Methylococcus sp.
TCATGGTGAGAGGCCTTGAACACGGGCTACAAAAGAGGCGGAATGCTAAAGCACGGAGAGACCTTCTGTCAATCGATCCGCGCATTTGAGCGGAGAGTCTCCTCAATACCCAGACGTGCTGCGTCTTTTGTTCAGATGAAAGATGAGCTCAGCGGGCCTCGGACGGTTGGGTTATATTATCGTTTCGAGAACGCAGAGTCCCTTTCCCATGACAGGTCCATCCCCGATCGTCGGCCCCCAGAGGCCCTACCCCCGATGAGCCTGATCTGGTCGCAATGCATGAGCCGTCTGGAGGGGGAGCTTCCTCCGCAGCAGTTCAACACCTGGATACGGCCTCTGCAGCCAGTGGAGAGCGCGGGCGAGCTTCGCCTTTTGGCCCCGAATAAGTTCGTTCTGGACTGGGTCAGGCAGCATTTTTTTGGCCGCATTGAAGAAGTTTTAGCGGCCCAGAATCAGCCTGCTCCCACGGTGAGCCTTGAGATCGGGAGTCGTCCCGTTGATCCAACACCTTCGTCTGCAGCATCGACCTCCCCTCAATCCGCGACGGCGATCAAAGCCGCGCCTGCGCGCCGGGTATTGGCCAATAACCTGAATCCGAGCTTCACCTTCGATAGCTTTGTTGAAGGGAAATCGAATCAGCTGGCCCGCGCGGCATCGATGCAGGTGGCTCAAAATGTCGGTCGAGCCTATAACCCGCTCTTCATTTATGGGGGTGTGGGCCTTGGGAAGACTCACCTGATGCATGCCATTGGTGATGAAATCCTGAAGCAGAATCCTGGTGCCAATATCGTTTACCTTCATTCCGAGCGATTCGTGTCGGACATGGTCAAGGCGCTTCAGCACAATGCCATCAGTGCGTTCAAGGATTTCTATCGGACCGTGGACGCGCTACTCATCGACGATATCCAGTTTTTTGCAGGCAAAGAGCGTTCTCAGGAAGAGTTTTTTCACACCTTCAATACGCTTCTTGAAAATAAACATCAGATTATCCTGACCTGTGACAGATATCCAAAAGAAATCAAGGGGTTAGAGGAACGCCTCAAGTCCCGAATCGGCTGGGGACTTTCGGTCGCGGTCGAGCCCCCGGATCTTGAAACCCGTGTGGCCATTCTGATGAGCAAGGCCCAACAGGCCCAAGTCGATCTTCCGGATGAAGTCGCATTCCTTATCGGTAAGCGCATTCGCTCGAACGTGAGAGAGCTTGAGGGTGCGCTTCGGCGTGTCATTGCCAATGCCCATTTCACGGGGCAGCCTATCACCCTGGACTTTGCTAAAGAGGCGCTTAAGGATCTGATCGCGCTTCAAGATCGCCTGGTCAACGTTGAGAACATTCAACGTACGGTAGCGGAGTACTACAAGATCCGTGTCTCGGATCTTCTCTCGCCCAAAAGGACCCGTTCAGTCACGCGCCCTCGTCAGGCAGCTATGGCGCTGAGCAAGGAGCTGACGAACCACAGCCTTCCTGAAATTGGTCAGCTCTTTGGGGGTCGAGACCACACTACCGTCCTGCACGCTTGCCGTAAGGTTCAAGAGATCATGGCCAGTGATGCCAAATTCCTTGAGGATTACAACAACCTGAAGCGGCTCTTATCCGCTTAAGGCTTACCGATCGCCACACACCCAGGATTTCCCCATGAAATTCCAGATTGACCGTGAAACCCTTTTGGCGCCGCTTTCACATCTGATGGGCGTCGTCGAAAAGCGGCAGACCATGCCGATTCTCTCGAATGTCCTGATGCGACTTGCGGATGACAGTTTGGAAATGACCGCCACGGACACAGAAGTCCAGCTGGTGGCTCGGGTCGGCGTGGCTCCTGGGGAGCGGGGTGAGGTCACTGTACCCGCACGAAAGCTCCTTGATATTTGCCGCCTTCTTCCAGATCAAAGTCAGGTGAACCTGGGCTTGAAAGGGGATCGATTGATCGTTCAGTCGGGAAGCAGTCGCTTCAGTCTGACGACCCTTCCCGTAGAAAGCTATCCCGCCTTCGACATGGGACAAACCGATCTGGAGGTCACTCTTCCTGCCCAATCGCTCAGGACAGCTCTTGAAAAGACCCTTTTTGCCATTGCCCAGCAGGATGTTCGCTATTACCTCAAGGGTCTTCTTCTGGATCTTGAGGGGGTCACGCTTCGAACGGTGGCCTCAGACGGTCATCGTCTTGCGGTATTTCAGGAAACGCTTCCCGAGGGCTTTGCGGCCAATCGCCAGATCATTGTTCCCCGTAAGGGCGTCTTGGAGCTGTATCGGCTTTTGAATGATGCGGCAGAAGAGGTCACGCTCCAGATTTCACCGAATACGCTTCGGGCGAATATCGGAAGTCTTAGTTTTTCTACCAAGCTGATTGATGGTCGTTACCCCGATTATCGACGGGTTTTGCCTCAGGAGTGCGCAACGACCATTTTGGTGGAGCGTGATCTTTTACGTTCGGCCTTGGGTCGAGTGGGTCTGATGACCAACGAAAAACAAAAGAGCATCTCTCTTGAAGCTGCTGCGAATGGGGACATGATTCTGACCAGTCAGAGTGCAGATCAGGATGATGCGGAAGAGCGTCTCAACGTCCGAACCGAGGGGGGTGCGGTCTCGGTCGGTTTCAATTCGGCTTATCTCATCGAGGCCATCAGTCACGTCTCAGGAAGTGAACTTCGGCTTTCGTTCACCCCTGCGGGCAACAGCTGTTTGGTTGAAGATCCCGATGATCCACGCTATCGCTGCGTGGTCATGCCGATGAGACTCTGATCGGCGTGTACCGAGCCCTCAGCCTGGGCCCGGTTCCAGGAGGACTTTCTTGAGTCTGATTCAGCTCGATGTCGAAGGGCTCAGGAATCTCGATCCTTTGCGCCTCGAGCCTCAGCAAGGCATCAACTTCATTGTGGGCCCCAACGCGAGCGGGAAGACCTCGCTACTTGAGGCGATCTATCTCCTTGGGCGAGGACGCTCGTTTCGAACGAGCCAAGCGGGTCAGATGGTCCGTTTTGGATCCACGGCCCTGACGGTTGCGGGGCGAGTCATGACCCCCGAGGGGGAGCACCAGATCCTGGGGCTCAAGATGGCGCGCGGGCGTCGTGAGATCCATGTGGGGGGGCGCGCCGTTCAATCCAGTGCCTTTCTCATGAAGGCGTTTCCGCTTTTGGTGATTCAACCCTCCGGGATCGCTCTTCTTGAGGGATCGCCTAAGCTTAGACGCAACTTTCTCGATTTCGGTGTTTTTCATGATGATCCGGCCTTTCTGGATTATTGGCGTCGCTATATGCGCGCACTCAATCACCGAAATAGCCTCCTCAGACGGGGTAATACCCGCGAACTGGCACCTTGGACCCATGAAATGGCCCGCTACGGTATAATGTTGCATCAGGCGCGGAGCGGTTATCTTGAGCGATTGATGCCGTATTTCCGTGAGATAGGGGGGCGTTTTTTTGGGGCCTCACCGTTTGAGCTTAAGGTGCAGCCTGGTTGGGATCTGGGTCGTTCTCTGGAGGCCATTCTGGACAGTGATGTGGCGTCAGATCTTCGCCATGGATACACCCAGGCGGGTCCTCATCGAGGAGACTTTGCCATCCTGATGGGCCAGAAGCCGGTGCGGGGGTTTGTCTCCCGTGGCCAGATGAAGCTTCTGGTTTATGCCCTGTTGCTGGCGCAATCACGGCTGATGGAGGAGCGGATGGGTTCCCGCGGCTGTGTCCTCATCGACGATGTGGCGGCCGAGCTCGATAGCCCCAATCGCCAGACGCTCTTGGACCTGCTTCAGGGCCGTTCAACCCAATTTTTTATTACGGCGACGGCCTTGGAGGCCGAGCCTATGACGGGAAGCCATAAAGCTACCCTTTTCAAGATCGAACAAGGTCGCTTAATTCAATCCGTGGCACCATGACGAACATTCCTAATCCCAACGAATACGACAGCAGTTCGATCAAGGTGCT
>CAYQOJ010000282.1:0-3900 GCA_964419105.1 uncultured Methylococcus sp.
GGACATCATCAAGCCTTCGACGTATCGACGAGGGCAAAAGGAGTGAATGTCTTGACGCAACACAAACACAGCGCGGTCGTCGTTCTGCTGGAAAGAGGGATTACCCAGCATGAAATCCAGCGTAAAACCGGCGTAGACCGAAAAACCGTCCGAAAGATTGCTCAATCTCTGGCGGACGAAAAGTCAAATTCCCCCATGGCCACCGGCCCTGATCCTGGGGAAATTCAAAATCCCCCACCCCGGCCACCGGCTATTGCCCAGTCCGCCTGCAAGATCCATCGCGAATGGATTGAGGCGCAGATCCTATTAGACCGAAATGCCATGGCCATTTATCAGGATCTGGTCGATCACTATGGATTTACCCACGCCTACAACAGCGTCAAACGATTCTGCCGATCCTTGCGGGAACGTGAACCTGCGCAATTTGACCGCCTGGAGTTTCTTCGCGAAGACGAGGCTCAAGTCGATTACGGCGAAGGAGCACTGACCCTATACAACGGCAAGTATCGCCGGCCCCGCCTGTTTGTCATGATGCTCCTATTTTCAAGGCGCTCATTCCGCAAGGTGGTTTGGCAGTCCAGCAGTGAGATCTGGTCTCGCCTTCATGAGGAGGGCATTCAGGGCGGTGACCTCAATAGGTGTGTTTTTTCTCGAAGACATAGAAGTAGACATAGTTGGATTCCTATTACTAAGAATAAGTCACACCTAATGTCCTGTCATCAAGGGGGCAATCCCACTTTCAGGCATGCTGACGATCTGGACGCAATAGGGCTATTGGTGATTTCTGAAAGGGGTCGATTTCGGGTCCTTCATATCGGGGGACCTTAATAAAAAATGTTTCCATGTTCTGTGTCACCGAGACGAGTCTGGCTTTGAGCGTGTGCGAGGAGGTTGGGCTAGTCGAAATAAATGCCACGGTCGAGGAGCTAGGGGTATACGGCTCGAATGAACGCAAAACAGACGATTTAGTAATAACAGTCATGCCTGTTTTGTTGGGAGGGTGTAATGAGTTTTAACGGAATGGACGTTCGCCACCCAAACGCTTGATGCAAAGAAAGGCCCTCTGAAGTTGATCGAGTCGCTCACCAGACAGTCTCGATCGCTTCTTTGTTGAAAATCGATCGTGTAACCTGTAGGCCGCTACTAACTCAATTAAGATGGATCCATTCACCGTGAAGAAAAATAATGGCAATCGATTCCTTCAAGCCATTTCAATATCCATGATTGTTTTTGGAGCCTATGGCCTCAATCTTATAATAAAAAGTGAGAGCGAGTTGTCAGGAACGACAACAAAATCAGAAAACGCCGTCTCGATCCTCCAGCTATTTAATAGTGACCCTAAAGAACTTCACCAAGAAAAGGTTGAAGATCAAGTTCCCTATAAGGAAGCCAGCTCTGAATCGATCGCGTCGGATAGGAAAACGGCAGCAGACAAAGAAAACCATATTATTGATGGATCCAATGTGCTGAAAAAGTCACAAGATAGAGAAAAACCGGAGGTCCTTCCGCTTAACGATCTCAATCCTCTTGACGTGAAAAAATACGACTTTGATGAGTCAGTATCTGCATATTTTCTAAATTATCAACAGTCGCAAATAGAGACCCTTAGATATTGGATTGATAGCATACCTTCTTCCAGCAAAATCAACTGCTCATCGGCTGACAAGTTAGGGTTTACATGCGAATCGCTATCCGGAAATCTTGGCCTATTGCAAAAGATTAACCTGCCTGCAATTCTAGAAATTAAAAGTTCATCAGGTGTCATTTCCTTTGTTTCGCTTCGAAGATTAAATAAGAACACACTAACTCTGAGCCGCGACGGACTTGAAAAAGAGTTTGATGCTGAATTGATTCTCAAGTTCTGGACAGGAAAGGCAACTGTCATATGGCGCCCGACCCGAAAGGAATTGGAGCTCCTGGCTGTTTTGCAAAGCGAGACTAAGACATACGCTCCAACGGACCTTAGTCTGGCTAATGATGGAGGAAGTTCACTTGATTCATCAGTCATCACCCGAGAGATGTCTTCAATTAGAAAGTCAACCAATGAACAAAAGAGCATCCTTGATCTTCTCACTCTATCCAGCGAGCTTGAAGATATAAGCATTCCAAAGCTAACGGACGAAAAGAATAAAGATTCTGAAGCCTGTGAAAAAGTACCAAGGTGAATGTGGCAGGGCTTCTTTATTTTCAACATGCCTACGATTGCTCCGACGAGAAGATCGTGAACACCTGGATGGAGAACTCAACGTCCAGTACTTTTCCGGTGATACCTCCTTCCAGACGGGAGCGCCGATGAACAGTTCAAGTCTGACCCTCTGGCGTAAAAGGATGGGTAAAGCTGGCGTGAAATCTTAATTCTGATAGGTCATCATGGCTTTAAATCGTCTCATCAAATGGCACTTATTTGGGTTCTATCTCTTAGTCGGTCTTAAGCCGCATCAGAATGTTCCTTACAAAATCAATATCGGATCTGAGTGCATAGAAATCAGGAAGGATTTTCTTGTGTACTTTGATCTTGAGTAGGTCAGTTTCGATCTGTTCCAAAGTCGCAAGCTGTTCATCAATCCGCTCAAGCTTAAGGTCATGAACGACCTCAGCTTCTAATCGTTTGAGGGGCGTGTAAAAACGGTGAATCCTCTTCCTTGCTCTTTTCTCAAGAAAGCCCGGGATGGACTTAAAGATAGGGTAAACCAGAGCGAAAAATGGGAGCATCAAGATAATGACACGCTCTATAAATTCCGCGAGCCAGAAGGGGAGAACGTAATGAAGGATTGGAGGCCCTTTATCAAAGAACCGCTTGGCAACAGGACTTTCTGGAACAGATGGATCTTTAATGGCTGGAAACTCGTCAGGTTTACTGAAGAATGACTCCTTTCCAACAATACTGCTTGAAGCCTGCATGAGCAGCATCTGAATCGCTGGGTGAAGATCTTCATCTACGACCAGATTGGTAGTGGTGCTTAGGAGTTTGATGTCCTTGTTCGGATAGTCCCTTGCAAGATTGAAAGCCGCTCTAGGCACATGTAATAACTCGATAAATTTGAGCTGTTTTGCAAAGGCCTCGGCGCGAATGAAGTTTGCGACTAATAAATTTTTCTGATTAAGAAGATCCTGCACGATGGGCGATTCATAATGCTCGACCAGCAACATTGCTCGGATATCCCCCTTTTTTAAGGCTTTTATTGCTTCATCTTCAGCGAGAGTCTGCATATTGGGGGCAACAATTAGCCCAGTTGCTTCAAGCAACTGCAAGGCCCGAAGATGGGTTCCTGAGCCCAAGTTGCCAATGGAAATGGGTTCCTCCAGGAGATGCGTCATTGCCAGTTTCTGCTCATCTGTTTCAGGACCCCAGTAAAAAAGCCAGATAGGTTCATAATCAACGGATCCCAATGACACAATGGGTTCTTCTTCGTCAGATGCCTCAGGGACTCCGCTTTGAACAAATGCTACTTTTATATTGCTTTTGGGATCTCGCACCTTCTTTAGATTGTCAGATGTGCCGGCTGTAGGGATTAATTTGAGCTCAATACCATTCTTCTTAAAAAATCTGGCATATTCCTGCGCTAGCAAGTAGATATAGTCGGACGGTCTCCCGGCGGCCATTTCTATAACCTTGGGAGGGGCTGGCTTGATAATCCAGAGGAGAACGAAAAGAGCCAGGAAGATCATCAATAGGACCTGCCAGGACCCACGAATAAGAGTGATCCAGTTTCTAATTTCTTCCCGGATTGCGCCTCTTATAGCTGAAGGTAGCTCCCTAATCTCATCAAAGTGACTCATTTAATCCTCTGGGAATGTAGATGTTTTGGGTCAGCCAAACCTTAACTCCTTTAATCGGAATTTCAGTTCATCGTTAATCTCGCGAGAAACCCGGTCCTTCAGGGCGGGGAGGGATAGCGA
>CAYQOJ010000283.1:0-3888 GCA_964419105.1 uncultured Methylococcus sp.
ATATCCAGCTGATTTTTGCTGTTCCCGGTATTGTCCTTGCTACGGTCTTCGTCACATTTCCCTTCGTGGCGCGCGAGTTGATTCCGCTGATGCAGGCCCAGGGGAGCGATGAAGAAGAGGCCGCGTTGGTTTTGGGCGCAACCGGTTGGCAAACCTTCTGGTACGTGACGCTCCCCAATATCCGTTGGGGACTCCTTTATGGCGTCATTCTCTGTAATGCGCGAGCCATGGGCGAGTTCGGCGCGGTTTCTGTCGTTTCAGGACATATTCGTGGTCTGACCAACACGCTTCCGTTGCATGTCGAAATTCTCTACAACGAGTACAACTCCGCTGCTGCTTTTGCGGTCGCATCGTTGCTGGCTTTCCTTGCCTTGGTGACGCTGGCGGCAAAATCAGTTCTTGAGTGGCGGGTCAAAGCCCAGCTCAAAGAATCCACTTCTGTGCATTAAAACGGCCTACCTGATATGAGTATTCAGATTGAAAACGTGGTCAAGAGCTTTGGGCAATTTCGGGCCTTAAAGAACGTGAATCTCGACATCAAGGGAGGGGAGTTGGTTGCGCTGCTCGGTCCCTCCGGTTGTGGAAAGACTACGTTGCTTCGAATTATTGCAGGACTCGAAACGGCAGATTCAGGGCGAATTCTTTTCCACGGGGAAGATGCCACGGATCGTCATGTGCGGGATCGTCAAGTGGGATTTGTGTTTCAGCATTACGCATTGTTTCGACATATGACGGTATTCGACAACATCGCGTTTGGACTGCGTGTGCGCCCTCGCCATCTTCGGCCCAGTGAAGCTCAGATCAGCGAAAAGGTTCATCAGCTTCTGGAATTGGTGCAATTGGATTGGCTGGCCAATCGGTTCCCTCCCCAGCTCTCAGGCGGGCAGCGGCAGCGTATTGCACTGGCACGCGCACTTGCCGTTGAGCCCAAGGTCCTCTTGCTGGATGAGCCTTTTGGAGCGCTGGACGCCAAGGTTAGAAAGGAGTTACGTCGCTGGCTTCGCCGGCTACACGACGAATTGCATGTGACCAGTGTTTTTGTGACCCATGATCAGGAGGAAGCACTTGAAGTGGCTGACCGTGTGGTTGTTCTCAATGAGGGCAAAATAGAGCAGGTCGGCACACCGGAGGAGGTCTATGACCATCCCGCATCGCCATTCGTTTTCAAGTTTCTGGGGGATGTGAATTTGTTTCACGGCCGCGTCGACGAAGGGCGTGCCCATATTGGCAAAGCCTCGCTGCATCTCCCTGAAGGTCCGCACTCACAGGCTTCTGCAGTTTTCTTTGCTCGGCCTCATGAGATTGAGATTCTGACGGAACAACCCAGCCCTTCCGCGATATCGGCAAAGATTCTGGATATCCGTTCACTCGGTGCTACCGTTCGGATCGAGCTTGAGCGAGAAGATAATCAGGAGCTGGTTGAAGTGGAGGTCATCAAGGATCAGTTCCGACAGCAGAATGTTCGCGAAGGGGATGCGGTCTTCTTCGTGCCGCGAAAGCTCAAGGTGTTTGGCGATCATTCAAATGGAGAGGCTGGGAATTAGTCATTCCATGTCCGTTCAGGGGCGTGCCTGGTTCGCCTTTCTTGAAAGCCATTGGCCGACCAGAAAAAAGGTAAAGCAGAGCCAGGGGATTTCTCTGAAACTGGCCAGCCCAACCACCAGCGGGCCGGGACAATATCCACTGATTCCCCATCCGATCCCAAAGAGCATCGAGCCGATAATCAATCTACGGTCAATCAGTCGATTGTTTTGAAGATGGAATGCCCTATCCAGAATGGGTTTTTTGCGGCGCATGATGAGCGGGAACAGGGTCAGGGTGACCATTAGGGCGCCCACCATGACAAAAAGGAGACTTTCAGACCAGTGCGGACCGACATCCAGAAAGGCAATCACCCTTTGAGGATCAGTCATTCGGGCGAGTGCAAGTCCTAGCGCAAACAACAGGCCGAAAAGGAAAGCCGAGACCTCTTTCATGCCACCCCCAGAATGCGCGAACAAAGCGTGGCTGTTGCAATGCCAGACAACATGAATCCTAAAGTTGCAATCAGTGAGCGAGGAGAATATCGCGCAAGTCCACAAATGCCATGACCACTCGTACAGCCTTGGGCGAGTCCTGTTCCTATGCCAATGAGAAGACCCGAAAATGCCAATAGCCATAACGGCCGGTTTTCGGGGGGGGTGCCTAATGTGCTTGGGTCAATGACCAAGGCAATCAGTCCACCGGTCAAAAGTCCCATCGTGAAGGTAATGCGCCAGGTATCGTTCCAGGCTCTGATTTCGCATAACCTCCCAACAACCCCGCTCAGGCCGGCAATACGGCCGTTGAAAAGCAAGAAGCCACTGGCTGCAATTCCAATGATAAGACCACCCGTCAGGGCGGAAAGGTTTCGTAGGATCAGTGTTTCAATAAATTCCATTTTTTTAGAATCGTCTGGTCAGGGAGGGGCGAGCTTAGTGCACAGGGAGGTGAATATTACCGAAGAGTTCCTCCGGTGGATGCCTTTCCTTCATCACAAGCGCCTGACTGACAACGTCGCGAGTAAGATGAGGAGCGACAATCTCGATAAAGTCACTGAGAAATTTTCTTAGGTAAGTTTCACGCCTAATGAGTATTTTCGTGGTGCTTTGCGCAAACAAGTGCGAGGCATCCAGCGCCAAAAGATCAAAGTCAATCTGAGTATCGTAGGCCATGCGTGCGATAACGCCGATCCCAAGGCCGAGCCGCACATAAGTCTTAATTACATCAGCATCCACTGCAGTGAGAGCGAGCTGCGGGCGAAGGCCCGCTGATTCAAAGGCGTGGTCAAACTCTGTTCGCCCCGTAAAACCAGAGGTATAGGTCACTATGGGATAGTGGGCAATTGCCTCGAGGGTCAGGGATCCTGTTTGGCAGAGAGGATGTTCGTGAGGAACAATAACGCTCCGATTCCAGTGGTAGCAGGGTAGTTTGACCAGGTTATCAAATAGATCGGAGGTTTCAGTCGCAATGGCGAGATCAACGCATCCCTTTGAAACAAGCTCGGCAATTTGGCTTGGAGTTCCTTGATGAATGGTAAGCCGTATTTTCGGGTATTTTTTAATGAAGCGTTGAATGTCCTTAGGCAGTGCATATCGAGCCTGGGTGTGTGTGGTAGCAATGGATAATTCTCCAACTTCTGGATCGAGGTGTTCCTCAGCGATCCGACGGATGTTGTCTACCTTTCCGAGTATCTCTCCCGATGCTCTTATGATTTCTTCACCCCCTGGGGTTACGCCGACAAGTTGTTTCCCCCCTCGAATAAAAATATCAATGCCGAGCTCTTCCTCGAGCAGCTTGATCTGCTTGCTAATGCCGGGTTGTGATGTGTATAGGCGCTCTGCAGTCGCAGTAACGTTGAGGTGATTTAAATAGACTTCTCGAATGTATCTTAATTGTTGGAGCTTCATTTGGACGGGGCCTGAGATTTTTCATTGCAAGAGCGAAGTTGGAAGAGAAAGCATCAATCTTATTGTTTCACCTCCTTTGCCCCATCTAATTATTTTTCGTATTGATCTGGTTGTGAAGGAATTATTTGTTATTGGTATATCAATTAATGTTATTAGGGATTCTATGAATTGCGGTTATGATTTCTACTTCATATGGATTTATTTAGGGGCCGTAGGAGGCGAATAAGATATATTTTGAGTATTTTGTTGAGCATCGCCGGGTTCGCGGACTTGGTTATTTGCCTGGTGCGCACTGAGAGTGGCTGATTCATCATTCTCAACCTTGACATCAGGGTGAAACATTGAGGCCTCAGAATGAGGTTTAGACAAATGAATAGTGGGCTGCGCGTTTCAAATGAAGGACCGCGGTACAGTCCCTTTCATCGATTCGATAGCGCTGATTTTGGCGTGTCGAGGTGGC
>CAYQOJ010000284.1:0-3869 GCA_964419105.1 uncultured Methylococcus sp.
GCCACGATATTCCTTTAAATTCGGGATGTTGGACGAGAGTGTCGAGTTGAAGCGGATCATCCGCACTTAGCTATCTCCCTCGCGGAGAAGCGGCTCGCTTGGTTCGGCGCGAATTATACACTCGGTGACCTTGGACTCTTGCACGCATGATAGACCGCGACGGATATCGACCTAATGTCGGAATCATCCTTCTGAACAAGGATCGCCGCGTCTTTTGGGCTCGCCGCGTCGGCATGCGGTCTTGGCAGTTTCCCCAAGGAGGCATTAAGCGTAACGAGGCTCCCGAGGAAGCCATGTACCGTGAGCTGTATGAGGAAGTAGGTCTTCGTGATCGCGACGTGCAACTCATTGCTCGCACCAACGGTTGGCTGCACTACGACCTTCCGGAACGCTACATTCGCAAACGCTCTCAGCCGCTTTGCATTGGTCAGAAGCAAGTCTGGTTCATGCTTGAGCTGGTCTCCTCGGAATCACGGATCAAGTTGGATTGTTCAGGTAAGCCCGAATTTGATTCATGGACTTGGGTGGACTACTGGCATCCGGTGGAGGATGTGGTGTATTTCAAGCGAGACGTGTACCAACGTGCACTGACCGAGTTGAGCGGCCATGTCGGTGTCGATAGAGCGATTGGTTCGGATCTGGCAAGCCTCGCGATGATGGGCGCCGCCAAAATCTAGTCTTATGGCCCCAGGCGCACTACCTGCGTCGATAACTGGCCAGTCTCATCAAGTTCAATCCAGCGATACCCGGGGCGCGAGTCGTCTGTGGCGAAGGTTTTGCTGCCAGGTTCAAACTGGACGCAGGTAGAGGGCGATCCAAGAAACCGGGTGTTCCCCCTCATCAAGTCTATCTCCTGGTGAACATGCCCAAAAACGACAGCTTTGACCCCTCCATGCGTCTGGATGATTTCAAGGAAGGTCTCGCGATCCTCAATCAGCATGGAATCCATCCAGGCACTTCCGGATGCAATCGGATGATGATGGAGCGCAATCAGGATCCAGGAGTCCTTCAGGGAATCCAGGGTTTCTATGAGCCATTGGCATGTGCTGGTGCCCAGTTTCCCTTTTGCACTTTTCGGCTGAGTGCTGTCCAGTAGCAAGATGCGCCAGTTTTCCCAGGCAATTACAGGATCATCATGGAATCCAGCAGCCTTGAGCGGGGGGCTCATCAATTCCGGAATGTCGTGGTTACCGGGGAGAAAGTGAATGGGCGCGGTGCATCCTTCAAAAGCTCGAGTAACGCGTTCATAAGTTGCGGGGCACGCATCTTCCGCGAGATCGCCCGTCAGTAAATAGCGATCCGGCTGGGGGCGATGAGTCCCAAGGTGAGCCAGAATCTGCGCGAGAGTTTCCGAGGCGTTAACCCCGCGATAGCTTTGGTCAGTTGTGCTACCGAGATGAAAATCGGTCAGCTGGACGATTTGATGTGTCTTGGAGTTCGCCACAACAGGCGTTGTAACCGTTCTAGAAAGCGAATCGGCTAATAGCTGAGGACGTGGTGAAGTCTTCTGGGCGCTAGACGCTCTCGACCTCCAAGGCCCGTCAATTCGATCAGGAAGGCACATGAAACGACTTCTGCTCCAAGCGCCTCAATCAGTTCACAGGCCGCCAGAGCGGTGCCCCCGGTGGCCAAAAGATCATCGACAATCAAGACCTTGTCGCCTTGAGAAACAGCGTCACGATGGATCTCTAGGCTCGTAGAGCCGTACTCAAGGTCATAGTCGACCTTCTTCACGTCATACGGGAGTTTGCCCGGCTTTCTCAGCGGGACAAACCCAACGTTTAAGGCTCTGGCCACAAGTGCGCCAAAAATGAATCCCCGGGCCTCCATTCCTGCGACGGCAGAGACGCCTTGTCCTTCAAAAGGCGCAGCCAACGCATCAATAGCCACAGTCATGGCCTCGGGATCACCCAGAACCGGCGTAATGTCCCTGAAGAGAATGCCCGGCTTCGGGAAATCAGGGATTGCCCGAATGCGTGATTCGATACGTTGCATTGGTTTAGGCGATTCCGGCGATTTTTCCTGAATAGGCGGCAATACTTGCAAGAATGCCAGCCGTATCCAAGCCTGCATCGGTCAGCACTTCTTCACGGCTCCCTTGTTCAATGAATCGGTCCGGAAGGCCGATGGTCAAAATGGGCGTCTTGGATCCATGGGCATTGAGGACTTCGTTGACCCCACTGCCTGCACCGCCGGCAATCGTGTTTTCTTCGACTGTGACGATCAGGTCATGGCTAGCGGCCATTTCGAGAATGCACGCCTCATCCAGCGGTTTAATGAAACGCATGTTGATCACTGTAGCGTCCAGGGTTTCACCAGCCTCGAGTGCAGGTGTGACCATGGAGCCGAACGCCAGAATGGCAATACCCTTGCCTTTGCGTCGAACTTCTGCCTTTCCGATGGGTAGAAGGGACATGGATTCCTCAACCGCGGCGCCGGGTCCTTTGCCTCGGGGGTAACGGACTGCAGCGGGGCCATCGTGTTGAAAACCTGTGTAAAGCATTTGACGGCATTCATTCTCATCGGCCGGGGCCATAAGGACAATACCGGGAAGACAACGCAGATAAGTAATGTCGAAGCTGCCCGCATGTGTTGGACCATCGGGTCCGACCAGACCTGCGCGGTCAATGGCGAAAAGAACAGGCAGGTCCTGCAAGACAACGTCATGTACTAATTGATCGTAGCCACGTTGGAGGAAGGTGGAATAGATGGCCACGACCGGCTTGAAGCCCTCACATGCCTGACCTGCAGCGAGGGTGACAGCATGCTGTTCAGCGATACCCACATCAAAATACCGATCAGGGAAGCGCTTTTCAAATTCAACCAGACCCGAACCTTCACGCATGGCCGGGGTAACCCCAAGCAGGCGGGGATCCTTTTCGGCCATGTCACAAAGCCACTGACCAAAGACTTCGGTGTAGCTCGGTGTGCTGGGCTTGGCTTTTGGCAGGTGATCTTTGCTTGGATCAAAGGTGCCGACACCATGATAGGCCACCGGATCCTTTTCAGCGGGCAGATAGCCTTTGCCTTTCTTGGTGACGATGTGCAGAAATCTTGGGCCGTTGGTGTTTCGAAGGTTTCTGAGGGTCGTTACCAGCGTGTCGAGATCATGACCATCGATGGGGCCAATGTAGTTGAAGCCGAGTTCTTCAAACAGAGTTCCCGGTGCCACCATTCCTTTGACGTGCTCTTCCGCACGGCGGGCGAGTTCCCACACCGTGGGCATCCGATTCTTAAGCAGCTGCTTACTGCCTTCACGGATGGTTGAATAGAAACGACCTGAAAGGAGTTTGGCGAGATAGTTATTCATCGCCCCGACGTTGGGCGAAATGGACATCTCGTTGTCATTGAGAATGACAAGAAGATTGGCATCAAGTGCGCCAGCATGATTCAAGGCTTCAAAGGCCATACCGCCTGTGAGGCCGCCGTCTCCAATGATTGCAACGGCATGCGCATCCCGGCCCTGCAGTCCCGCGGCGATGGCCATGCCGAGTGCTGCACTAATGGAGGTACTGGAATGGCCTACACCGAAAGTATCGTAGGGACTTTCCGTTCGGCAGGGGAAAGCCGAAAGTCCGTCCTGTTTACGAATCGTCGGCATTCGATCGCGTCGACCAGTCAGGATCTTGTGTGGGTAGGCCTGGTGGCCGACGTCCCATACCAGCTTGTCATCGGGTGTGTTGAAGACGTAGTGAAGGGCGATCGTCAATTCGACAGTACCCAGGCCTGCAGCCAGGTGCCCGCCGGACTGGCTGACGCTGTGCAGCAAATATTCACGCAACTCGCTCGCCAGAGTGGGAAGCTGCTCAGCAGAAAGTTCGCGAAGGTCAGCTGGATCGCCGATGGCGTTCAGGAGAGGGGTCTGGGTG
>CAYQOJ010000285.1:0-1957 GCA_964419105.1 uncultured Methylococcus sp.
GGATTTTTAAGGTTAAATTTGTGAGTCGTGGATGTACCACCTACCAGAGGGTAAATGGCGGTCATCTTCGCCCAGAGATTATTACCTTTTAAATCTAAAACAAGCGTATTGATAGCAGCCGAGATTGTTGCGTCTGTTATTCCTGTGGCGGTCAAAAATGCCTGCGCGTCAGGATCGACGGAAACAAATATGTAAGGGTTAATTATCATGACCTTGTACCTATTAAAGTTATCTTCAAACCTTTTGCTGTTCCGTCTCCAATCTGGTCGATGTCGATTGTGATTTCTGCATCGTCCGCCAGTGCTGAATCCGAAATTACTGCTGGCGTGGCAGCCGTTGTAGATGTTTTTTCTGTATTGTCTATTGTTAGTTTTGTACTTAATATAGAAGTTCCACTTTCGTTAATATCTACGGTAAAAATAGAACCAGAAGCTTGTGCCGTTGTCAAACTTGCTCTTACAGAACTTAATCGCATTGCATAAGGCATCCTAAATGTTACTTTCGCCGTACCAGCCGTTAATGCTGTGGTTTCATCACTGCAAGCTAATTGTATAGTTTCAAACTGCGCTTTATTTTCCCACCTAAGATTTGCAAAATTATACGTTAATAATTCATTATTCGCAGGTGTTGTAGGGAATGCTACATCGTGCAATTCGTTTAGCTCATACCCGTTATCTATTTTAACATATATTTTACCATTTATAGCATGTGCATATTCTACATAACCAACAACAACAGTATGTTGTGGAGCAATTGGTTTTACATTAGTAATAGCACCAAAAACAGTCGGGCTTAAATATAAAATATCTCCATCGTTCCATGTTTCGCCTTGCAGAGCACCTGTTGTATTTATTTTGCGAACTAAACCAACTGTAGTTATAAACCCCTCTTGATTAACTGCGATATTTTCACAAACTAAACCAAGCGTACCCGCAGAATTTGCGTCGTTATTAGCCTTTGCAAGTTTAACGGATAACCTTTGCCCTGTCGCACCGCTAACGATTACAGCTTGATAACCTGCTTTTGTTAGCGGCACCAAAGGAGTTGTTTTATTTACAACCCTTATTATATTTTGCTGACCTACATTTAAAATCGTGTTGCCACCTTTAAAACCTAAATCAAGCGTTCCATCTGCGTTATTCCAAACAAATTGACCTTCGCCAGCCGTGTCAGTAGTTCCGGTATTGAAATCTAATTTATCAACATCTAAAATATCAAGGTTACCAGCCGAATTACCAACAGTCAAGACTTGAGTTAAATTTTGACTACCTCCGCCGCTTAATTCAAAAAAAAAAGAGCTCGATAACAAATTTATGAGGTCATAAGAATCTCCTGTAAACGGTTGCGCTGCGTTTGGCTCAACTTGTGTAAATTTAACCTGACTGGCAAAAATAGATTTCCATTGGTTAAAACCAAATTTAACTATTACCTCGTCATTGTTTTTTACCTCTAAGGCATTAACATTAACAAAGGAAAACAAAATTAAATTTGTCGCGCTGTCTGCAATAACGACATTGCCTGCCGTTTGTTTAATAATAGTATAATAGATCATCGGTAGAAAATTATATTGGTTGATGGATTTCTTTTATTTTTGCACGTGTTACAATATACCCCGTAAATAGAATAATAATTGCACATGTAAGGATTAGCGCCGCAGCCACAGTCGTCGCACTCGTCGCACGGGCATTTTGTTTTATAGTCAAATAAAGGATAATCTGTTTTATTTTTGCAAAGGTAATTTAAAATAATTTCTTTTAAATTATCTATCTTTTGCATCGTTGTATCCACGCCAATACCATTTGTGTTGTTCTTCATTTATTTTGGCACCCCCGCACGGCTGTAGACCGCAAATGTTTTAGGCATCAGCATCTGAGGGTTCTTTGTAACCCCTTGGATCGTGCCATGGTGAGGTTTTTCAAGACGTTTCTTCTCTACGTATTGAGTCATTGCCAGACTG
>CAYQOJ010000285.1:1967-3864 GCA_964419105.1 uncultured Methylococcus sp.
ACTCGGAATCATTGACAAATATTCCCTTACTCGCAACCTGAAACGTGACATAAGGCAAAACCTCGTAGTAAACACAATAGGCCGTATAACGCAAAAGGTAACGTTCCCAGAGTGTTTCGTATGCCGCTGGCGCTGGAGGTATAAACTTGTCAACGAGTGCGCCCGCATCAGGGTTATAATTACTTACCGCTGGGTTTTGTTGTGCGACCATATCTTGATACAAAGCATCGCCTAACAAGGGAATTAAAAAACGTTCTTCAGTGCTTGCAATATGCGGCGCAATAATGTTAATATCAAACCTTGCGTTAGTCGGTGCGGCTCGATATATTCCACTATTTACAACTTCCTGCGGCTTAATCAAAGTAAACATTATACAATAGGGTTTTGAAGTGGAGGGAATCCAATTTCTGCGCGTTGTTCGTCAATAGTCAGAACTGTTTTTATATCCAGATCTCCAGCAAATGAAACGGGCATCGGTTTTGCAATATCCAAAGCCATATTTGACCAATCTTTGCCAAAAAAAGCGGCGGCATCCTGTATAACTGGATTCAAAAACTTTGTTAAATACAATCTTTGTATTGGTCGAATAACAGTATTATAAACAATATCAAATTCTGATCTGATTTGTTGATTAGTTCCTAAACTGCCTGACGTTCTTAATCCTGTTAAACTATGTGTCCACCTGTGCGCGGAAATAATCGCCGTTTGTGATAGTTCCTGAAGTTTAGCAAACTCGCCATCGTTTTTACTTTCTAATATTTGTACATCGGCTTTGTAAGTTTCGTCCCTTAATGCCTGAATAAACATTTTAGAATTATTACCTGTACCTGTAAAACAGTCCTTCATCGCCCTTACTAAGGTTTCGGCTTCCTCTTGATTAGTAGATCCAAATAAAGATATTATTGCGGACGGTGTAAAACCGTTTTCAAATTTGCTTTGATTAAATTTTGGTATTCTGTACTCAAGTTCTGCCCAGATTTTCGCGCTTATCCAATCAGGAACGCCCCAATATGTCAAGGTTGGTTCGTAATTTTTAAGGTGTACAACCGATTTTTCAACGCCGTCTATCTTTTCAAAGGTCGGGAATATCGGAAGTTCATAAGGTTTTTTAGGTGTCGTCCAATAGTGCTGTTCAAATTCGCTACTTATCCCGATATGAGTCGGGTAAATTTCATCTTCTGCGGCTTTTTTTGGTCTGCACCACATAATCGGTAGCAGTCGCATCGTGTATTTTAGCGTTTTACCGACCTTAATTTTAGTTAGTTCAATAAACGCATTCCCAAACGAACAAAAATCGTTAATAACTTTGCTCGTAAACTCTTCAATATTTTCATTTTCGGCGTTGACTGAAGTTAAAAATTCGTTTAATTCCTGTTCCTGTTCTAAAGTTATTTGTTGTTTGTCGATTATCTGTTGTCTTAATGATGTCAACATTGACATTGTAGCCGCTGGAACGACATAAAATCCATCCCCGACAGAATAATTAACCTTTTGTTGAATTATAGCGCTTGTAGTGGGTGAATTTGTCGTTATTGCCTGAATCCGATCTAACTGCCAAAGGTCAAAAGTCTGAAAAGGTATGTACTCGATTGTAGTTGTATCGAGCCATTCCTTTGTAGGCTGCCTGAAGATGTCATCGATTAGGAACGGTTTTATTCCTAATTGCACACCTGCCCATGCGTTAACCTTGTTTGTGTTACTCGCCAGCGGTGTCGTTTGTTTTGTCGATTGTTTGCGTCTCATTCTTATTGTCAATTTTCTTATTTGGAACTTTTTTTGTAGCTTCAACGCCTGCGTGTCCTAAATGGTACAGATGTTCAAGCTGTTCCTGACTTGCATCGTCAAATTTAACAGAAAATTTATTGCAACTGACAAAACAACCTTTAAATTTATCTTT
>CAYQOJ010000286.1:0-3856 GCA_964419105.1 uncultured Methylococcus sp.
GATACAGGGGATTGGCTGCACTACCGTAGTTGGTGAACGTGCTTTGGTCGATGTTGAGCTCCGTCCAGCGGAATCCCAACTGAAGTGCACCCCAGTTGCCGTTAAAGGGATCAAACGCCTTGGTCGGCTTGATCTGCCAATAGGTGTTTTCCTCGCCTGTCACGACATAGGAAAGCTGTGCTTGCCACGCCGTGTTGGTCTGACTTTTGTTCGCAATCGGTGCTGGCTGAGTAGCGTTTACGGTCTGTGTAATCGCACGATAGCCCGGCAGTGCAGTCGTACCCTGGGTCAGGGTTCCTGTGGCCTGCGGATTGATATCGGCCTGCGAGGTGGTGGTAGCCACGGTGCTCTGAGTGACCGAAAGCTCCTGTTGGCTGAGTGTCCAGTCTGCCATCAGACCGAAGGGACCGTAGTACCAGTAACCCTGAGGGGCCAAATGGTACTGGCCGCCATTCAGCATGGCGCCGCTGTAGACCGTGTTGACGTTTGAGATCGTGATCGTTTTGGGATCCGGAACCGCACCACCTGTTGCGGTCGGCGAACCGCCGTTGCCGGTAAAGATACCGGTTGTCTGCGTGGTATTGCCATAACGCGTGCTGGGGACTACCACGCCTGCAGAATAGGTCAGGATGTTGGATTGACCCATCGATTGAAGGGGTGCACTCGAAAGGCCCTGAACCTGATTCCAATCAGTGTAGTTACCCGCAAAGCCGATGCCGAGGCGCTGGATCGGTTCGAAATCCACGCTGCGGAAAGGGTGCGCAAAAATGCGGCCTGCGTATTCCTTCTGGCTAAAGTTGGTGGTGTCTGAGTTCTGAACCGCCTGATTATCGAAGCTGCCGTTAAAGATACCCGCCTGATAGGAGAAAAACTCATTCGAGTGCGAGATGTTCGAAACGTACTTGGTATCAAAGCCGGGTCCTCCAAACTCACCGTGGACCATGGCACCGACCTGGCGGTTGGCTGAGAGCTGGGTGGGGTAACCGCGCTGATCAAACACAAGGTTTGTCGCGGTCTGAAGGCGTTCAAGATCCTGAGGACCTTTCATCTTACCGAAGGCAAAACTCAGGGGCTGGTAGTAGTGGAAATCCGCCCAGGCATCAAACAGACGCGCCTGACCCTGGCCAAAGTCTTCAGCGATCAGGAAGTCGGTGTACTTTGCGATCGTACCTGCAAACTGGACCCGCGCGCGAGTGATCTGGAAACGGTCTGATGCCAAACCGTTCGGATAATAGGTGATTGGCGCACCGTTGGCGCCGAGGGTATTGTCCCAGCCAACGCCGGTGCCGTTACCGGGCAGATTGTCATTCAGGAAGCCTGCGAAGTCGGCCTGAATGAAGCCGCGCAGGCGCAGCTGCCAGTCGCCATCCGCGGTTCCAATCTTGAAACCATTTTGGCCGACGTCAACCTTGGCTGCGGACTTTCGGGCGTTATCGGTCACTTCCTTTTCGACTTCAAACTTTCTCTCAAGAAGCTTGACCTTGGTATCGAGCGCCTTGTACTCACTCTGCGTAATCGGTTTGCCAGAGAGGGCGGTGGCTGGGGATGAGTTGCCGGTATCTTCCGTTGCCAGATGACCCGAAGATTTACCGCCTTTGGCTTTGGCACCATGATCGCTTTTGCTGAGTTCAGTCCGAAGAGCCTTGTTTTCGGATTCAGAGGCTTCGAGGCGTTGCTCCAGTTTCTGAAGCGTCTTTTCAAGGCGTTCGAGGCGTTCCCCCTCGGTGAGTGCAAAAGCGCCGGGTGATACCGCAAGCAGGGCAGAACCTGTACTTGCAGCTACCAGCAAAGCCAGTTTTGTTTTTCTCATGAAAGCGTCCCCCAGTAAGGCTGAGATTGGTCAAAATTTGTTGTTGCACCTCCCTGAAGTTCAGGGTCGGTTGCGGGTTGTTATCGGTACCTGGCCTCCCGCTTTAGGGTCGGCACGCAGCGAATGAGTCAGGCTTTATTACCCTCGCCCGAAGCCTCTGGGTCCAGATCCTTGAGGCTGATGTTCAGGCGAATCTTCTCTTTCCGTTCAACCTGGACGATGCGTCCTTCATGGACGGTGATTTCCACAGAACCAAAACGGAGCCCCTTGATAGCGTTAAGAACCTTACGAACGTCGGTATCGCTTAGGGGTGTTTTTGAATGGGGCATAGTCGATTTCGGTTTAGCTTGAAGATCCATCCGGTAGCACAGGACGTGGGTCCGACCACGATCCGGCTTAGGGCAAATCCTAGCAATCGACTAAGAAAATCAGAAAGAATAAAAGATTAGAAAGATATTCATATAGCGAATAAGGGCGCGTACAGAAGCGGTGCATCCAGCGGATGTTTTGAATGCGAAGGATCGACTAGGTGCCGAATTTCTGGAGGGTCTGGAGAAAGGTTTCGCGGAACCATTGGTGCGTGACATCTCCATCGCGCTCACGATGCCAGACAAGATAGCTCGCAACCGGTGGGACCGAAATGGGCAGGGCAAAAGGACGAATGTTGTAGTGTTGACACATCCACCGAGCCAGATTTCTGCTGGTAATGCCCACTAAATCACTGGATTCAACATAAAGGGGAAGCTGGCTTGCCGAGGGAATTTCCAGAGTAGTGAGAGCGGCAAGTTTTTTAAGGAAACGTTCAAGTTCAAGGGAATCATTCTCAACCCTGACGAGTGGCTCATGCACGGTCACAAAATGTTCCTTCAGGAAGTCCTCCAGGGTGGGCGTTTCCCGGATTCTGGGGTGATTATTTGAAACCACCATGACGATTTCATGCGTGTTGGCGGCAACGTGTTCCAGCATCGGATCGTCCAGGCGGAAGTGGTGGTAGGCCAAGTCAAGACGTTGATCACGCAGCATTTGCGGGATTTCTTCTTCAGGGTCGACATGGCGGATAACCAGTCGCGCGTTGGGCGCGGCTTCACGAAAAGCGCTCAGAAAGTGGGGGCCACTGACGGTTCCTGCACCATGACTAATGCTGATGACGAAGGTGCGCTGGCTGTTTTCAAGATCCAGAGCGTGCTTTCGTTGCAGCTCATCCCGAACTAATGCAAGCGCTTCATGCACGCGGACATAGAGTTCCTCACTGCGTGGGGTTGGGGTCAATGTCCTGCCCCGCACTATAAAAAGCGGGTCATCCATAAGATGGCGAAGTCGGGCCATTGCATGGGAGATGGCCGGCTGGGTCATGCCAAGGCGCTCTGAGGCCTTGATCTGGCTGCATTCCTCAAAGACCGCCTCAAAGATGGTCAGGAGATTGAGGTCCACGGAACGAAGATTAATTTCTTGCATAGCTGACTTGTGAATCATTCATTGGAATCTCGTCTTGGTCCCCCCTAGATTCTCTCCATCGGTTCGAAGGAAACAGGTTCCTTGAATCACCGATGAACTTCGATTGAGGGAAAAATTTATGACGATTATTCATTCAAAGCCTTTCGCTCGGCTTTTGCCTCTGGGTATGTTGATGAGTGCGACCTTTGCACCGCATGCAGCAACGCTTCCGGCAACCGCAGCTCAGGTGATTGTCAGTGCTCAAAGCACCTGGGGGACACCACAAGACAGTTGGGCAGGATACACCGGCGAAGTGGATGTTTGGGTTCCTAGCGCTGTCAGTGGCCCTTGGACCTTGAGCTTCCAGTCCCCTAGCCTTGGGAAAGAGGCTGCTGCCGCTTCTTTCTGGAACGCATCGGCCACTTATGACGCCAGCACCGGCACCTATACCTTAACCTCCCCGAGCTGGAGTTCGGGTGTTGCCGCCAATTCTGTGATCAAGCTGGGTTTCAATGGGACTGGAGTTCTGGATCCCACCTTTGTTCTCAGCAACTGTACCTTCAACGGGGCCCCCTGTGTTGCATCGGTCATGACGGCAGCCAATGCGCAGCA
>CAYQOJ010000287.1:0-3854 GCA_964419105.1 uncultured Methylococcus sp.
CCAAGGTCGAAGAATATTATCCACAGGATGGACGACCAAGAGCCCCCAAAGGGTAAGCCCCAAGGCAGCGCCCATCTGACTTTGGAGAATCAAGAGGAAAACCAAAGGCCCCCAGACGATGGATGCCCCCACTAGCGGCACGAGCGAGCAAATGGCTGAAAGAACGCCAAGCAGCAGAGGCGTTTTGAGACCAAAGATCAAATAGCCGATTGACGCGATGAATCCCTGGATCATCGCACTGCCAAAAATACCCACACTGACCGCTTTAACCGTGTTTTCAACCCCTTCGAAATAGGGTCCCAGATCTTCTCCCAAGAGCGGCAACAATCCCTCGCGAAGTTGCCCCATCAGTCGGGAACCATCACGAAGAAAAAAATAGAGGGCAAGCAGTGTGATGAATAACTGGAGGACCTGGTCTGTCAACCCAACAAAAAGGGCTCGAATTCCAAGTCCCAGCTGAGGCAGAATTTTTCGGATTGCCCCCATCAAATCATGCGCCTCCAATGGGAAGGCATCCCTCATCTCCGTCATCACTCCCCCGATAATTGGAATATCCTTAAGCCGGTTCCACAACTCAAGGGCTTGGAACGGAGCGACTTCGGCCACCAGCTGGTAGGCCAGGAATACCTCCTCCTGAAATCGCATCAGCACCCAAAAAACTGGCCCAACAAGTAGTCCAGCCCCCAAGACGATGAGCACAATGGGGATCAGTGACTTCTGATGGGGTATTCGTACCAAGAGCCAATCATGAATCGGCATGCATAGAATCGAAAGGACCGTTGCCCACATCAGTGAGGCAAGAAAGGGTTGGATGATGAGGAGACCTAGTCCACCAAGAAACATTGCCATCCCCATGCGAATTGCGCCATAGCGCCTGAACCCTCGAATTACCGGCATGGCTCGCCCCCAGTGAAATGAAACGAAAAACAAGTCTAGACACAAGAAATAGGTCAGCGCCATTCGATTCATCGCTGGAGGGTCTTTCAGATCAGCGTGCGAGTGACCTTCTCCGGGACTTCGGTCGTAACGAATTACCTGAATCGGAACAGAAAGGATTCTGGGCAATACTTCTCCATGTCCTCCAAGAGCCCATGTTACTGCTGCTCCTCGCTTGCGGGGGCATCTATTACCTTCTCGGAGAGCCTCAGGAAGCCATTGTCCTTCTGGGATTTGTTCAGGTCATTATCCTGATTGCGCTCTATCAGGAGGTGAAAACCGAGCGCGCCCTTGACGCCCTTCGCGATCTGTCCAGCCCAAAATCATGCGTAATCCGCGACGGAAGGAAGATCAGCATTGATAGCCGCGACCTTGTGCCCGGGGATCTCATGTTAGTCGCTGAAGGTGACCGGATATGCGCTGATGCCACACTGATTGAAAGTACGCACCTCTCTGTTGATGAATCCTTACTCACCGGCGAATCCATGCCGGTCCGAAAAGCGAACTGGGAACCCGGCACGTCACGACAGATCCCAGGAGGCGATGATCAGCCCTATCTCTATTCAGGCACTCTCGTGGTATCGGGCCAAGGGAGCGCGAAAGTCACCGAAACGGGCAGTTTGACTGAGTTAGGCAAGATTGGAGCTAGCCTTAGCAACATAGAATCCACTGCCACGGCGCTTGAACAAGAGACCGGTTTATGGGTTGGGCGCTTGGCCGGGATCGGCTTCGTCCTTTGCCTTTGCGTCACCTTGGGCTTGGGTCTGATGCATCAGGATTGGCTGGGTGGCACTCTATCGGGGTTGACACTGGCCATGGCCATTCTTCCCGAAGAATTTCCGGTGGTTTTGACCATATTTCTTGCGATGGGTGCCTATCGACTCTCAAAGGTCAAAATCCTGACCCGCCGAAACCATGTAATCGAAACCCTGGGATCCGCCACGGTCATCTGTACCGACAAAACGGGAACGCTGACGGAAAACCGGATGCAACTCAGAATGCTTTGCAGCAACGGTGAAATGCTCGAGCGAGATCAACTGACTCAAGAAATACCCGAATCTCAGCATCGACTGATTGAAACAGCAGTGCTCGCGAGTCAGCCAGACCCCTTTGACCCTATGGAACGTGAATTAATGTCTGTGGGGAAAACCTATGCAGCAGATCATATTCATCAGACTTGGCGACTTGAAAAACAGTATCCCTTATCGAAAGAGCTTCTTGCCATGTCCTGCCTTTGGGCATCTGAACCCCATGCGGAGGCCTACGTTGTTGCGACAAAGGGGGCACCTGAGGCCATCATGGATTTGTGCCACCTCCCAAAACAAAAGGCCCGGGCCATACGGGGCGATATCAATCGAATGGCTGAGCGAGGTCTTCGAGTCCTTGGAGTGGCTCGCGCCATGTCTCAGGGCGTTCCAGACATTCAGCATGCGTTTCCGTTTGAATTCATCGGATTGATTGGTTTTGAGGATCCGATCCGCCCTCAGGTGCCTGAAGCGGTCCAGTTATGTCGGAGCGCAGGCATAAGGGTCGTCATGATCACTGGCGATTATCCCGTAACGGCCCAAAACATCGCTCGCCAGATCGGCCTTGAAGCGGGTAATACAGTGACAGGCGAGCAGCTGTCACGGATGACGGATAAGAGCCTTGAATCCGCCCTTCCCGCCATTAGCATTTTTGCTCGTGTCGTTCCCGAGCAAAAGCTCAGAATCATTCAAGGATTCAAAGCAAGAGGCGATATTGTGGCCATGACCGGTGATGGCGTGAATGATGCCCCGGCTCTCAAAGCAGCCAACATTGGAATTGCCATGGGCCTTAGGGGGACTGAAGTAGCGCGGGAGTCATCGGACCTGGTCCTGCTCAATGATGCCTTTGATGCGATGGTCGAGGGCATCCGTATGGGCCGTCGGATATATGACAACCTCCGCAAGGCCATGGCCTACATCATTGCGGTGCATCTACCGATCGCAGGGATCAGTCTTCTTCCCTTGATTCTGGAATCATTCACCCATAAGACGTGGACCAACGTCCTCATGCCTATCCATATCGTATTTCTTGAACTGATCATTGATCCAGCCTGCTCAGTGGTGTTTGAAGTGGAGCCTGACGAATCAGGCATCATGAAGCGCGCCCCTCGGAAAGCGGGCGCTCGGCTTTTTGAATCGCGACTCTTTGCTATCGCGCTGTTTCAAGGTCTTCTCGTATTCATCTCAACCGCATGCGTTTACGGCTATGGGGTCATGACCGGATACCCCGAAGATGCGGTGCGGGGGCTGACTTTTGCCAGTCTGGTATTTGGAAATCTTGCGCTTCTTTTGGTTAACCGGTCCTGGTCAGAGAGCGTATTTCACTCTCTATGTATCCGAAATATCGCTTTGTGGTGGGTCGTCGGAGGAACCTTGTTGACCTTGGCGCTCGCCCTTTATTACCCCCTGGCCCGATCCCTTTTCCATTTCATGCCGCCCAGTCGCGAAGGGATACTTTGGGCCATGGCAGGTGCGCCCGTTTCTGTGCTCTGGTTTGAGATCTATAAGGGGATCATGCGATTTCGTGCTCGAAATCCCAGTTTCCGATCCGCGCCGACTCGTTTGAAATCCCCAAAAAGAATCCAGAAGATAAAATCCCGACGAAAACGCAGGCGAATTAATGGCCTGAAGTGAAACAGATTCGTCTTCTTGACGATTAGCCATAGCGAAACTGACCCCACAAGCGTATGATGAGGTATCTCCAAAAGGATGCTTCCTTTTCGCGAGACGAAATCACAGCTTCTCCCTCCCCACGCGATCACAACCATCAGCTAACAGCTGAGAACGCCAAGGGTACTCCGGATTTTCGTCGAACCGGTTGTACTGGAATCGCTGATATCAGCAATCAATCGTCTTCCCTCGTGTTCTGACGAACCACGATTGGCGTGGGTC